>CALBSQ010000113.1 GCA_937967325.1 uncultured Chloroflexota bacterium
GCAACATTCCCGCTGCCGCGGCAGCAACAACAACCTCCAGCACGCCGGCCACCACGCCCTCAACCGGAGGAGGCGCTCTCGCGACCAGCGGCGAAACCGCGCTGCCGCTGGCCATCATCATCGCCGGTGGGCTGCTCGTCGTCTCGGTAGCCGGGCGACGCCGCGCTGCCTAACGGCCGCGTCTGCGTCGAGATCCGGGACATCCTCGCCTTGAGGATGTCCCGGCCTTTTGTCTTTGACCGGATCGCTGTATTTGGAGCGCCGAGGGGGCCGGGGCCGCGATTGCGATCGGCGGCTAGGTGACCGGGGGACTGCGGTCCCTTTCATTTCGTGATGGTCGTCCGAAGGACGGAGGGTACGGCGGTCGGGATAACTGGCGCCCTCGTCGCCAGATTGGCGACTGCGATTGCCAGTTTCCTGCGGAGGACCCTCGAAGGATGAAAGCGCCATCGTCGCCGTGCGACCGCAGTCGCCCGGTCGCTTAGCCGCCGATCGCAATCGCGGCCCCGGCCACCACCGGATATCAAGGTAGATCCCCATCCAAACCGCGTCGGCCCCACGATGTCACCGCCTGCGCTCAGCATCGCTCGGACGTGATGAGCGCGGTCGCGGCCGTCTCCGTGTCCAACGCGCTGATGACGGCCGCCCCTGCACCGAGGAGGCCGGCCGCGCAGATGAGGATTGGGCCGAGGAAGGGGATGGCCGCCACGGCGCCAAGGAGGCCGAGGCCGCATACCGCGGCGAGCAGTGTGGAGTGGCCGAAACCGAAGGGGCGGATCAGGCGCCTACCCAGAGCCAGCCCGATGGCGATGAGTCCGAATGCCCAGGCCAGGAGGGTCACGAACAGCAACGCGACGGCGATGGGCAGTCCTGCCACGCTGAGGGCCAGCGGGACGATCACGAGCAGCAGACCGATGCCCGCCCCCGCCGCCGTGAGCAAGCTTTGCCAGGAAAATCGCCTCGCCGTCGCGGCTACCAACAGCATCGGCCAGGGAAAGAGCGCGGTGAGCATCACGCCGAGCAAGAGCAGTCCAATCCAAGCCGCCACCGCCAGACGGATCCGCGCCGCCGCCGATCGCGCCGGCTGGGCGAGCAAAGGGGCGCTGCCGATCACATCGCCGCCGATGGGGATGCCGGCGGCGCGGTACACGCGCCCGCCTACGGCCACCGCGTCACCCTCCACCTTTGCTCCCGACCGCAGGTCGACGTTGCCGAGCACCGTCACGACGTCGCCCCGTACGTTGCTGCTTATTACGGCATCGCCGGCAATTACGGACAGTCCTCCGTCAAAGCCCGTCGTGACAGTCGCCGGCCCCCCCAGCACCAAGACGGTTCCGGCGCCCGCATCGCGCAACGTCGTGGGGCCGATGCGCAGGGCGCCGCTCTGCCAGGCACGCAGCGGCGTCAGCAGCGCGAGCGCCAACGCCACCGCGCTCAGACCGAAAAGGATGAGGAAGGTTCGGCGGCGCATCCGCCGCTCGGGACGGCGCTCGTAGCGGGTGAGTCGCCAGATGCCGGCGAGGCAGCAGACCAGCACCAGCAACGTGACCCCAATCGGCAGCAGGTCGAGCTGCAGGCCGGCGAGGAGCGTGTCCTCCTGACGCCCTAGCGTGTTCAAGGCAATGAGCGCCCGGCCCAGCCAGGACACGACGGTGCGCGTGCCGACGCCGGGGCCGCGGAAGGGAATCGCGGCCAGCACGACCAGCCCGATGGCCACGCCGATACCCACCATGGCAACGGCGAGCCGGCGCACCTCTCGCTGCGATTGTCGCCGTTCGGCGTCGTCCAGCCCGGCGAGCACGCGGTCGGTGAAATTCGCCGGTAGTTGGCTAGGGGGAGTTGGCGACGGCGAGGTCTTAGGCGAGGCCACCGAGCGTCCGCCGTTCGACGAGCTGCGTGGCCAGCATCTGCCTGGCCCGGTATAGGCGGGTCTTGACGGTGGCCAGCGATTGCCGCGTGAGATCGGCGATCTCCTGATAGGAAAGGTCATGCCAGTGTCGCAGCACGACCATCTGGCGATAGGCATCGGGCAAGCGGGCCAGGGCCTCCTTTACCACGTCGGCGCGCTCCTTCACGAGCAGCACCATTTCCGGCTCGTCGGCGGCAAACATCGGCGCCTCACGCAACAACGCCGGGTCGACGCTGATGGTCCTCCAATCGCGCCGCTGCAGCGTGCGAAAGCAGAGGTTGCTCACGATAGCGGCCAGCCAGGTATAGAAGCTGAAGCGCGAATCGTACGTTTCTAATCGGGTGTAGGCTCGCAGGAAAGCTTCCTGGCAAGCGTCCTCGGCGTCGCCGTGATCGCGTACGATACGAAAGGCCAGACGGTAGAGCGCATCGCTGTACCGGCGCACCACCTCGCCATAGGCCAGGTGGTCGCCCTCACGCGCCGCCGCAATCAGCGCAGCCACGTCGGCATCGGCAACGGAGACCTTGGTGATCGTCAGCAAATCCCTACTCAAGAAACGCGTTCCTCAGTATATACCATCTCCGGCTATCGCGAGTTGCGGCCAAAGGTCCGGCTGGAACCGAGCACACAGCGGTGTAGTGCAGGTTGGCGGGTGCTCCCGTTGCCGTCTGGGCGTCCGTCAGGTTGGAACCTGTCAGGTTCCAACCTGACGGCCCATGGTAACCTCCGTGTGGAGGCGCCGCGACCCGATGTTGCCGACCCCATTCTTCAATCGTACGGCCGAGCTCGCGCAGCTAGAAGGGGCCTGGCGATCGCCGGGGGCTCAGCTCGTCACCATGTGGGGCAGACGTCGCGTAGGCAAGTCAACCTTGCTGTCCTACTTCGCCCTCGGCAAGCGGGCCGTCTACCTCTATGGAACCCGTATCGCCGAGCGCGACATCCTAGCGGGATTCGCGGCCGAAGCAGCCGAGATCTTGGGCGACGACTATCTCCGCACGGCGCCGTTTCCCACCTGGGATGCCGCCCTAAGCTATCTCGTTCAGCCGTCTCGCGCGCAGCGGCTTCTGGTGATCCTGGACGAGTTCCCTTACCTCTGCGATATGACGCCAGGGCTCGACACCCTGGTCCAGCGCTGGTGGGATCGCGTCCACCAGACCGCCAACATCATGTTGGTGCTGGCCGGATCAGGCTTCTCCTTTATGGAGGGCCTTACCGGCTATGGCGGTGCGCTGCACGGACGCCGGACTGCCCAAGTGCCGATCCATCCCTTCGACTACCAAGACGCCTCCTCCTTCTTTCCTAACCTGGGGCCGGCTGATCGAATCCGCGCTTACGCCTGCTTCGGCGGCATCCCGGCCTATCTACGGCACGTCGACCCGTCCGAAGGCCTATCCGCGAACCTTATCAGCACCGTCCTCTCACCTGGTCACGTGTTGTTTCGGGAGGCCGAGGAGTTGCTGCGGACTGAGTTCCATCACGAGGCGCTCTACAGCTCCATCCTGCGAGCCATCGCCACGGGAGAGGAGCGGCCCAGCGACATCGCCCGAGCAGTAGGCCGGCACAGCGCGAACGAGATCTTCGACCATTTGCAGCGTCTGCTCGAGCTGCGCTTCATTCGTCGCGAGACACCGGTGACGGAGGCCGAGCAGCCACGGACCCAGCGCGTGCTCTATCGGCTGGCAGACCCCTACTTGCGCTTCTGGTACCGCTACGTCTCGCCCTTCCAATCCTTTCTGCAGTTGGGAAAGAGCGCGGAGATCTGGGAGCGAGAAGTCCGACCTACGCTGGATGAGTTTGTGGCACGGACGACCTGGGAGGAAGCATGCCGCCAGCACCTCTGGCGACAGCTTGCCGCCGACGCATTCCGCGCCAGGTTCGCCCAGCTTGGTCGCTGGTGGGATGGGAAGGATGAGATCGATATCGTGGGCCTCTGGCGCGGGCACGCCACCGTGGTCGGCGAGTGCACGTGGACGACTGCGCCAGTCGACGAGCGGACCCTGCATGCGCTGCAGGGAAAGGCACAAAAGCTTCCAATCGAACAGGCGCCGTTGTGGGTGCTGGCGAGCCGATCCAGCTTCACGCCCGCATTACAGCGGCAACAACGTGACGACCTTCTCCTGCTTGAGCCGGCTACCTTGTTCTAACTGCTGCTTTACCGAGGATGATGAGAAGGGACAACACATGACCAAC
This sequence comes from uncultured Chloroflexota bacterium, assembly GCA_937967325.1. Classification (GTDB taxonomy): domain Bacteria; phylum Chloroflexota; class UBA4733; order UBA4733; family UBA4733; genus UBA4733. Next base: position 4,100 of record CALBSQ010000113.1, read on the forward strand.
GCTGGAGAATTCACGACGCTGACGCTTGAGGAGCGATATACCTCGACCCCGGAGAGCAAGCAGTTCGAGCAGGAGCTGGAGCAGGGCTTTCACCCACGAAGCCCGGACATGCTGTTTGAAATGGTGAGCGAGCTGGGCCTTGGTCCTGAGAGCACGATCCTCGACGTGGGCTGCGGCACGGGCTGGGCGGCCTGCCGGCTCGCCGAGCGCACGCCCTCCCAGATCCTGGCCATCGACCTCGTGCCGAGTCTGCTGGCGACCACGATGGAGGCAGTCAAGGCCGCGGGCTTGGAACAGCGAATAACTGTCCGAAAGGCCTCAATCCTGGACATCCCGGTCGAGTCCGGAAGCGTCGATTTCATCTGGTGCCGCGACATGTTGGGCGACGGCTTCCCCATCCCGCCCGCCGTGCGGGAGTGCTACCGCATCCTGCGGCCCGGCGGGAGGATGCTGGTGTACAAGACGTTCGCCGGCGAGTTCCTGGAGCCACGGGAGGCCGAGCGGCTATACCGTGGCCTGGGCGCCGCGCCAGAGGAACTAGCGCTGGAGATCGCGAGGAACCGACCGGAGCACGCCGAGCAAGCATTCCTCGACGCCGGCTTCCACATCGAGCAGAAGGACGTGATCGGCGGCGAATGGCGGGAGTACGATATCGAGCATGGCGAGCACAGCCCCCGCTCCGGCTTATATGCCTCCCGGCTGCTGCGCGGGCGGGACAGCTTCGTTCGGAAGTACGGGGACGCGCTCTACGAGCAGGCGCTAGCCGACGCCCTCTGGTTTCCGTTCATCCTTCTGGGCAAGCTGGCGCCGGCGGTCTATCTGCTGAAGAAGGATGCTGCCTAACCGGTGCATCTGCACCGCTAAGCATCCGCGGCAAGATTCGAGCCCACGCGTCCGTTGTCGTTCCTCCTCTCCGCGGTACGGTAGGCTGGTGAGGTCTGGAGAGGAGTGGTGGTGAGGTTCCCCGGCACGAACACACCAGCGGATGCTTAGCACACCGGCAGCAGCCTGGTCTCACCAATGGTGTGCGCGGCCACGTCGGCTTCGGACATGTGCAGCGGGTGGAATTGGTCGGCCAGCCAGAGGGGCGCCTGGTCAGCGTAGTGCGGGCTGCCGAGCTGCGCACTCTGCCCGGCGGTCTGGATCGTGTCCAGTTTGTCGGGCCGGCTAAGGTCGGAGACGTGACGGTAGGTCGCGCCGGACAGCACAGGAAAAGGTGGACCGCGACGGTAGCCGGCGGCACGCACGGTCGGCCCGCCGGACGTGGGGGACGGTCCGACGTTGTAGAGCGAGCGTAGGCCGAAGCGCTCGGCCAGTGGGTGGGCATGCTCGAGCGTGTGCAGGCTGCCCCACAGCCACGTCGTCGGGTCAGGCCCGCTGGCCGCGGCTAGCCGCTCGACGGCGCTTCTGAAGGCGCGCCGTACCACGTCGGCGGTAGCCTCCTGAGGAGACCACGGCACGGACGGGTGGCGCAGGAGATGATTGGCCACGCCACCCACCTCCGACGCGACCAGCTCGGCCAGGTCGGTAGGGAAGCGAGCGCGGGCAACCGCTTCGGTCCAATCCTGCCAGAATGCGGCCCAGATCGTCGCGCCGACGCTGTCCACCGTGAAGGCTCCGTCCCAACGCTGCAACACGCGCACCGCCAGCGCCGGCACAGCCTGCTGGCCTGTTTCGGCCAGCGGTTGCAAATGGGCAAGTACCACCGACCGCAGTTCCTCAGCGCGGCCGCTCACTACGTCGGCCTGGATGGCGGAAACCTCGGCCGGCGTGAGCTGCTCCCTGGCGCTGAGCCGTGTGCGGATGCGCCGGTAGCGATAGCCGTCCGACCAGTGCCCCAGCGAGAGGTACCAGGGGTCACGAAGCCCGGGCACGTTGTTGGCGCTGGCGACCCAGCCGCGTTCGGGATCACGCTCCTGGGGGAGAACGTCGAAGGGCACGATGCCGTCCCAGCGGGCGTTTGGATCGTTAGCATCGCGGATGGCGCTGCCGCTGACGCCGCGCATGGGAACGTGGCCGGCGACGTGATAACCGATGTGCCCGGCGCGGTCGGCGTAGACGTAGTTCAGGGGCGGACAGGGCCAGTGGCGCAACGCCGCCAGCACATCATCGGCGGAGCGAGCGCGGAGTAGCGCCAGCGACGCCGCCAGCCCTGACTCCGCTTCAGCGCCGTACCAGCGCAGACTGATCGGCGCCTCCCGGGCGCCGGCTACAGTCTGGCCACGCAGCGGAAGCAGCTCGTTGACGACCGGACCGCGCACCGTCCGGCGCACGGTGAGCTCCTCCGTACCTGCTCCGCCCACGGCGATGGCGTGGCGCTCCTCTTCAAAGGGACGCCAGCCCTGTCCCTCACGGTAGAGCGCGGGATCGGTCGGATGGGACGCTTCTCGGTACAGATCGCGGATTGACACGCTGTGGTTGGTCACTGCCCAAGCGACCTCGCTGTTCCGGCCGAAATAGAGGAAGGGTGTGCCAACGTACACGGCGCCGGCGGCGTCGAACTCCGGGCAGGTGAGCTGCACTTCGAACCACTGGCTGGGCAGTCCGAAGGCGTTGTGCGGATCGCCGCAGAGGACGGGACTGCCGGTGGTGGAACGGCTTCCTGCGACGGCCCAGTTGTTGCTGCCTTCGTCCGCACCGCTGCCCGGAATCTCGCCCAATGTGGACGTAGATGGCAGCTCCGGCACAATAGTCTCGTCGGCCGCTTCGCCTTGAAAATAGGCCGCGGCCAGCTCTGGCGGGAGGATGCGCCTCGCGACATCGTCTACGACGACGGGTTCGAGGCGGCCGGTGAGGAGCCACCAGCGGTGCTTCCACACGGCAATGGCGTCGACCGGCTGCCAGGGAGCCGGCTCGTATTCCAGCAGCTCGTACTCTACCGGCAGCAAGGGGGGCGTTGCGGAAATCGCCGTCTGCCTCCAATGATTGATGCCCGCGGTGAAGGACTCCAGCAGCCGGCGCTCTTCTTCGGAGGCCAGCAGCCAGCCGCGCTCGCCGGCCGCGGCCATCCCCAGCGTGCGCATCACCAGGTCGCTGGCAAGCGATCGCGGTCCGAGCACCTCAGCCAGCCTGCCACTCGCCAGCCGTCGCTGGTAGTCGAGCTGCCAGAGCCGGTCCTGAGCCATGGCGTAGCCAAGGCCAAAGAACACGTCGCTCGCGCTGGAGGCACGGATGTGGGCGACACCCCACTCGTCGCGCCGGATCGACACCGCCGCGTTCACTGCCGCCGACACGTCACCCGCGAGTGGCGGCAGCTTGGACTGGAAGTAGGCATCGCGCCACTGTTCGAGCGTGGCAGCCGGCACGCCGGCCGCTGCGGCATTGTGCTCCGACTGGCCGCTGCGCAGCCAGGCGAGGACTATCTGACGCTGGCGCCCCGAGTCTCCTGCTTGCATCCGCCACCCCCTCACTATGCTGCAACTCGCGGCCAGACGCTAAGGCGTGCCAAGAGCAGCACCGTCGCCCTATTTGGTCATCTCGGTAGATCATTGCCTACTCCTCACTCCAGCACAAGCGATCCCGCTGCGTCATGGTTTGGCGCGGTACTTGCGATAACTCCGGTCCAGGACTGGCCATTCCCGGAGTGGCCAAGGGAACGGAGAGCGTCGTCGTGACAGAGAGTGTTCAGCGTGCCCGCCAGAAGTCCCAAATCCAGCACATTGCCGGCATTCAGGAGTCGTTGGATCAGGTGCTACAGCTCGTCAATGAGTATATCCAGGGCCCCGGCTCCCATCGCGCCACGAAGCACGATATGGGTGCCACAGCTGAGGCCATCAATGGGCAGATCGACGACCTGCATGCCTTGGTGCTCAAGCTGGAAAGCTACGCCTGACCAAGCGGTACCGACGCGGACAGCGCCCATCCGGCGGCCGGCGACGTGTTGCGGTACGTCCTTGTCCACCCCGGATAGTGGCAGACGCCGCCTAACTCCTCGACGAGACGCCGCGCAGCCGCCGATAGCGACGGATGAGCGCGTTGGTCGAGCTGTCGTGCCGGAGGGCCGGTTCCTCGGCGTCCGACAGCTCCGGGATGATGCGCTGCGCCAGCACCTTGCCCAGCTCGACACCCCACTGGTCGAAGGAGTCGATGTCCCAGATCACGCCTTGCGTGAAGACGCTGTGCTCGTAGAGCGCCACCAGCGTGCCCAGCGTCTCCGGCGTCAGCCGCTCGGCCAGGATCGTGCTCGTCGGGCGATTACCCTCGAAGACGCGGTGCGGCGCCAGCCAGTCCGGCGTCCCTTCCGCCTTGACCTCCTCCACCGTCTTGCCGAACGCCAGCGCCTCCGTCTGCGCGAACACGTTGGCCAGGAGCAGGTCGTGGTGATTGCCGAGCGGGTTCAGGGTCTGGCAGAAGCCGATGAAGTCGCAGGGGATCAGTTTGGTCCCCTGGTGGATGAGCTGGTAGAAGGAGTGCTGGCCATTGGTGCCCGGCTCGCCCCAGAAGATCGGCCCCGTCTGATAGTCGACCGGCGAGCCGCCAAGGGTGACGTGCTTGCCGTTGCTCTCCATGGTGAGCTGCTGAAGGTAGCCAGGGAAGCGCTTGAGATACTGGTCGTAGGGGAGGACCGCGACCGTCTGGGCGTCGAAGAAGTCGTTGTACCAAACGCTGAGCAGGCCCATCAGCACGGGCAGGTTCCGCTCAAACGGTGTCCTTCTGAAGTGCTCATCCATGGCGTGGAAGCCGGCCAGCATGTCGCCGAAGTGCTCCGGCCCGATCGCCAGCATCGTCGAGAGGCCGATCGCCGAGTCCATCGAGTAGCGGCCGCCGACCCAGTCCCAGAACTCGAACATGTTGGCCGTGTCGATGCCGAATTTGGCTACGGCATCGGTGTTGGTCGACACGGCGACGAAGTGCTTTGCCACCGCGCGCTCGTCGCGGAGGGTCTTGAGACTCCACTCGCGGGCGCTGCGGGCGTTCGTCATCGTCTCCAGCGTGGTGAAGGTCTTGGAGGAGATGATGAACAGCGTTTCCTCGCCATCTAGGTCGCGCGTTGCCTCGGCGAAGTCGGTGCCGTCCACGTTGGAGACGAAGCGAAAGGTCATGTCGCGCTCACTGTAACCCTTGAGCGCCTCATAGGCCATGACCGGACCCAGGTCGGAGCCGCCGATGCCGATGTTGACGACGTTGCGGATGCGCTTGCCGGTGTGCCCTTTCCACTCGCCATTCCGCACCCGGTTGGCGAAATCCGCCATCTTGTCCAGCACGGCGTGTACTTGGGGAACGACATCGACGCCATCGGCGCGGATCCGCTCCCCCTTGGGCGTGCGCAGCGCCACGTGCAGCACCGCGCGCTGCTCAGTGTCGTTGATCGTCTCGCCCCCGAACATGGCCTCGATGCGCTCGCGCAGCCGGCATTCCTCGGCGAGTCGCAGCAGCAGACGGATCGTCTCGTCAGTGACGCGGTGTTTGGAATAGTCGAGGTACAGTCCGACCGCTTCAGCGCTGAATCGCTCGCCGCGCCGGGGATCGTCAGCGAACAGCGAGCGCAGGTGAGCGTCGCGGATCTCGCGGTAGTGCGCCTCCAGCGCTTTCCAGGCCGGGCGCTGCGTAAGGGACGAAGACGTTGGCGTTGTGCTCGCGGGCGACATCGGGACCTCCTATGTATTGCCCTTGTCATTGTAGGGCGTGATCAGCGAGCCGTGTGCCAGTAACCGTTGAAGCGAGGGTCCGATATGATTGCGACGCCAGCTACACCATTCCAGCTGGCCTTTGGAATCGGAGGGATCAACCTTGATCACCGGCTTGGGACATGCCGCGTTTCGGGTGCGCGACTTGCAGCAGTCGCTTCGCTTCTATTGTGACCTGCTGGGCTTGCAACGGGCCTTCGACATCGACCGCGACGGCAAGCCCTGGATCACGTTTGTGTACCTCGGCAACCAGCAGTTTCTGGAGCTGTTCCCTAAGCCCGGCACGGCGGAGGACTTCTCCGGCAATCGCGGGAGCTACCGCCATGTGCAGCTCACCGTCGACGACCTGGAGCGCACCGTCTCCGACATTGAGGCGCGCGGCCTGCCCCGCGGTCCGAACCCGCCCCGTCAAGGGCGCGATGGCAACTTGCAGTATTGGGTCACCGATCACGACGGCAATCGCATCGAGCTAATGCAGATGATGCCGGGCTACCTGCACGGCCAGGCCATCGCCCGGCTGAAAACCTAGCGCGCGGCGGGGTAGTGACCGTGTGCCCGGCGAATAAATTAGCGGGCTACCATGCGGCAAAGCCCGACGCTTCGCTTCTCGCAGGCCGGGTCCGGCCAATGCGGTACGCATACGGGCCCGAGAGTCCGCGCAGGCGGACTTCGCAGGTTGTAGCCCGCGAATTTATTCGCCGGGCACAAGGAGCGACCGTCTCGACCGTTCAGCGGCTGCTCAGGCCCGGCCCATGCGGCAGCGGGTAGCAGCCGTCGATCAGCTTCACCGAAGACCCTGGGGGGAGCACGCCCGATTCCATGAGTAGACAGTTCGGCATCGCCGCCAGAAAATGCAGGTGCGCTCCGCCGCCGTGCGAGGCGTAGGGCACGCCGAAGGCGTCGGCCATGGCCGCGATCTCCAGGCATTCCGTCGCGCCACCGGCCCGGCGCAGGTCGGGCTGCACCACGTCAACGGCCTTCTGGGTGAATAGCTCGCGGAACTGCCGCTTGCCGAAGTTGTTCTCGCCCGAGGCGATGGGAATGTCCAGCGCGGCGGCGAGCTCTCCCAGACCGGCAACGTCGTCCGCCGGCAACGGCTCTTCGAACCAATAGCAGCCCATCTGCTGGTAGACCCGACCACGGCGTATCGCCTCGGTGCGGCTGAACACCTGATTGGCGTCGACCATCAGCAGGCCGTTGGCGCCGATCGCTGCCCTGGTCGTCTCAATTCGCCGGACATCCTCCTCCAGCGTCGGCGCGCCAACCTTGATCTTGACCCCACGGAAGCCTTGCTCCATCGCCTGCGTGCAAACCGCGCGAAGCCGGTCGAGGTCGTAGTTCAGCCAGCCGACCATGACGTAGGCCGGCACGCGGTCGCGGTGGGCGCCGAGCAGCCGCCAGACCGGCTGGTCCAGCGCCTTGCCCATCAGATCCCACAGCGCCAGGTCGATAGCCGAGACACCGAAGCAGGCCAGCCCGGTTGTGCCGTGGTACTCGGTCAGCCGCCACAGCTTCTCGCGGATGCGCCGCACCAGGAACGGGTCTTCGCCCACCACCTCCGGCGCCAGTTCCTGCTCTATCATCGCTGTCAGCGTGGGGACAGCGCCGCGCAGGCGGCCGAAGCCGGTCGACGACTCGCCGGCGATGCCATCGTCTGTCTCGATGCGCACTCGCACGGTCCCACCGCCGTCGAGCACCTGCAAGGCATCGCGGATAGGGTCTTCTCGTGGCGGAGCCACGTCCGGCGCGGCAACGACGCGGGTGACTTTCATGGTGGCGGGCCCTCACCCCTTACCCCCTCTCCCGCTCGGCGGGAGAGGGGCTTCCAACGGCAACTACTGCGCGACAGAACCCGGATTCTCAACGTCCTCCAGCGAGACTACTTTGCCTTTACTATTTCTCGCAACGGTTCCATAGCGATTGATGCGAATCGATTGCCGCTTCGAGTGCAGCAATGGCCGCGGGTAACCTCACGACGCGAATTCCATGTCCAACCATCCAGGCATCGCGTTCCCGGTCTCGGCCTTGACCGCCGGGGCCTTCGTGGGTCGCACCATCAAGCTCCACCACCAAACGATGCTGCGCACAGTAGAAGTCGGCAATGAACGGGCCGAGGACATATTGCCGGCGGAACTTCAGCCCTCGAAAGCGCCGGTCCCGCAGTTGTGACCACAGCACTGCCTCGACTGGATTGACCTCCTGCCGGAGCTCTCGGGCGCGCTCGCGCAGCACTACAGGGCTCTCCAATCGCCGCACCCGGCCTTCGTCTCCCCTCGCCCGCTTGCGGGAGAGGGGTAGGGGGTGAGGGTCCGTCCCCAGCGGCATTGCCAGATGGCCTCCTTCATCGCCGGCCAGATTGTACGACACCGTCCGTTCGGTGCGTTCAAGTGCGCCCAGCCACGCGGACGGGCGCACTCCACTCGAACACCAGCCCCTTGTCATCCTCGCGGGGAGGGCCAAGATAGGTGAGGCTTCAGCTACACCCATGCAACGTCGCGATCGGGTTCCGGAATCGGTATACCGTCCTCACTGGCGGTATCAACCCACAGGCGCATTGCATCTTGAATGTTGGCGAGCGCCCCTTCGTAAGTCCTGCCATGGGCCATGCAGCCAGGAAGGTTGGGGACACTCGCGACGTAAGCAGCATCTCTCTCCGACCAAGCGATGCTGAGTTGATACTTGAGGGTGTCATTCACCGATATATCTCCCGTTGTCGCGCCGTGCCATAGTCTCCTCGGCAGCTACACGGTCATGTTACTTCAGCCGCCACTTCAGCCCGCGCGTGACGCCACCCAGCGATGCAACGGCCCAGGCGAAGAGCACCAGTAGGTCGAGCGCGAGCCGGCCGTCGGTCACGCCCGCGATGGCGCGGCGCAGCGCGTCCGCAGCGTAGGTCGGCGGCAGGAGCAGCCCGAACACCTGGACCGGCAAGGGCAGCGCGCTGGCGGCGATGTACACCGGCGAGGCAAACATCACGATAAAGAGGATCAGTTGGGAGAGCACGTTGGTGGCCTGGAAGTTCGGCGAAAGCATGCCCAGCGCCGCTCCGATCCCCGAGATCGATACGGCGGCGAGTGGGATGATCAGGAAGAGCAGGGGATTGGGGGCGAGGTGAAACCGGTAGAGCAGGCTGCCGCCGATCAGCGATACCGCGATGCCGGGTAGCTGAATCAGGAGCTTGCTGGCGATCAGCGCCAGCAAGAAGACGGCTTTGCTGATCGGCAAGGAAGCGTAATAGAGGAAGTCGCCGCGCTCCTTGGCGTTGCCGAGGTCCTGGGCCAGCATGGTGATGCCGACGGTCGTCAATGACACGACCGTGGAACCGGTAATAACGTAGGCGAGGGTCTCCGCGGTCTGCCCGATCCCTATGCGGCCCAGACCGAAGACGAGCATGAGCGGGAAGATCGAGGTGAACAGGATCGTGCCAACCAGCCAGCCGCGCTGCTCCAGGATCTGGACCAGGAAGAGGTAACGGAACTCTAGCCAGTATCGTCCGAGCAGCGCCATTGCTATTACCCTTCCAGCTTCTGTCCGGCCAGGTGGATGTACACGTCCTCCAGCGAGGGCGGAGCCAGCCGGAAGTCGTCTAACATCCCCTCCATATCCCTGAGTAGCGCATCCACTGCGCCGCCAACGCCATGCCGGTGGATGAAGACCGCATAGTGCCCCGGCCGCAAGTCCACGACCGTTCCGAGCGTGGCGAGGCGCTCCCTCGCCGGCTCCAAACGGCCATGCTGGGCGACCTCCGGCTTGAGCACCACTTCCAGCCGAACCTCTTCGCCCAGACGCGCCTTTAGCTCGCCCGGCGTGCCGAGCGCGACGACCCGGCCGTGGTCCACCATGGCGACCCGCTCCACCACGCGTTCCGCCTCCAGGACGTTGTGAGTGACGACGATGCAGGTGACGTCGCGGCGACGGTTGAGGTCGCGAATGGTGTCCCAGACAACGCGGCGCCGCACCGGGTCGAGCTCGTTGGTTGGCTCATCGAACACCACCAGCCGCGGCTTCCCCATGAGCGCGAGAGCGAACGCGGCCACCCGGGTCAGCCCCCCAGAGAGCCGACTCACGAACTTCCGACGGTGCTCGCCTAGCTCCAGGTGCTCGATCAGCTCCTCTGCCTGCTTGCGTGCTACCCCATCGGCGAGGCCACGCAGCCGGCCAGTGATATACAGCGCACGCTCCACCTCGATGTTGTGCATGGCCAGGCGAGTCTGTGGCATATAGCCGGCCAACGTTTTCACCTGCTCCGGGTGGGCCACGACATCGACACCCTCGACCGTGATGCTCCCGGATGTCGGGGTGAGCAGTCCGAGCACTTGCAACACCAGTGTGGTCTTGCCGGCCCCATTCGGGCCAAGCAAGCCGAACACCTCGCCGCGCTTGATCTGCAGCGAGAGCGCGTCGTTGGCCAGCGTCTCGGACTTGCCGCTCTTGAAGCGCTTGGTGAGGTCGCGTACGTCCACGGCAAGCGGCCCCTGGCTGCCGCAATTGGTTGTGCTAACCACCGCCGCCACCATACACCCCGATGACCTGTAACGTGTCCAGCGAGAGCGCCACATCCAGCCTGGCACTTCCGGTCACATCTTGGAAGCCCGAGACGAGCGCGCGACCGCCGTCCGTTTCCACAACTCGCTCCGGAAGCAGCACGAGTCGGGGATGGTCACGCCAGAACCGGCGACCCTCCGGAAGGTACATTCCGTGTGCGACGAGGAGGTTTTCGGAGTGGCAGCCGCAGGCCGGACACCGTTCGGTCACAAAGTATCGGCCCTGCAAAGGCACGGGTGGCTCCTGGTGCAGGCGGGTCACTCGGATCGGCGTTCGACGCCCGCAGTCGAAGCAGGGAATCGTCCGGTTCACTGGGCCAAGGCGATAGTGCTCGGCTGCGACGTTGATCACCCGGTTTAGCGCAGCGCGAAAGCCATGGATGCCATGGAACAGTCGAGCGTCCCCTCCGTTGGTGATGGCCCCCCAGATACCGCCGCAGCAGCGAGCACAGCGCAGTTGCAGTTGGCCGCGGTCCTCCTCAAAACGGCCGGTTAGACGACACCGGCCACAAATGGGACACCAGATGCGCGTCTGCTGCCAGCCGCCGTCGTATTCAGGGATGAGACCGTAGGCAGCGGCGTCCTGCCGCAAGTCTGATGTTAGGACGCGGCGCAGGGTGAGCTTTCCGCGCTGAATCCTGGCCTCAACCGCTCCTTCGCTTAGCCCCAGGCGTCGCGCGATCTCCGCCTGCGGCGACTCGTGGACATATCGCTCGACCAACACTCGGCGAGTCTCGGACGGGAGCGCCGCCATCGCCCGGTCGAGCAACGTGGCCAGCTCGTCACGCTCCAGCTCCACTTCCAAGTCGTAGTCGTCAGCCGGCTCGCCCTCAGTACCCGGCTCGTCCGCATCTGATCGTATTGCCGATTCGGCGAGGTGGAGCAGGTCGCGATTTCGCCGCTGGAGCCAGCGCCGGCACTCGTTCCTGGCGATGGCGCTCACCCACTGCGCTCGCCGCTCGCTGTCGCGGAGCTGCTGCGCATGCCGCCAGCCCTTGAGCAGCGCCTCCTGTGTCAGATCTTCGGCGACGTCGCGATCGCCGGTGAGCCGGGTGCAGAGCCGGACGAGCCGGCCCCGCTCCGACGATAGCGCGGAATCCTGCTCATCAATACTCGCGGCCAGCTCCGGCACGGACAATACCCCCTTTTCCTACCATGATGCACGGGAGGTCCGATTTCCGACGCACTTTTTCGGGCACGTACGCCATAGCCTAAATGCCGCCGGATGTCAGGCTGCGTCCGGCGCGCCTGCCCCTAAAGGAGCAGGCTAAGATTACCAAGCCGCCTCAAGGCGGCTGGACCGTCCAAACGCGGCCGGCCATCGTCCCCAGCCGGCTTGAGCCGGCTTGGTAATCTTAGCCTGGAGCTTGAGCCCCAGGCTCCCCGGCCGCGACTCCGGGTGCATCCGCCGATCGCACCGACCCTCCGCGTCTGGCTGTTATCGGGATCACCGTGCCGAATAATACCTCGCTACCGGGCTTGGCCCAGGCGTGGCAAGATAGAGACCATGAAGGCGCCGCACTCGCTACGAGTCCTGATCGCCGCGCGCTGGGCAGGCTATCTGGCGGCGCTCGCCGCCGTCACGTTGGTGAGTCTGTTCATTGGCCTGGCGCTTGGCGGCGCCCGCATCGCCAACATCTCGATGCTGTACCTGATCGGGGTATTCGCCGTCGCCATCGCCTATGGTCGCGGCCCAGCCGTCCTGGCCTCATTGGCCGCCTTTCTCACCTTTGATTGGTTCTTCGTCGAGCCGCTGCACGCCATCACCGTCAGCAATCCCGACGAATGGGTGGCACTTTTGCTTTTCCTCTTGACCGCCATCGTCACCGGGCAGCTCACCGCCGCGGTACGACGCCGCGCCCTCGAGGCCGAGCAGCGCGAGCGCGAGGCTGCTGTCCTTTACGACGTGGTCCGGCTGATAAGCGAGCGCGACTTCGTCGCCGCATTGCAAGCGGTCGCCGATCGGCTACGGACCGAGCTGACGCTGTCCGCGGTGGTGATTGACCTGCCCGGCGGCGATCACGATGCCGTGCGCGCTGAGGTGGGGGAACCGGATGCGCTGGCCTTTCTGCGCACAACCGCTCGGCTCCCGGCGGATCGGCTGACCGTGGGTAAGGCGCCCATTGGGGCTCAGCGTGGGACGCCTGGCCATTGGGTCCGGATCGTGCCGTCGCGACGACCGGGACAGCCCTACGTGCCGGCGCCCGGCCGGGTACACCTGGTGCCGGTAACCGTTCGGGAGCAACGCGTGGGAGCACTCTTGCTGGTCCGGCCAGCGGATGGCGCTCCTTTTAGTTCGGCCGACACGCGACTCCTCACGACGGTGAGCGGCCAACTGGGATTGGCCGCGGAGCGGGTTCGCCTGGCGCTGCAGGCGACCGAGGCCGAAATTCTGCGCCGCACCGACGAGCTGAAATCGGCCCTGATCAACGCGGTGTCCCACGACCTGCGGACTCCCCTCGCCTCGATCATCGCCTCGGCCGGAAGCTTGCGACAACAGGACGTGCATTGGACGGATGGCGAGCGGCAGGAGTTCGCGGAGGCCATCGAGGAAGAAGCGCAACGTCTCGATCGGATCGTCGGCAACTTGCTCGACCTGTCGCGCATCGAGGCCGGTCATTTGCGGCCAGACAAGGGCTGGTATGACCTGAGCGCGCTGCTTGAGGACGTGCTGGGCCGGCTGCGTCCGATCACGGCAGGCCATCCCGTCAGCGTCGACGTGCCGGAGGAGCTGCCGCCCGTGTCGCTGGACTACGTGGAGATCGATCAGGTGCTCTCCAACCTCGTCGAGAACGCCGCCAAGTACACGCCGTCCGGCACCCCTATCGCACTTTCCATCAAACACCAAGGCGACGAGATCGAAGTGGCGGTGGCCGATCGCGGCCCCGGCATTCCCGCCGAGTCGCTGCCCCGCCTCTTCGACCCGTTCTATCGCGTCGACCGTCCCGGACCACGGCCCCAAGGTACGGGCGTCGGACTCGCGGTGGCGAAAGGGCTGATCGAAGCGCACGGCGGACATCTCTGGGCAGAGAACGGCCCGCAAGGAGGCGCTCGCTTCGCCTTTACGTTGCCCCTCTCAGCGGCGGTTGCCGTCGCGCCAGGAGAGCCGGCAGCATGAGCCGTCCGGAAGGCGCCCGCATCCTCGTCGTGGACGACGAACCGGCCATCGTCCGCGCGGTGCGCACCAACCTAACCCGTCACGGTTTCCAGGTCGACACGGCCACGAACGCTCAGGAAGCTCTTGCGACGCAGCGCCAGCGGCGCCCCGACCTCATCCTGCTGGATCTCGGCTTGCCGGACCGGGACGGACTGGAGATCCTCCGGCACATCCGGTCCGACAGCAGCACTCCCATCATCATCCTCTCCGTGCGCGGCGCCGAGCGCGACAAGGTTGCCGCCCTGGACCTCGGCGCGGACGACTACCTCACCAAGCCGTTCGGAGTGGATGAGCTCCTGGCGCGCATCCGCGTGGCCCTGCGCCACGCCGTCCGCCCGCCACGTGGCACGGCCGCCGTGTTTCGCACCGGCGACCTTGAAGTCGACGTCGAGCATCGACGTGTGACGGTTGGCAGCAAGGAGGTCCATCTCACCCCTACCGAGTACGAGCTGCTCAAGGTCTTCGTTGCCCATCCGGACAAGGTCCTAACCGACCAGATGCTCCTACGTCAGGCCTGGGGCCCCGAGTACGGCTCGGAAGGCCATTACCTGCACGTCTACATCGCCCGCCTGCGCCGCAAGCTGGAAGCCGATCCCCAGAAGCCACGCTACCTCCTGACCGAGCCGGGTGTCGGCTACCGACTGCTGTCCGACGAGCGGTAGGCCCTAGTAAACCTCACCCCCGGCCCCTCCCCTACGAAGGGAGGGGAGCTTGGACGGGGAGGATCGTCGCACTCAAGACAGCCACCATTGGTGCTGCCAAGAAGGGCGCCAGACCTAACGTGGAGGCTCCCCTCCCTTCGTAGGGGAGGGGCCGGGGGTGAGGTTGACGGCCCCACCAACCGGTTTCCCAATCATTGAGGAATTATTGACCGGCAGCGCCAGCGCGTTGATCCGCCGTTGACCAGTTCGCAGCGATACTGAGTGCCTGGAGCGGACAGAAGCGGGTCCGCGGCGCCGGCGCCGAGCCGACGATGGATTGGGGCGACATTGATGTATCGCCGCGTCCTGGTCGTCGAGGACGAAGCGCGACTGCGGCAGGTCGTCGTCCGCAACCTGACGGCGCGGGGACACCAAGTACGGGACGTGGCAACGGCGGCGGACGCCGTGCAGGCGGTGCTCAACGAGCGGCCCGACCTCATGTTGCTGGACATCAACCTGCCGGATCAGAGTGGTTGGGATGTCTTGCGCACCCTGCGAAGTCAGGGGATCGAGGTGCCCACCGTCGTCGTCTCAGCGGTGCGCATCGTGCCGAGCCGCCTAGCAGAGTTCCGACCAGTCGCGTACCTGTCGAAGCCGTTTCCGCTCGAATCGTTGTTGCGTCTCGTCCGGGGCGACTCCACACCCGTGGACATGGTGAGTTCTGACGGACGCCCCCATGAGCAGGAGGATTTTGACTGATGGCCGACATCTTGTTCGCGGCGCTCACCGTCGTGTTTTTCACGGTGAGCGTCGTCTACCTCGCCGGTTGTGGCCGGCTGTAGCGACGGATCTCCACCAAGTAAGAAGGAGTGTCCAATGTCAATTGAGTACATCGTCTACGGCATCGTGTCCGTGCTGATCCTGGTGTACCTCCTCGTGGCATTGTTGCGCCCTGAGCAGTTCTAACGGACGCGTGGTCCTGAAAGGACACCTAAGTTGACCCCCACCGGCATCGGCGAGATCGCCCTTTTCCTGGTCGTGCTGCTGCTGCTGACCAAGCCGATTGGCACGTATATGACCGCGGTCTACGAGGGGAAACGCACCTGGCTCGACCCGGCGCTCCGGCCGATGGAAGGGGTGATCTACCGCGTCTGCGGCATCGACGCGACGCAAGAGCACGACTGGAAAATCTACGGCATCGCCATGCTGCTCTTCAACGGTGTGGGGCTGTTGCTGCTCTACGCCATCTTGCGGCTGCAGCAGTTCCTGCCGTTCAATCCCGCCGGGCAAGGCACGCTCGATCCTGGGCTGGCCTGGAACACCGCGGTGAGCTTCACCACCAACACCAACTGGCAAAACTACGGCGGCGAGACGACGATGTCCTACTTCAGCCAGATGGCCGGGCTGGCCGTGCATAACTTCGTCTCGGCGGCCACCGGCATGGCCATCGCCGTCGCGCTCATCCGCGGACTTGCTCGTCGCAGCGCCAGGACCGTCGGCAACTTCTGGGTGGATATGACACGCAGCATCCTCTACATCCTGCTGCCGATCTCCATCGTCTTCGCATTGGTGCTGATCTGGCAGGGCGTGCCGCAGAACCTCAACGGCTATACCGACGTGACCACGCTGGAAGGCGCCAAGCAGACGATCGCCCAGGGTCCCGTCGCCAGCCAGGAGATCATCAAGGAGCTGGGCACGAACGGCGGCGGCTTCTTCAACGTCAACTCCGCGCATCCCTTCGAGAACCCTACGCCGCTCTCCAACTACGTTGAGGATCTCGCGCTCCTGTCAATCCCGGCCAGCCTGCTGTACACCTTCGGCCGCATGGTCGGTGACACACGGCAGGGCTGGACGCTCTGGGCGGCATCGGCGGTTGTGGTCGTCGCCGGCCTGGCAGTGGCGTACAGCTTCGAGCAGGGCGGCAACCCACTGTTCGGCGGGTTGCACGTGGACCAGGCCGCGTCCACCCTACAGACTGGCGGCAACATGGAAGGCAAGGAGCTGCGCTTCGGCGTTCCGCTCTCTGTGCTATGGGCGGTCACCACCACGGTCACCTCTTGCGGCGCCGTGAACTCCTTCCACGACAGCTACATCCCGCTGGCCGGCATGATCCCCATGCTCAACATCCAGCTCGGCGAGGTGATCTTCGGCGGCGTCGGCGCCGGGCTCTATGGCCTGCTCATGTTCGCCGTGCTCGCCGTCTTCATCGCGGGCCTGATGGTGGGGCGGACCCCCGAGTACCTGGGCAAGAAGATCGAGAGCTTCGAGGTGAAGATGGCCATGCTGGCGTCGCTGATCCTGGCCGCCGACATCCTGCTGTTCACCGGCGTCGCCAGCGTCCTCCCCGCTGGCACGAGCGCCATTGCCAACAACGGCGCCCACGGCTTCTCGGAGATCCTGTACCTGTTCAGCTCCTCAACGGGCAATAACGGCTCCGCCTTTGCCGGCATCGGGGCCAACACACCGTTCTACAACGTCGCCGGCGGCTTCGCCATGCTGATCGGGCGGTTCCTCATGATCGTGCCGCTGATGGCGCTGGCCGGCTCGCTGGCGGCCAAGAAAAAGATCCCGCCGAGTCTGGGGACCTTCCCGACGACCGGCCCGCTCTGGACCGGACTGGTCGTCGGCGTGGTCCTGATCGTCGGCGCGCTCACCTACTTCCCGGCGCTCTCGCTGGGTCCGATCGTCGACCAGTTGCAACTGGTCGCGGGGAAGACGTTCTGATGGACCGTTGGTGGGGGGAGCCGCGACGGCAGTGTTGCCTGCGACACAGATTGACGTCGTCAGCCTGGGACAGGCCAGTGATGGCGTTGCTGCTCCCGCCACCGCTCTCCCCCAGAATTGATGCTGTTGGTCATAGGCGAGATTCGGCTGGTGCGGTGACCAGGGCGTATAGCAATACGCCCCTACCGCCGCCGGCCGCATCTGGTAGGGGCGTATTGCTATACGCCCTGATCTCACCGTCGGCGCGGCATCCTCGAATGGCCAACAGCCTCAGGATTGGGGGGAGATGCCGAAGGCAGAGAGGGGGCCACTCCCCCCACCTGCCCACGCCGCCCACTGAATCGGAACTAGGAAAGAGCAAAGATGCAAACACAAGAACCGCCACTGCAGCGACGGCAGGAGGAATCGCCGTTGCCGCCGGAGAAGACAGCTGAGCAGGCGGCGCTGTCCGAAAGCATGAAGCGCATCGCCGGCGCCAGGCGACGCGGCGGCATCGCCTTCGACCGTGACATGCTGCGCCAGGCCGGCGGCGACGCCTTCCGAAAGCTCGACCCGCGCCAGATGCTCCGTAACCCAGTGATGTTCGTGGTCGAGGTCGGCAGCGTCATCACCACGATCGAGTTCATGCGCGGGCTGTTCGGTGGAGCGGCCACGGCCGGCTCGCCGCTCTTCACGGGGCAGATCGCCCTCTGGCTGTGGTTCACCGTACTCTTCGCCAACTTCGCCGAGGCGGTGGCGGAGGCACGCGGCAAGGCCCAGGCCGACACGCTGCGGCGGACGCGCCAGGAGACCCGCGCCAAGCTCCTGACACGCGCCGGCGAGACGCGCGGCGCGAGCACGAAGGCGCCGCGGAGCGTGAGCTCGACGGAGCTGCGCAAGGGCGACGTAGTGCTCGTGGAAACGGACGACCTGGTCCCCGGCGACGGCGAGGTCATCGAAGGAGTCGCCTACGTCAACGAGGCGGCCATCACCGGCGAGTCCGCGCCCGTCCTCAAGGAGCCGGGCACTGACATCCGCTCCAGCGTGACCGGTGGCACCCAAGTTATTTCCGACTGGATCAAGGTGCGCATCACCTCCAATCCCGGCGAGACCTTCCTCGACCGGATGATCGCGCTGGTAGAGGGAGCGAAGCGCCAGCGCACGCCCAACGAGATCGCACTCACCATCCTGCTGGCCGGACTGACCGTCATCTTCCTGCTGGCCGTGGTGACGCTAGAGCCCTTCGCCGTCTACGCGGGCGGCGCCATCTCCAGCACCATCCTGATCGCGCTTCTGGTCTGCCTGATCCCGACCACCATCGGTGGCCTGCTCTCTGCCATCGGCATCGCCGGCATGGACCGCGTGACGCGCTTCAACGTCCTGGCCATGTCCGGGCGGGCGGTCGAGGCGGCCGGTGATGTCGACACGCTCCTACTGGACAAGACGGGGACCATCACCTTCGGCAACCGGCTGGCCAGTGAGTTCATCCCCGCGAAGGGGGTCACTGCCGAGGCGCTGCGCCGCGCCGCCCTCCTCTCGTCATTGCCGGACGAGACTCCGGAAGGCAAGAGCATCGTCGCCCTAGCGCGGCAGGCCGGTGTGGACGGTGACGTAGCCTTGCCCCCCGGCGCCGAATTCGTCCCCTTCAGCGCAGCCACCCGCATGAGCGGCATCCACATCAACGGCGCCGCCGTCATGAAGGGCGCCGTTGACGCCATCCGAGCGGAGGCAGAGTCGCTGCCCGCCGACCTGCAGGAGCAGGCCGACCGCATCGCCCGCGAGGGCGGCACGCCGCTGGCCGTCATGGACGGTCGCCAGGTCCTGGGGATCATCTACCTCAAGGACACCGTGAAGCCGGGCCTGCGCGAGCGCTTCGATGAGCTACGCCGCCTGGGCATCCGCACCGTCATGGTCACCGGCGACAACCGGCTGACCGCGGCAACCATCGCCCGAGAGGCCGGAGTGGACGACTTCGTCGCCGAGGTCAAGCCGGAGGAGAAGCTGCGGCTCATCCGCGAGGAGCAGGCGGAGGGCAAGCTCGTCGCCATGACCGGCGACGGTACCAACGATGCGCCGGCGCTGGCCCAGGCCGACGTGGGGATGGCCATGAACTCAGGCACCCAGGCGGCCAAGGAGGCCGGCAACATGGTCGACCTGGATTCCGACCCCACCAAGCTGATCGAGGTGGTGCTCATCGGCAAGCAGCTCTTGATCACGCGCGGCGCCATCACCACTTTCTCCGTCGCCAACGACGTGGCCAAGTACTTCGCTATCATCCCGGCGATGTTCCTGACCATCTATCCGGAGCTGGAGGCGCTCAATGTGATGCGCCTCTCGACACCCCAGAGCGCGATCCTGTCGGCGGTGATCTTCAACGCGCTCATCATCATCGCGCTGATCCCGCTGGCGCTGCGCGGCGTGGCCTATCGCGCCGTCTCAACCGCGGCGCTGCTGCGTCGTAATCTGCTGATCTACGGTATCGGCGGAATCATCCTGCCCTTCGTCGGCATCAAGATCATCGACGTGACCGTCACGTTGTTGCATTTGGCGTGAGAGGAGGCCCCACCCCCGGCCCCTCCCCAGCAGAGCTGGAGAGGGGAGACCAATACGGCCGGCGACCAGACCGCCCGCCCCGGCACCCGTGCTCCCCTCTCCAGCTCTGCTGGGGAGGGGCCGGGGGTGGGGCCACGTCCGTACCAGAAAGGAACCCAAAATGACTGACCTAGCTCGGCAGCTTCGCCCGGCCATTGTGATGATGATCCTGATGACTGTGCTCGTAGGCTTGGCCTACCCGCTGCTCATCACCGGGATCGGGCAGGCAGCCTTCCCCTTCCAGGCCAACGGCAGCTTGCTGAAGCGTGCCGACGGCAGCGTCTACGGCTCGGCGCTGATCGGGCAGGAGTTCACCAAGCCGCAATACTTCCACCCGCGCCCGTCCGTGACGGTCTCGACCGATCCTACACCGGTTCCCGCTCCGTATAACGCGGCCAACTCCGGCGCCTCCAACGCCGCGCCGACCAATAAGGCCTTCGTGAAGTCGGTAAGCGACCGGGCTGACGCCTACCGCCAGGAGAACAACTTGCCCGCGAATGCGCAGGTGCCGGTAGACGCGGTCACCGCCTCGGGGAGCGGGCTGGATTCGGACATTAGCCCGGCCAACGCGGCGCTGCAGGCGTCACGGGTGGCGCAGGCGCGTAATATCCCCGTCGCCGACGTGCAGGCGCTGGTCGCCAAGTACACGACCGGCCGCACCCTCGGCATCCTCGGCGAGCCGTGCGTCAACGTACTGCTGCTGAACCAGGCGCTCGATGCGCGCAAGTAAGTAACGTGGCATGATCGACGAACGCGACAACCAGGTCGAAGCCCCGGCGCGGGAGCAGGGCAGGACGACGCCGGAAGAGGCGCTGGAGCTCTGCCGCCGTGAGGCCGGCTCCGGCGCACGGGGCCGGCTGCGCATCTACCTGGGCATGGCGCCGGGCGTCGGTAAGACCTACGCCATGCTGCAGGAGGCGCACCGCCGCCGTGCGCGCGGAACCGACGTTGTCGTGGGCTACGTGGAGACGTACGGCCGGCCCGAGACGGTAAAGGCGCTGGGCGACCTGGAAATAGTCCCGCGGCGCAATGTGCAGTACAGCGGCGTCAGGCTCGAGGAGATGGATACCGACGCCGTCGTCCGTCGCGCGCCGGACGTGGCGTTGGTAGACGAGCTTGCTCATACCAACGCGCCCGGCTCGCGGCACGAGAAGCGCTGGCAAGATGTCGAGGATATGCTGGACGCCGGAATCACGGTGCTGTCCACCGTCAACGTGCAGCACTTGGAGAGCCTGAAAGACCTGGTCGAGCAGATCACCGGCGTGGCCGTCCGCGAGACCATCCCGGATCGCGTCATCAATGACGCCGACGAGACCGAGCTGATCGACATGGCGCCCAACGCCTTGCGGCAGCGCATTCAGCACGGCAACGTCTATCCGCCGAATCGAGCCCAGCAGGCCCTGGCTGGCTTCTTCCGCGAGGGCAACCTGACCGCGCTGCGCGAGCTCGCCCTGCGCCGGACGGCCCAAGGGGTCGACCAGCAGCTCGAGCGCTACATGCGCGGCCACGCCGTCACCGGACCATGGCCGGCCAGCGAGCGGGTCATGGTCTGCATCGACGACCGTCCGATCTCTCAGCGGCTCTTGCGGCGCGCCTGGCGGATCGCCGACGCCGTCCACGCGCCACTCGTGGCAGTCACAGTGGAGCGCCCAGACATGACCCAGCGCCTGGACCCCGAGCGGCGAAAGCGACTGGAACAGCACCGACGGATGGCGGAAGACCTGGGCGCAGAGGTCGTCACGGTAAGAGGCAATGATGTCGCGGCGGCCATTATCGGCTACGCGCGGGAGCACAACGTGGACCAGCTCGTGATCGGCCATTCGACCAAGTCGCGCTGGACCGAGCTCCTGCACGGCTCAGTCGTCCGCAAGGTGCTGAAGGCGTCCAAGGAGATCGACGTGCATGTCATTGGCGACCCGGAGCCCCGGCCCGCGAACGAAGGCGGATAGCAAGGCGGAACCACGTAAGCCGCGCGTCCACCAAGGTCGCGACGGTTCCCGGCACCATGCGAGCGTTCCCGTTGTCATCCTGAGCGCAGCGAAGGACCCCTGGCCGGGCAGGCCAGACGCCATGCGGGCCCGCGCAGCGCGGGCGGGCAAGCCGGGGGTCCTTCGCTGCGCTCAGGATGACAACGGGTAGCGCGCTCGACTTCCTGGACGGACCATTTGGCGCCTCCAGGCGCCCGGGAAGTATGCGCTCTCACCATCCCCTCATACTCGCAGCCGACAGTGCGGGCATGCACATTGGGCTATAGACCGAACGGCCTGCATGCCGCACAATGCAGGAGGATTGAGGGAGGTGCGCTACGGGCAGCCGGCGCTCGCTGGTCATTCTGGTGGCGGGAGCGGCTGCGCTGCTCCTGCTCGGCATCGTCGTCGCCATCGTCGCCTCCCGCCAGCCGGAGGCGACCTTTCCCAACGGGAGTCCCGAGGCGGCGGTTGCCGCCTACGTTCGCCTCTTGCAGGACGGCCAGGTCGACGACGCCTATGCCAAGACCGCCTTTGCAGCGCCGGCAGGCTCACCGGACAAGTCGATGACTCGGGAGCGCTTCCAGCAGGAGTTCGCCCAGTGGGGGCAGCGCCCGCATCGGGTGACGCTGATTCGCTCCAGCGTCAATGGCGACCAGGCTAACGTGGTCGTGGAGATCGCCACGTTCACGACATCGCTCATGGGCGCCTCCGACCAGACACAGCAACAGACGTTCACGCTGACAAGGCAGGGCGCCGCCTGGCTTATCACCGGGCCGGAATTCCTGTTCTAGCTGATAATCGGACAGGGCAGCGTTCGCCGGTTCTCAGGAAGAGAGTGGGGCATGGGCACGGCGCGGCGCGTCTACATCTACGTCATGGCCTTCGCCGGCCTGGTAGCGACGCTAGTCGGCGCTTCAGGCCTCCTGCTCATTGTGGCCGCAACCGTGACCCTGCAAGGGAACGCGCTACTCGCCGCCACCGCGACCAGATCCCAGGTCAGCCTGTACCTGGCGGCGCTCATCGTCGGGCTGCTCATCTGGCCGGCGCACTGGCTGCTGGCCCAACGCGCCGCTGCCGGAGCCGAGGAGGAACATGCCTCGCCCCAGCGCCGGCTCTACTTTGCCGCCGTATTCGCCGTCACCTCCATCGTCGCCCTGTGGGCCCTTCGCGGACTCCTCAGCTTCGCCTTCGCGCTGCCCAGTGGGGAGGCGGCGGCCAACTCCCAATTGTCCGCTATCAATAGCGGCGCTAAGCTCCTCGTCTACGGCGTCACTTGGTTGGCGTTTGCCCGCCTTGCCGCGGTGCCGGCCGACGAAGGCGGCACGCGCGACCGACCCAATGACATCCAGGATGTAGCCGTCTTCGCGCTCATTGCTGTGGCGCTGAGCCTGTTCTTGATCGGAGTGGTGGAAGCGCTCCGCGAGATCCTGCGGGATCTCCTTGGGCCACTGAATGGCGCGGGGCAGGTCTTGTTTGCCGGTCCCAGCGGGACACCCTGGGTCATTTGGGGCAGCATCGCCGCCTCGCTCGTCTCGGGCTCCGTCTTCTGGACGATCGCCTGGCAGTTCGACCTGGTCCGAGGCGGTGTACGTCGTGTGCGCATCTGGTATCTCTACCTGGTGCTCGTCATAGCCGTGCCCACCACATTGACCAGCGCGGTCTTCCTCCTCTATGAATCATTGCGGCGGCTTCTTGGCTACCAGCCATCCGGCGGCGCCTGGAGCTTCGTCCGCGACTGGCTCCCGCTCCTCCTTACCGGCTCTCTCGTCTGGGCCCACCACTGGAGCGTGATCCGGCAACAGGCCCGCTACGTGGGGACGGGACTGGCCGCGAGTCGGGGCATTCCCTGGCCCCGCCGCCCGGCCCTGGCGCTGTTGACGCTGCTGGGCATCGCTGCCGCGACACCGGCACTAATCTCGCTGCTCTGGCTAGGGCTCGATTTCCTCCTCCACTCCGGCGCTTCGCTTTCCGGCCCCGGTTGGTGGCGCGACCGCCTAAGTTTCGGGCTCGCCGCTAGCCTGGTCGGCGGCGCCGTCTGGCTGGGCGCCTGGTCGGTGCTCGAGGACACCGCCGCATCGGAGCCTCAGGTTGAGCGGTTCGCGACCGCTCGGCGCTTGATGCTTGGCATCATCGTGCTGGCGGGCGCCCTCGCCGCGACGGGATTTACGATCGCCCTGCTCTGGCTGGGCATCCGCGCCGCCCTTGGCGATAACCTCTCGCCAGGCTCCGTTAGCCTTGCCCTAAAGGACCTAAGCGCGGCGCTGATCACAGCGGCGCTTGCCGTCTATCACGGCCGCGTCATTCGGCGTGATGCGACGTTCGGCCCAGGCGCTCCGGCCCGGCAAATTCGTATCCTGGCGCTGCTTGCGCCGGATGCGGAGGCGGCGCTGGCGTCGCTCCGCGAGCGCCCCGATCTGCAGATTGAGGTGATTGGCCGGTTATCCGAGGATAGCCGGCGACCGGACCTGGACCTGGCCGCCCTTCAGCTAAGGATCAGCACCCTCGCCGGCGACGGAGGGACCGGCCGCGCCTTACTCGTCCTCAGCCCCAACGGCGGCAGCCTGTACCCGTATCACCGTTGAGCGCGAGACGACGGCAGCCGGGACTCGCCGTACCGGTCGCGACCGCCACCATCCGTCGTACCACGATCGGCGCAGGCTGTGGAGGTTGCACGACGCCGTCGTCGCTATCCAATGGTTGCGCCAGGGGACATCATCGCTGAGGCCGTCACGCCACTGGCGCCCGATGTCCACGACAACTACGATAGTCCCGAAGGCAGGAGGGGAAGCCAACGCCGGTGTCTGATGGCAATGGTGGAGGACCAGCGTCCAGCGCGCCCCTGATCGAAAGCGTTTCCGATACGGCCCGCTGGGTCGCGGTGTATCGGGCGCAGGAGACGGAGCGGCGCGATGCGCACTTTCGCGATCCGTACGCCCGCCGCCTCGCCGGCGAGCGCGGCGAGGAGATGGTGCGCGGGCTGGCGCACGGCCAGTCCAGCGCGTGGTCGCTGGTGGTCCGTACGGTCGTCTTTGATGAGCTGCTCACACGTGCCATCCAGGAGGACAACGTCGACGTGGTCATCAATCTCGGGGCGGGTTTGGACGCGCGCCCCTACCGACTGTCGCTGCCAGCCTCGCTGCGCTGGGTCGAGGTCGATCTTCCGGCCATCGTCGCCTACAAGGAGGAGAAGCTCGCCAGAGAGCAGCCCCGCTGCCGGCTGGAACGCGTCGCCCTAGACCTTAGCGACGACTCCGCGCGCGGCGAGCTGTTCGCCCGCGTCGCCGCCGACGCTTCCCACGTGCTGGCGATGGCGGAAGGACTCCTCGTCTATCTCACCGCGGACCAGGTTGGCAAGCTCGCCAGTGACCTGCACGCGCAGCCGAGTTTCCGATGGTGGCTGATCGACCTGGTATCGCCGGGGCTGTTGCGCTATATGCAGCGCTCCTGGAAGGAGGATCTCGCGGCAGGCGACACGCGCATGGGATTCGCCCCTGCCGAAGGAGCCGAATTCTTTCGACGTTACGGCTGGGTAACGAGCGAGTTTCGCTCAACCATGCAGGAAGCGCGCCGTCTGAAACGGGAGGCGCGGTTGGCCTGGCTAGGGCGGCTGCTGGGGCGTCTGGGCTCACCAGAGCGCCAGGCCATGTATCGAAACCTGGCGGGATCCGCGCTCCTGCAGCGGGCATAGGCAGCGGCCTGGAATGACTGCCTGGGTCCGCTGATCCACCTGAGCCAGGTGACGCTGTTCCCGATCGCCGTTGGCTTACAGCAATTCCTGAGCCAGTTCCAGGAGGCGCTGGCCGTGCTCGGCTCGCTGGGCCTTGGCGGCGCGTGGCTACTGTCAGGGGCGCGGCCAGCAGGGACCTTGCCAGGTTGACCCGACCGTGGAGAAAGCTCGGCTCCCGATGGGCCGGGCGGGGCACGTCACCTACAGGTCTCGCCCGTCAGCTGCCGTGTCGGTTCAAGAGGCGGGGTGTTTACTTGCTCCTTCTCTGCATTGTCTCTATCTAACATTGCGCCTAAGCGTGCTCAATCGGTGAGTTGACCGACGAAAAGGCCTAGGGCCTTTTCATTACCAGCGGCCCAGCCAGCCGCCCCAGAAGGGACGAGTTGTCATGCCGGCTTGGGGCGACTCGGAGGCGGTCGGTAGCCCTCTGGTGCCTTCGAGTAATGAAAAGGCCCTAGAAAAGGCCCTCTTCCGCTTGGAATTGGCGATCATTCGCGGCATACTGCTTTCCTTATACCTGAACGAGCGGTGATTGCCCGTCCTAGGATGACGCAAGGAGGGGGACAGCACATGGCCACCGATACGGCGGTGCGGCCTCCGCAAGAGCAGCATCCCCACGTCGGCGACTGGTTGCGGGAGCTTGTCTTCGGTCTCAACGACGGCTTGGTGACGACGCTGGTCTTCATCATGACCGTAAGCGCCGTCACGAGTGGCGTCTCGCTAGCCCTCATTGTCTCGAGCGAAATTGTGGCCGGCGGTGTTTCGATGGCCCTGGGAGGCTACCTGTCGGCGAGGACTGAGCGGGAGGTTATCGAACAGCGCATTGCGACCGAACGGCTGGAGATTGCCGACGAGCCGGCGGAGGAGCGGGCCGAGCTGCGCCGTATCTACTACCGGAAGGGCTTGCGCGGGCCATTGCTGGAGCGGGTGATCAGCCAGCTCACCGCCAACGACGAGCGCTGGCTGAACGCGCTGCTGCAGGACGAACACGGCTTGACAGAACACGATTCTAGTCCCGCGTGGGTGCGCGGAGCGCAGATCGGGGGCGCCTTTGTGCTTGGCGGATTGATCCCAGCGATCCCCTTCCTCGTGGGTCTGCCCTGGCCTCGTGTCCTGGCCTACGTCCTGACGGCGTTGACCGCGCTGGTGCTGGGAGGGGTGAAAGCCCGCTATACCCTCAAAGGGCCGGTCCGCGCCGCGCTGGAGTTTCTGGCGATCGTCAGCATCGGCACGCTGGTGGGCATCGGCATCGGCATCATCTTGCATCACGTGTGACCGGTGTGGACGCGGCCAACTCGGGCCCAAGGCGGCATCCAGACATCCAACACGGCTTGACAGGTCAGCGAATGGGTGCGATGGTGTCCTTGATATATCGCGCAGCGGGTGCTGTCGGCTCGGACCAGGCTATGCCGGAACGCCCGTTACGCTCGGAAGCGCAGGCCTGTTCAACGGCGCGTAGTCGTCGGCAGAGAGGAGATTCAGATGAACCATCTACTGACACGGCGAGTCTGGCTCAGCGCCAGCGCCACGGCCACCTGGGGGATCGTCGGGACCGCGCTCCTCGCGGCGTGCGGGGGGACAAGCGCCACGACTAGCACGGCTGCTTCCACGACATCGTCCGCGGCAATTAGCGCCCAGAGCTCCACGGCCAGCGGCGCGACAAAGACGTCTGCTGTGAGCAGTGGCGCCTCCGCTGTGAGCAGCGCCACGACCGCCGCCGCGGTAAGCTCGGCGGCGTCGAGTGCAGCGGCGACGGCCTCATCGAGCGCGGCCGGACAGAAAGGTGTGGTCCTCACCTATATGTCCCCGGACAGCCAGGGCCGGCACGAGGTGGAGCAGGCGATCTACGACGATTTCGCCAAGGCCAACCCCGGCGTCAGTGTGCAGATCGTCTCCGGCGGGACCGGATGGAGCACTCTGGAAACCAAGCTGAAGGCGATGATCGCGGGGGCCACCCCGCCCGATCTCTACCAGGACGCCTCCGGCAATTGGGCCGACGTGCAGAGCTCGCTGGTCGAGCTGTCCCCGTTGCTGGCCAGGGCGAAGCTGGACCCCAAGCAAGTGTTTGCGCTGCCGGCGATTCAGACGTTCACCGACCAGGCGGGCAAGATCTGGGCGCTCCCGCTGGTCGGCATCTCCCAGGATGCACTGGCCTTCAACCAGGGCTTGTTCGACTCCGCCGCGCTGCCGCACCCGCCGGTCGATCCCAACGACGCCAGTTGGACCATGGACCAGTTCCTGGAGTATGCCCAGAAGCTCACCAAGGCCGACCAGTTGCAGTTCGGCTTCGGCGGCACCGTGGGTGGTGACGACGATGGCGGTATCGAGCGGCCGACCTATTTCGGCCAGGGTCCCTGGGACGATCAGGCGCAGCGGGCGCAGATGGACCAGCCGGGCGCCGTCCAGGGCTTGCAGTTCTTCAAGGATCTGCGCGACAAGTACCACGTGCAGCCCACTGCCGATCAGGTGAAGGCCATCGGCGCCCACGGGGACGTCTTCACCAGCGGCAAGATCGGCATGCAGGTCGTCTACGGCTACATCCTCAAGCTCAACTTCAACTGGGGCCTGGCGGCGCTGCCCCACAGCGGGGCCCAGAACATCTCCGGCCGCCAGTTTGCACAACCGATATTTTCCGTCAAGACGCCACACGCCGACCAGGGCTGGGCGCTCCTCCAATGGCTCACCACGCCGGCGAACGCGGCGCGCTTCCCACTCAGCGGCCATTACGCGGTGTCGCCGGTCAACGGCGCCTCCGATCTGGCCATGCAGACCTACAAGGAGCAGGTCGGGGTCGACCCTCAAGCCTTCCTCCTGATGTCGCAGCACTCGCACGTGGCCGCGTGGGGCATGCTCAAGTACCCCGGTTCGAGCAAGGTCGACGACTGGCTGATCAAGAACTTCAAAGCCTTCGACCAGGGGACACAGAGCGCGGCCGACTACGGTAAGGCGGCCACCGCCTACATCGACGCCAATCTGCTCCAGGCGCTGTGAGGCGAGCCGGGCCGGCATCGTTATTGCCGTACTGCCGCACGGCTTGCTGGAAGTACCGCACATAGAGGGAGGGTTCCGTGCGCCTGCAAGGGCAGACGGCCGTCGTCACCGGCGGTGGACGGGGGATCGGTCGCGCCATCGCGTTGGCTCTGGCTCAGGAGGGAGCGCGAGTGGTCGTGAACGCCCGCACGCCGGCAGAAGTTGAGGCCGTGGTGAGGGAGATCGACGGCATGGGTCAACAGGCCGTGGGCGTGCTGGCCGACGTCACCGTTGCCGCCGAGGTCGATCGCCTGGTGGCAGTGAGTCGCGCTCGATTTGGGGACATCGACATCCTCATCAACAACGCGGGAGGTGTGCCGAGCGAGCTGTACGCCGAATCGGGAGCCCTCCTCCTGGACTGGCAGGTCGTCTGGGATGAACCGGAGGCGAGCTGGGAGCGCATGCTCGCGTCGAACCTCACCAGCGTCTTCCTCTGCGCCAAGGCGGTGATCCCCGGCATGATCGAGCGCGGGCACGGCGAAATCGTCACCATCGCCTCGCAGACGGCGCGCGTCGTTGGGCGCTCCGGCGGCTCCTACGCCGTCGCGAAGACGGCCGCGCTGAAACTGACCGAGCTGCTGGCCGTTCAGGCCGGCAAACACGGGATTCGCGTGAACGCGGTGTCACCAGGCACGGTGGAGACGCTGGGAAACACGCGGCTGCTGCAGGCACGAGCGCCGGGGCGCGACTTGCCGTTGAGAGAATCGGCGGAAACCGTGGCCCGAGCGGTGCTGTACCTCCTGTGCGATGCGCCCAGATCGATGAACGGACAGTCGCTGGACACTTTCGGGATCGGATAGGGCCCGCACGCCGACACGTCGGGTCGTTGGCTCCGTATCGGCGACGCCTGGGCGTCCTAAGGCACCAGGGCGGCGCGGATCACTTTCGTCGGATCCGCCGCGGTGCGAGACCATTCGGCCTGCGCGAAGGCCTCGTTGACCTGCTCCAACGGGAAACGATGCGAGAGCAGCCGGTCGAAGGGGAAGCGCTCGCGCGTGCGCGACAGGAAGTCGAGCGCCACCGGCAGGACGCGCGGGTGGTAGTGCGACATCGCCACGAGCCGCCGGTTCCCGAAGACCAGGCGCGAGGGGTCCAGCTCGACCCGGGTCGGCCAGATCCCGCCGATCTCCACATAGGTACCACCCTGCCGGAGCATCTCCAGCCCCTCCGCGATCACCTGCGGGACGCCGGCCACGTCGACCACCACGTGGGCGCCCACCCCGCCGGTCAGCTCCCGCACCCGCGCGATGCGCGCCTCCGCTTCCGGCAGCTCCGTGGCGTCCACCACCGCGTCGGCCCCGAACTGCCGCGCCAGCTCCAAGCGTGCCGGCACGCGGTCGATGGCGATGACCTGCGCCGCCCCCATGTCACGGGCCACGGCGGCCGCGTTGAGCCCCAGCCCGCCGGCCCCTTGCAGCACCACGGTGTCGCCATAGCGCATGCCGGACCGGCCCAGGCCGTAGATCACCTGCGCCAGCGCGCAGTTGACCGGCGCTACCAGCTCATCGGGCAGGGCATCGGGGACTCGAAAGACGAAGTGGCCGGGCCGCAGGTAGTAGTACTCGGCGTAGGTACCGGTGAAGTAGGGAGGGATGTCCGCGCCGCGGGGACCGAAGCGCGTGAAGCGATTGGGGCACATGTTGGGCTGGTCGTCCAGACAGGCGTAGCAGCGGCCGCAGGGGAAGAAATAGGCGAAGACGACGCGATCGCCCTCGCGCAATGGGCGCCCCAGCGAATCCGAGGTCACCCCACCGCCTAACGCCGCTACGCGGCCGGTCCCCTCGTGTCCCAAGACGATGCCGCTGGGCGAGACCGGTCCAAGCGATCGCATCTCGCCCCGCCAGTGGTGCAGGTCGGAGCCGCAGACGTTGGCCAGGCTGATGCGCACGAGGATCGCCCCCGGCTCGACCTCCGGCACGGGGAGGTCGCGGATCTCGAAGCTGCGCGTGCTCTCCAGAAAGACCGCGGCACGTCCGGTGCGTCCCATGCGCTCCTCACTTTCCTGCCCTGGTTGGAATGACGCCGGTTGCACCGCGTGCCGGCACGCGGCAGGAGTATACATCGCCACCCACCGCCTCGATCCGGCTTCCGCCAGCGGGACGGGCTGGCTCCCGCGACGATTTGCGTGTATACATGCCCACGTACCGCGGTGATAGCAGGAAATGACCGAGGTGACGGGGAGGCCAGGGCCGCGATTGCGATCGGCGGCCAAGCGACCGGGGCGACTGCGGTCGCTTTCATTGGGCGAGGGTCGTCCGCGGGACGGGGGATACTGCGAAGGAAGGGCGAAATGAGATTTGGCTTTAGCACCCTGGGCTGCCCCGCCTGGACGGCGGAGCAGGCGGTCGATGCTGCCGTACACCTGGGCTACGACGGCATCGAGTGGCGGCTGCTGGACGGCAACATCATCGACCCGGTCAAAGACCGCGAGCGGGTAAAGCAAGCCGTCGCCCTCAGCCGCGCCCACGGCATCGACGCCTGCGCGCTCGACACCTCCTGCCGCTTCAATCTTCCCGATGCCCGGGCCAGGGAACAGCAGCTTGCCGATCTGCGCGCCTGGATCGAGCTCGCTCAAGTCGTCCAGACGCCGCTGCTCCGCGTCTTTGGCGGCGCGGACCCGGCGGACGGTCCCACCGCCAGCGAGGATGAGGTGAACGGTTGGGTCGGGGACGCCTTGCGAGCGGCCGCTCCCGACGCCGAGCGCGCCGGCGTGACCGTGGCCCTGGAGACGCACGACGCCTTCTCCTCCGCGCGCCGCACGGCTGCCGTCCTGCGTCTCGCGCCTTCGCCGAACGTGGGCGCGGTCTGGGACAGCCACCACCCCTACCGCGTCGGCGAGACGCCGGAGGAGGTCATCGCCGCGCTCGGCCGGCGCATCGTCCACGTCCACGTCAAGGACGCGCGGCGCAAAGCGCCCGACAGCAACGACTGGCAGCTCGTCCTGATGGGCGAAGGCGAAGTTCCGGTCCGCGAGCAACTACAGAGCCTCCAGCGTCACGGCTACGACGGCTGGGTATGCGTCGAGTGGGAGAAGAAGTGGCACCCCGAGATCCCGGAGCCGGAAGTGGCGTTTCCGCAGCACCTTGCCTGGCTGCGCAGCGTGTAGGGACGATGTGGGCGTGTTCGAGACTTCACCGGACCATAAATGATCCGGCTAAGATTACAAAGCCGGCTAAAGCCGCCTCCGGGCAGGTTTCGTCGTCCCTGATCGTGATACCTATCGCGTCTAACCTCGGGTTCCCGTCGCTTATCAGCCTGGTTTACCAGGCTTTGTAATCGTAGCCTGCTGCTTTAGCGGCAGGCGGATCGCCGGTGGTCACCAGGGGCAGCCCTCTTGCGGATTTAGCGGCCTGCCAGCTTCGTTGCGTTCAGTGTCCCTTCCCACGACGACTCGTCAGGTTGGTATACCCTCGCTCAACGCCAGCGCTATGGCTTGGTCGAGGCCACCCGCGGCGCCGTCTTGCGTCGCCGCCATCCACTGGTCCTCGGAGAGCTGTGCGCGCACGACGGCGACGATGCGCACGTACTCGGCGCGATCCGCCGGTTCGAGCGTCCGCTGGGAAGGCATCGCCGCATCCGCCGCGCCCAGCAGCCGGGCGGCCTGGTACGGCCGGCCTGCAGCGGCGGCAACCCCGGCCAGGGCAACGATGCAGGCGATGATTCCGGGCCGGTGGTTGAGCGCCTGGAAAGTGGTGAGGCTCGGGCCTAGCAGGTCGGCCGCGGCGGTGGGGTCGCCCGACGGCGGCGCCAGGTAGGCAAGGTTGTGCAGCGTCCAGGCGACACCCTCCGCGATGTGCAGCTCCTCGAAGAGGCGCCGGCTCTCCTCATAGGCAGCCTGGGCGAGATCGCGCTGTCCCAGGATCCGGCGTACATCGCCCAGGGCATTGAGACGCCAGGCCAGACCGGCGCGGAACCCCAGGTCTCGGAACAGGCGCACGCACTCCTCGTAGCAAGCGGCCGCCTCGGCGCAACGACCGTCGAGGTAGCGCAGGTTGGCCAGGTGACTCAGTGCGGTACCGCGTCCCCAGGCGTCGCCTACCTCCTCCCAGAGCGTCCTGGCCGCTTCGAGGTAGCGGCGTGCCGCCGCGTCGTCGCCGCGAAGATGCGCCAAACGGCCAAGGATGCTGAGCGCCCAGCCGGCGCCCGCCTTGCCTTCGCCAACATCCGCCGGCCCAAAGCAGCGCCGCGCCGCCAGCAAGCAATCGTGCGCAGCAGCGTGGTCGGGTCGGGCTATCGCCGCCAGGCCCTGGCCGAGCAGGCACCATCCTTCCCCCCACCGGTCTCCGAGGGCCTGCCAGCGCGACCGCGCCTCCGCGAAATAGGCGTCCGCCGCCTGGTCCTCGACGGCCAGGAAGCCGGCGGCAAAGAGGGCCTTCGCGCGCGCCGCCTCGGGGACGTGAGCAGGAACGCGTGCCGCCAGGTCCAGGAAGCCGGCGAGCCAGTCGCGGCCCTCGCGGAGGTGCCCGCGCAGGAGCCAGAAAGGCCACAGGTCGCCGGCGAGCGCCAGCCCGGTCGAGGCGGCCCGCGTCTTCAGCGAGCGATTCAGGACGGCACGCAAGTTGCCGAGCTCCAGATCGATGGACGAGAGGGCGGTGATCTGACCCGATCCCAGCGTCGCGGCCGCGACGCGCCGGGCCCACTCGAGAAAGTAGGTGGCGTGCCGGGCCTGGATGGCCTGTAGCTCGCCCTGGTGCTCGCGCAGCCGGTCCCAGGCGTAGCGCTGGATCGTGGCCAACAATGAGTAGCGCGGCTCGGCCGCGCCGCCGCGCTCTTCCCGGAGCAGGTGCTTATCCTCGAGCACGCCGAGCAAGGCTGACGCGGCAGCGCGTTCCGCGCTGGCGTCGGTGCAGACCTCCTCTGCCGCCGCCAGGCTGAAGCTGCCGGCGAAGATGGCGCAGCGGCGGAACAGTCGCTGCTCGGCCGGCCGCAGCATGTCGTAGCTCCAGGCGATCGCCTCCTGGAGCGTGAGGTGCCAGACCGGTTCGGTCCGGTAGGGGGACCGCATGCAGAGGAACTGGTCCTGCGACTGGAGCAACTGGGCCGGCGTGCGCCCGCGGCAGTTGGCGGCGACCAGCTCGATGGCCAGGGGTAGGCCGTCGAGCCGCCGGCAGAGGCGCGCCACGTCGCGCAGGTCGGCCGGGGTGGCGACGAAATGCGCATCCACGGCGCGGGCACGGTCGAGGAAGAGGCGTATCGCGTCCTGATGGTCCTCGTCGTCGGTCCGCGGACCTGATCCGGACGCGCCCGGCGCCTCAGCCGGCAACGACCGGATGGGCAGGGGACGAACCTCCACCACGTGCTCGCCCTCGGCCCGCAAGGCCTCGCGACCGGTCACCAGCACGACGAGCTGCCGGCAAGCGCGCAGCAGCTGCACTACCGTGGGTATGCCCCGTCGAAGGTGGTCGAAGTCGTCCAGCACCAGCAGCAGCTTGCGGTCCCCGATCCGCTGGGCGAGGAGATCGGCGGTCACGGACACGGGGTCATTGCCGATCCGCAGCTCCTTGGCGATGGCCGCCAGCAGCAGCGAGGTATCGGGGACGGGGGCCAGCGATACCCAGCAGACACCGCCGTCGAAGCGGGGCCGGGCGGCGTGGGCCGCCCTCACCGCCAGGCGGCTCTTCCCGACCCCTGGAGGACCCGTGAGCGTGATCAGGCAAGGCGGGCGCCCCCGCGTGACGCCGGCCCCGGCGAAATAGCCACCCAGAATCGCCAGCTCGCGCTCGCGCCCGACGAAACTGGTGAGCGGGAGCTCGAGCGGTCGGGGCGCCAGATCGCGAGCCCGACCTTCTCCACCCGGAAGGTCGTACGCCGCAGCATCGGTCTCGCCGCCCGCCTGAAGCCGTTGCAGATACCGCGTCGCCTCCTCGCAAGCACGCCGGAGGTGCACGGAAAAGGTCGTGTCGCTACGGACGCCATACCGTGGGAAAACGTCCTTCTGCGCCTGTCCCTCCGCGTACACCTCGTTGAGGATGGCAGAGAAATAGTCCGGTCCCCGGTCGAGGACGCGCAGCGAGGAGTAACCAACAGCAGCAATCGCCCGTTCCAGGAGCACCTGTACCGGGTGACCAGCATCGCCGCTTTCTCCCGACAGCGTCCGATTGGCGAGGTCAACCAGCGCTGGCATGCCCCCGAGCACCTCTGGCTGGCGCATGTGCCTGAATGCATCTTGAACGAGGTCGACGGTGACGCCACCGTCCGTGGTATGCCCGTCGCCTGTGGGTACCCCGCGCCGGACGGATCGTCGCGCCATCAGTAGTACCCAGCCTCGCCGGCATGCCTCCTGCTGCTCCACTGGCGAGGTGTTCCGAAAGCATCATAGTGACAACTCGTAGACCTAGCAAGATGGCGCAATGGTCACCGTCAATGCGCGAGAGTTACCTTTCGTTACAACAGTCTCCCGAATCGGGAATGAAAGGGGAATGGAGATGCACGTCTACCTAACGGCCAGTGAGTACACCGTAGAATGGTGGACGATCGCTTGGCGGTGACGTCTCGGGGACGGCGGTAATGCGCCCTCTGCGCTGGCGGACCACGGAGGAACGATGCGGGTTTCACTCTCGCCAATTCGCCGCCGCACGCTTACTCTGCCACGATGGCTTGTCGCGCTTACCGTGGCACTGAGCCTCTCAGCGATGTCGGCGCGCGCGCACCCCGCCGTTGCAGCGGCGGCCACGTATACCATCACCGATGTGGGCACGTTCGGTCGTACCGTGAGTCAGGCCTTCGGCATCGACTCCTCTGGGCAGGTGGTGGGTGAGGCGGCCACGGGCTCCCGGACTACAGATGCCTTCCTCTACAGCAACGCTACCCTCACGGACCTAGGAACGCTCGGTGGGATCGATAGCGTTGCCCTTGGTATCAGCCCCGCCGGCCGCCAGATAGTGGGCGAGGCGCATACCAGTTCCGGCGAAGGCCATGCATTCCTCTACCGCGACGGGCAAATGATGGACCTCGGCACCCTTGGCGGCAACTTAAGCGTTGCCACCGGCGTCAATGATGCCGGTCAGATCTCCGGATATTCCATATTAGCCTCGAACTCCTACCACGCATTCCTCTACGATAATGACCACCTAGTCGACCTCGGCACGCTCGGTGGCAGCGACAGCTACGCCCAGGCGGTCAATGCCGCTGGCCAGGTGGTGGGGAATTCCTCCATCGCCTCCGGCGCTGGCCATGCCTTCCTCTACCGGGATGGGACCATGACCGATCTGGGTACGCTCGGCGGCGATAGGAGCGCCGCCGGGGGCATTAATGTGGCTGGCCAGGTGGTCGGATCGGCGCGCACCGGTTCTGGTGAAGACCACGCCTTCCTCCATAGCGACGGCGCCATGGCGGACCTGGGGACACTCGGCGGCATTTTCAGCCAAGCTTCCAGCATCAACGCCGCGGGCCGCGTCGTGGGCATCGCTTACACGGGGACGGGCGACGCCCATGCCTTCCTATATATGCGAGGCGTCATGCTGGACCTCAACACCCTATTGCCGCCAAACTCCGGCTGGCTTTTGAACCACGCATTTGCCATCAACGATGAGGGAGACATTGTCGGCGATGGGACGCTAGACGGGGAACTTCGCGGTTTCTTGCTTACGCCCAACGATACCACCCCGCCAACCATCGTCATCACCGGCGTCCAGGAGGGCGGGAGCTACACCAACACGGTGACCGCCACCATCGACATCACCGACACGGGTAGCGGCGTCGACCCGACCAAGACGAGTGTCACCTTGAACGGCCAGCCGTATACCAGCGGCACGGCCATCACCGCGGCCGGCGCCTAT
The DNA here is from genome assembly GCA_937967325.1 of uncultured Chloroflexota bacterium. Taxonomy (GTDB): domain Bacteria; phylum Chloroflexota; class UBA4733; order UBA4733; family UBA4733; genus UBA4733. The sequence goes on from CALBSQ010000113.1 coordinate 39,869, forward strand.
ACGCTGGTCGTGAACGCCGCCGACCAGGACGGCAATCCCGCCGGCCAGACGGTCCATTTCCGCGTCAAGCACAGCACCGCCCTCGCCTACAGTGGCGCGACCAGCGGCGGCTACGACGACCCGGCGAACCTCGCCGCTGTCCTGACCGACACTTGGGTGAGCCCGGCCGCACCGATCGGCGCTGCCAGCCTCAGCCTGGGCCTGGGCAGCCAGACCTGCACGGCAACTACCGATGGCGGCGGCAAGGGCTCCTGCACACTAACGCCGAACGAGCAAGCCGGGGGCTACCCGCTGACGGCCACCTTCGCCGGCAACGACCTGTACCTGCCGTCTAGCAGCGCTGCCGGCGCGTTCACGGTGAACAAGGAGGAGACGGCCCTGGCCATCAACTCCGCGCCGGCCCTAGCCGCCGGCAAGGTGACGGTGACGGCGGTGCTCAAGGAGGACGGTAATACGCCGATCTCGGGCAGGAATGTCACCTTCACGGCTGGCGGCAGTAGCGCCACGGGCACGACGGACGGCAGCGGCACGGCTAGCGCCACCCTCCCGGTCTCCCCGGGCAAGTACGCACTCCGTGCGGCCTTCGCTGGCGACGGCTACTACCAGGCGGCCAGCGCCACCGCCCAGACGCTCTACGCCTACCAGCCGACGCAGTTCGTGATCTGGGGCGGCAACCCGCCCATCCCGTCCGGCCAGCCGGCCAACGTGGCGGTCGGCCAGGATTACACCTTCTGCGGGGCGCAGTGGGCCAAACAGGTGACCGGTGGGGACTTCCGGGGCAATAGCAGCTTCAAGGGCTACGCCGATAGCGTGACTGGGGGTACCTGGACCGGCAGCTCGGGCAATAGCGGCAACCCGCCGGCGTCGGCGCCCAGCTACATCGGCGTGATCGTCACGACGCAAGCGACCAAGAGCGGCGGCACGACCAGCGGCAACGTCGCGGAAATCGCGGTGCTGCAGGTCGACAACCCGGCGTCCTACGCGCCCAACCCCGGCCACGCCGGCACCGGCACCCTGGTAGCGATCGTCCAGTAGTCGGGCGCGACATCTGGGAAAGCGTGCGGAGAGGCCGGAGCGATCCTCTCCGCACGCCTTCGCGGCTCAGTGATGTGGACCAACGAACGGTGCGGCCAGACCGTCACCGCTCCGTTACTGCCTCGAATCTCAGACGCCCGTGCGCTATTGGCGGTAGACGTCGCTGCGGTGCCTGACGCTTTCAAGTTCGAGCCGCCGGGCAGTGTCGTCCACGATGTAGACAACGCGATAGTCCCCCACCCGAACACGGTAACGATCCTGGTAGCCCTCAAGCTTCTTCGTGCCTGGAGGGCGGGGGACATCTGACAGGGCCACAATCTGCTCCCGTATGCGCTCATAGACGCGTTCGGGCAGGCCATCAAGCTGCTTCTGCACGCGCTTCGGGATAATCAGTTGGTACGGCATCAGGCGCGCTGGTGCGTGCGCTCCCGGCGCTGTCGGTCGTACGCCTCAAAGGTCACATAGTCCCCCGCGGCGATTTCCGCGCGAGCGGCTTCGATATCGGCGCGGAGCTCCGGGGATCGCTCCCAGGCGAGGTCTGCTAGCTCGTCCTCGATGAGGGCGGCGATATGTCGCTGCTCCGCTTCAGGCAGCTCGCGTGCGCGCTCGTAGGCGTCCCGGAGCTCGCGCACCGCAAGCACCTCACTGGCCATAGTGCTCTGCTCCTCTCCTCGGCGGGTGTTGGGCGTCACTATAGCACGCTACCCGCGACCCGATTGTACAAGGTCGTGCGGATTGTCAGCGCAGGCGGGAGGACTCTTACGGCGAGCCGGGCGACCCTGCTGTTGGCGTCAGCGACGGCGGCGCCAGGCAGCAAAATCGCCTATCGTCTCCCCTTCTCCAACTCCAAGGTGTTCACGTTCCTCACGGATCATATCAGTCAGGCGAAGAAACACAGTGTTTCGCAGGTCGTCAGGAAGGTCCGGCGTATCCCAGGGGACAAAGAAGCCGGCGGGCAAGCCGCCCCGAGTGATCAAAACCGGCTCATCGCTTCGCAACACCTCGGTCGCGCGATCGCGAAAGTCACGGATCGTCACCACCTTCATGTCATGGACACCTCCGTGACCACGCTACCATGCGCTGAGCCGCGTCCGCGGCAATCCGGCGTCAATGGCCGAACGGCACTTACGACGCCTGACCAGCCACCAACTCGGCAATCACTCTCTATAGCTCCCCTTGGCCCAATTCGTCTAATCTGCCGCCGATGATATCGGTGATATTGCCACGTCGTCCGTCGATCACGGCGAGCACCTCGACGACCTGACCGCGCACGTGATAGGCCACGATGAACGGGTCCAGGATGAGCTCGCGAGTCCGTCCCACGCGTCCAGCGCGCCCCATGCTCGGATGGTCCACCAACCGGTTAATCGCCGCGAAGAGGCGGTCCTTGATCCGATCGGCGGCTGCCGGATTATCCAGGGCGACATGGTCCGCGATGGCTACCAGGTCGTCCAGCGCCGGGTCGGAATACTCGACCCTCATCCAGCGCTCTCGGCGCCATACCTCTTCGCGCGCACGGCGGCGACGCGCTCGGGGCTGGCGTACGCGATGTCACCGGCGTCGAGCTGGCGGAGGCGCTCGGCGATCAACTCAACTTGCCAGGCCTCAGCCTCGATGTAGCGCCGCATCGCTTCCAGCGCATGGTACTGCCGGTTCCGGTCGGTGGCTTTGGCTAGCGCGTCGAACTGATCACGCATACTCTCCGGCATGCGGACGGTCATGGTGGTCATTGGTCCCGTGGCAGCCTTCATGACATCTCCTTCTTGATGGCGATGCACACGCGCGATTCATCCCAACACGAATGAATCATACATGCTCGCATGAAGCAAGGAAAGCAGTCGCACAGGAAGCTTGTTCCACCCGAGACCGGTAAGCATGTTGCTGCAGGCGAATGCCAAGGAGGGCCGGCGGCGACGGCGTCTGCTGCCGAACCAGCAGGCTAACAGTTTAAACCCGTCTGCAGGCGGCTAGGTCTGCCGTTGGACTGGAACGCGTGGTTAGCCGGCTTCAGCCGGGTTGGTCCTGTTCAGCCCGACGGTTCAGCGTCGGGCGCCGCGGCCGCCGGCCCTCCTATCCGACGAGAATCTCCTCAATCCTGGTCAGCTCGTCCTCGCTCAGCGCCACGCCGCTAGCGGCGGCATTCTCCTGCAACTGCTCCGGCCGGCTGGCCCCCACGATGCAGCTCGACACCGCCGGCTGGCGCAGGATCCAGGCGAGAGCAAGCTGCGATAGGGTTAGGTCGCGCTCGCGGGCGATCGCGGCCAACTGCTGCAACTTGGGGAGCTGCTCCTTCAGTCGCTGGGCGAGGCGCTCATTGCCGGCGCCGCGGGTTCCCTCAGGAACCTCACCGCCGAGATACTTGTCGGACAGCAGGCCCTGCGCTAGCGGCGAGTAGACGATCAGTCCCAGCCCGTCCTTGGCGCAGCGGGGAATCTCGGCCCGCTCGACGTTGCGCACGAGCATGCTGTAATTCGGCTGCAAGGAGATGAAACGCTCCAGGTTGCGGCGCTCGCTGATGCCGGTGGCCTCGGCGATGAGATCGGCCGCGTAGTTGGAGCAGCCGATGTAGCGCACCTTGCCCTGCCGGACCAGGTCGGTGAGGGCGGAGATGGTCTCCTCCAGCGGGGTATCGGGATCGGGGTGATGGGTCTGGTACACGTCGATGTAATCGGCGCCGAGCCGGCGCAAGCTGGCCTCGCAAGCCTCGAACAGGTGCTTGCGAGACAGCCCTTCGGCGTTGGGGCCGTTGCCCATCCGCCCGCGCGCCTTGGTGGCGATCACCAGCTCGGCCCGCGTCTTGCCGGCCATCCAGCGGCCGGTGACCTCCTCCGCCTTGCCGCCGGAATAGACGTCGGCCGTGTCGATCAGGTTGATCCCCAGGCCCACGGCCTCGTCGAAGATGCGAAAGGCGGCCTGCTCGTCGACCCGCCCACCGAAGTTGATCCAGGTGCCGAGCGAGATCTCCGACACCTTCAGCCCGCTGTTCCCCAACCGTCGATACTGCATCGCGCTGGTTTCCTCCTGTACTCCGGCAACGCACCGGACCCACCGGATCCCCCTGACCAGGTGCGGGGAGCATACCACCGAGCCTGGGCTGTGCTAGAGTTCTGTTGCTCGACCGGCCGCGGCGCTCGCGGCGACATGGCCAGTAGCGGAGGCGCGTATGGCGGTTTCTGGAACGCCGGCCCACGTCGATGTGCGCCGCATCGGGGAGTCGACGGTCACCATTGTCTCCGAGGGCATCCTGGTGTGGGCTCCCCAGCTCCAGGCTCCCGAGGCCGACTGGCGCGCGGCCATGCCCGAAGCGGATGCTGACGGCCGGATCGCCTCCGGCCTCAATATCGCCCACGTGCAGCTTGGTGAGACATCCATCTTGGTCGATCCCGGCTATCCAGACCCCTCACCGGAAGCTCAGCGGGAAGCGCCACGCGTCACCCGCACGGCGGGGCTGCGCGCGGCGATGGAGCAGATCGGCCTGCAGCCCGAACAGGTCACCCACGTGCTCATCACCCACCCGCACGACGATCACTTCTGTGGTCTCACCATCGAGCGCGATGGCCGGCGTGTCGCCAGGTTCCCGCGCGCCTGCCATCTGATGGGGCGCGCCGATTGGGAGGACAACCCCAACCGCCAGCAGGCGCACCCAGCCTTCATGCGCCACCTGGGCACGATCGAGCGGCTGGGCCAGTTCGAGCTGATCGACGGCGACCGCGAAGTAGCGCCGGGCATTGCCATCTTGCACGCGCCCGGCGAGACGCCCGGCCACAGCATCCTGCGCGTGCGGTCGGGCGGCGAAGCCTTCTATTACCTCGGCGACCTCTTCCACCATCCCTGCGAGTTCGAGCACCTCGATTGGGTATCGCCCGGCCGCGACCGGCCGGCAGCGATCGCCTCGCGCCGCCGACTCATCGAGGAGGCAGTCGCCGGCGACGCGACGCTGGTCTATACGCATGGGCAGTTCCCGCCGTGGGGGCACGTCGTGACGGAGGGCGACGGCTATCGTTGGGAGCAACGGTGATACTGTCCTACCTGGACACAACGAAACGGCATGGTTGAAAGGAACACCGTGGGCATTATCATTGGATCACTGGCGCGGCAGAACTGGCACCGTCAAATCCGGCAGCGGCGGCTCGGGCCGGCCGAGGCGTTCGATTACGTCTTCGATAAGACCGCCGCCATCGGCAGGCAGTTCGGTTTCAGTCCAATGGGCATCGACTTTGGCGTGCGGTCGTTGCCGACCACCGATCGAGCCTATCTCGACGAGTTGAAGGCGCGGCTGAAGGAAAACGACATGGTGGCCATGGTCGGCTTCGGCGGCGTGTCGGTCTCCAACGACGCCGAAGTTCGTGACGCATCGCTGGCCGACGCGCGACGCGGCCTCGAGCTCGTCGCTCAATTGGGAGTGCGCACGTCCAACTTCGGCTGCGGCCTGAACGGCCGGGTCACCCGCGAGGGCCAGATCAAGAAGGCGATCGAAATGCTGACCGAGGTCGGGCAAGTCGCCAAAGGTTACGGCATCCGCATCTGTCAGGAGAACTACGACTCCTTCACGTCCGATGAGCTGATCCGCATATCCGAAGGGACCGGTCTGGACAACGTCGGCATCCAGAGCGACACCGGCAACTGGCTGATCCTGGGCGAGGATCCGGTCGAGGCGACGCGCAAGTGCCTGCCGCTGACCTTTCATACCCACGTGCGCGACTACGTCCTGGAGAACGATACGTACAACGGCGTCGCGGTGGGCGCCGGGCTGATCGACTTCAGCAAGGTCTTGCCGCTCCTGGCGCAGGCCGGCGAGAAAGAAGACATCACCTTCTCGATGGAGGTCGATACTGACGACCGCGACGAGGATCAGTGCGCCCAGGACAGCTATGCCTATCTTCGGCGCTGGCTGACGGAGAATCGGCACACCACGTATCTCAAGGCGCAAGCCTAAGGCAGCAATTGCGCGGGTCGTCCAGTGCTCGACACGCGCAATCGGATGATCGTGTACACTCTGGCGATCCTTGGCGTCTCGTCCCATGCGCTCGCCGCCATCTGTCGTCGCACAACACAGAGAGGTACACGTCATGGCCCAACCAACCCTTACCCGCCGCCGGATGCTGGAAGCCACGATTGGGGGCGCGCTCGGCCTGTCGGCTACCGCGCTGCTTGCCGCTTGCGGCGCCAGCACGGCCCCCCGGGCCGCCAGCACGGCGGCCGCGCCCGCGACCAGCGCTTCCGCCGCGTCCACGGCCGCCTCGCCGGCGCTCGCCACAGCGACACCCGCGAGCAGTCTGACACCCGCGCAAGCCACGGCCGTGGCGCTCCAGAACGCGCCGATCGCGTCGCAGCCACCGCCGGGTGCGGCAAACAGCACGCCCGACCCCAAGTCCAAGGGCAGCCTGGTCTGGCTGGTGCGCGCCGGCACCGCCGAGAACACCGGTCAGCGTCAGGTGTTCCTGCCGGCCGCGGCCAAACTGCTGCCGGGCGTGCAAATCGAATACAACGTGATCGCCAACGACGGCAGCTATGGCCAGAAGATCCTGACCATGGCGGCGTCCGGAACCCCTCCGGACATCTGGGGGTTCGGTCAGAACTATCTGTACTACTGGGCAATTGGCCTACCGCAGGCGCTCGACGAGTACATCAACGCCGACAAATGGGACGTGGACAACTACTTCTTACCGGGCCTCATGAATATCTTCAAAGTTCACGGAAAACACTACGGGCTCTCCCAGGACACCACCTTCGGCAACCTGGGCTTCTACAACAAGGAGATGCTGCAGCAAGCCGGCGTATCCCTGCCGCCGTACGACTGGGAGGATACGAGCTGGACCGTCGATACCATGCTCGACACCGCGCACAGGCTCACCAAGAACGCCGGCCAACCCAGCGCCGTGTTCGGAGTCAACTGGAACATCGCCAACGGCCCCGACTCCTCATACCTATGGGGAGACGATGCCTGGAAACCTGAGCACTACCAGAACTTCATCGCCCAGGAGTCGCAGCTTACCAACCCGGGTGTCACCGACGCCTTCCAGTTCCGCCAGGACCTGCTCTGGAAGGAACGTGTCATGGCCAACACGCAAGACAACAAGACCATCGGCAACATCGGCGACTTCTTCCGTCTGCAGCGCACGGCGATGCTATTCGGCGGTGGCTGGAACTTTTGGGGCTACAACGACGTGAAGAACTTCACGGTGGGTGTCTGCGCTGTGCCTGGGAAAAAGGCGAACAAGGTCACCAACTTCGACGACTTCTGGATCATGGCCCGGGCCAGCAAGGCGAAGGACGCCGCCTGGGCCTTCCTGCGCATGCTCACGAACGCGGATATCGCCGCCGACTACGGCCTGCTCACCGGCGTGCCCATTACGCCTAAGGCGGCCTATGAGAAATGGCTTCCCAGCCAGGCGACATTCCACAAGACGAGCGTCGACGACCTCAAGAAGGTCACACTCGGCGCCATCGACCCCAAGCGCACCCAGGAAAGCACCGACCATCTCTTCCTGGATTGGGCCACCATCTCCAAGGCCTTCAACGACGGCGTGGCGCCGATCTACAACGAGAACAAGGGGCCGGTGGCCAGCGTGATGCCGGGCATCAAATCCACCATCGACGGCGTGCTGCGTTCGATCTACGACCGTTACACCGGCAAGCTGCCGACCGATTAGAGGCGTAAGGGCAGTCCGCGGCCCGTCGTACTCCGGATGCCCTACGGCGTGCCGGGCCGATGCGCCTGTACCCACGTGGCCACCGTGGCCAGCAGTGCCTCGAGCTCGAACGGCTTGGGGATGATGGCCACCGCGCCCAGCTCCGACAGGCGGGGATTATTGTACTCCGAGGTGACGCCGATGAGGTGGGCGTCGGCGGCGGGGAGCTGACGGTAGGCGCGCGCGAACTGCCAGCCATCCGTCACCGGCATCCGCAGATCCAACAGAATCAGGCAGGGGCGCAGCGTGGACAGTTGTTGCAGCGCATCGCCGCCGTGGATTGCGGTGTCGACGGCATAGCCGGCATCCTCGAGGACTTGCCGGAAGAGGAGCCGCAGCGCGGGGGCGTCCTCAATGACCAGGACCTGCCGTCTAGCGCACATGGACCGCGTCTCCCGCCTCGATTATCCAAGCGCCTGGAACACCGCACACCGTGTGCCAGGTGGAATCATGACCGGCGATTCGCGGCCGAACTTGGCACTCCTCCCCGCCGCGCCAGCGGATCACGTATCGCTCGGGGCGCGCCGTGGCAAGCGGACGAGGACGGTAGTCCCGCGGTCGCGGCCGGGCGACTCCGCCCAGATGCGACCGCCGTGAGCCTCCACGATGGCGCGGCACAGGTAGAGGCCGACGCCCAACCCGGGGATGCCATGCTCCTGGGCCGTTCGCGCCCGCACGTAGCGCTGGAACAGCCGCGGCAGATCGTCGGCGTCCAGACCGATCCCCTCGTCGTGTACGCTCAGTTGAATAGCGTCCGCCCCACCGACCACGCGCACGCTGATCGGCGTCACACCGGGCGCGTACTTGGCGGCGTTGTCCAGGAGGTTCGTCACCACCTGGCGGATGCGGAGGCCATCCCAGCGGCCGCGACTGTCCATGCCGGGCTCTACGTCGAAACGCACCCGTCCTGCCGTTTCGGGGTCGAGCGCCTGCGCCAATTCCTCCAATAGGCCCACCATGTCGACCTCGGCCGTCTGTGGGAGCAGTCGCCCCATCGCCGCCAGCGAGGCGTCGCTGAGCGCCGCGAGCAGGGTTGCCATGCGCCCGGTCTCCTCGCGGATGGCCCGCGCGGCCGTGGCCAGGCGCTCGCGTGCCATCCACGGACGAGCCAGGAGCCGCTCGATGAACTGCGCGTTTCCGTCGATGGCCGTCAGGGGGTGCCGCACCTCGTGGACGGTCGTCACCAGGAACTCCTCCCGCACGGCTTCGACCTGCTCCGTAAACGCGGCGAGCCCAACAGCAATGGCGCTATCGAGGGCGTCCACCACCAGCAGCTCCGAGCGGGCCGCGCTGCGCATGGGCAGATCCTCGGGGACGTGACTGCGCAGCAGCCAGCGGACATCGTGGCGCAACAGGCGGAACTCCGCCACGACATCCGCCGGCTGCAGCCCCTGCTCGGCACGAGCGTGGGCATGCCCCCGGGCCGCGGTGACGATTGCCGGATCGTCGAGCACCAGGCCCACGTCCGGCGCGCCCGCCTCCTCGCGCTCGATGAGGCCGACGACCGCGTCGTAGAGCCGAGGGATCTCGTCGCTGACAGCGCGCTCGGGCCGACCACGATGGAAGGGCTGCCCGCGTACGGCGATCAGCCAACGTTCCAGGATCTCACCGCGACGGTCCCGCAGCAACGTCGCCAACCAGGGCATGCCGCTCACTGCTCCGTCCGGTGGGACACTCGCCTCCGATATATGCAACAGCCCAGTATAGACTAAGCGTGTCCCGGGTACAGCCGTTCGGTCGTTGTCCTGCCGCCCGGAGGTCGGGGCATGACGGCCGTGCCGTGGCGGATGGCAATGTCCCATGCGGGAGTAACATCACCATCCGCTGCGCGAGCCGGTCGCTACTTTCCCATCAGGGTCTTGATCGCCATCGCAGCTACCCCGGCCAGGGCGACCTTAGCGATGGGGTTGTTGAAGGGGGGAGTGCGCCTTGGCGTTCTCCTTCCCCCTTACCGCTTGCCGAACATTCCGCCGAGGTTGCCGAGCGCCTGCTGGGCCTGGCCGCCGACACCCTGCGAACCCTGTCCACCCAGTACGCCATCGACCTGAGAGGCGATCGGCGCGGGGAGCTGCTGTTTCAGGTAGCCGATCACGGTGTTGACCGCTTCGCGCGCTTGCTCATCCGAGATGCCGGTCCGTTGCGTAATCTGGCTGATCAACTGATCCATATTTTGTCCTCTTCTTTGCCTGCCGTGCCGCCCGCCTACAACAGCCGTCGCTCACGAACGGTCACAGCGATAATTGTTGTCACGATCACCGAACGTGCGCAACACATGCCGTCGGGCCCTCCTCTCTTCGCCGCGTGGCCCGCATAACTGGCGCCGCACGCGGTCTGTTCGGGCTCGCGTCCGACGGCTCGTGGCATTCCACCGCGCTGCCCATGCCAGACCTCGCCGCTCAACGGTGCTGCCATCCGCCGTACAGCGGCTGGCCCTTCACGCCGATAGGGATGCGGTAGACGGACGCGGTCTCCAC
>CALBSQ010000114.1 GCA_937967325.1 uncultured Chloroflexota bacterium
TACGAGCTCTTGACGGCCGCCAGCCGGGAACTGATGGGCGGCGCAGGGCTGGTGGCAGGGTCTTGACGATTGTCCAACGTCATCGCACCATGGCTACGGGAGCGGCGCGTGCCAAAGGCGGACCAGGCACGAAGGGGCAACCGCCAGAAGCTCCCGAGCAACGTCCCCTAGGTTTCGCCCGAGGAAAGGAAGGCGCTCTTCGACCGCGCCGCGCGCTACAACCTCGATATGAACGGCGAGGAGTTCGTCAATGCCTGGGAAGCGGGCCCGTTCGATGGCGTCGACGAGCCCAACGTTATGGCCGTCGCGATACTGCTTCCTTTTGCCCGCTAGGTTGCCCGCGAGTTCCACCAGGCCGGTCGCGCAGTTCGGCGCGATGAAGTAGGTGAAGCGGGCGTGGACACCGGAGCGCTCATCGAGCCTCCTATGGTAGCCTATGGAACAGTCGAAGGAGATGTCACCATGGCGACCGTTGCTCAGGAGCCTGACGTGGAGGTTCAGGAGGTTTCCGCGGAAGAGGGCAGGGAGATCGTCGATCAGGCGGCACGCCGCTACCTCAATATGACCGGCGAGGAATTCATCGCCGCCTGGAACGGCGGCAAGTTCGACGACGATCCGGATCGCCCCGAGGTGATGCGCGTCGCCATGCTCCTCCCCTTTGCCCGATAGGACGCCGCACGCGGCCGTCGTAACCTTTCGCGACCGTTTGCGCCTGGTGCTTTCCTGTGTCACCAACGCCGTGCTGCAGGTCGAGAGCTATCGCCCGTCCGACGCTGTACTCGCGGCAACGCTAAATCGGGGTGTTGGCGTACCGCTCGGCCTCAGTAATCCGTTGCGCCTCGGGGTTCGCCTCCACTATCGGGTTGTTCGCGACGTCAATGGCTGGTGGCGCGCCCAGACAGCGGCATACCATTTTGAGCTGACGGACGAAACCGAGACGGAGATCCTTGCCTATCATTGGCATCCGGAAGGGCGGAGTCCGGTCACATGGCCCCATCTGCACCTCGGCCAAGCGATTGGCCAGCTCAGCAGGGTTGCTACTCGGGCACATCTCCCAACCGGCTTCATCGCCCTTGAAGACCTGATCGAGCTGGCCATCACGGAGTTCGGCGTGGCGCCACGCCGTCTCGACTGGGAGGCAGTGCTGCGCCGTACGCGCCCGGCGCCGGAGCAACCGTAGAGTACCGGCCCAATGTCCGCCGTCTCGGCTTGGCTGGTGGAAAGCCGGTCCGCCATTGTCCTGTACATCTCCTAGCTTCCCGGCACGTACCGAGCTGGACGATCACGAGCCGTCCAGCAAGCGCTCAGCGCGCCTGATCGAGTCCGAGGCGCAGGCACTCTTCGATGGTGCGGCGTGCCAGCTCGACGCCGGACGTGGATGGCAAGAGCGCCAGCGTGTCGCGGATCAGCCCGAGCGAGGTGGCGACGCGCTGCTCCAGCTCTTGGGCTGTGAAGATTTCCTCGATTCGCCCGGCCAGCCGGTCCGGCGCGATTCCGAGGTCGCGCGTGACCTGGCGCAGCCACTTGTAGTCCGGCTCCCAGCGCCGGTTGAGGGCGAACAGCAATCGCAAGACGGCGTGGACATCCGTGGTCAGGCGCTCCATCAGCGCCAGCGGCTGGCGACGGCGGCAGAACGTCCAGCGGGCGGCCATCCGCTGGACGTTGTGGAAGCTCCCACAACCGGCCTCGATCACCCGCTCCCGCAGCCAGTCAGGGTAGACGGTGAGCGCCTGCTGCCAGGAGACAAGCAGCCCTGCGTTGCGCAGCGGCACGGCGTGCGCGAGGACCCAGGCCAGCACTAGGCGTCCCTGACCGCTGGCGCCGCGGTCGAGGAGGGGGCGCAGCCGCGCCTCCACCGACGCTGTGGTCATCCAGGCCATCTCGACCCAGACGCCCTGATAGCGGAAGGTAGCGGCAAAGGTCCCGCCGCCCCAGGGCTCCGGCTCCAGGATCGTGTCCTGGCCTCCCACTTGCTCGATCCAGGCCATACGCTCCTCAGCCGAGGGCAGCTCGTCGACCCAGCAGTTCAGCTCGACATCCGAGTCGTCGTCGGCGATGCCGAGCGCCACGGACCCCGTCACTGCGATGTCCGTACCGAGCGCGGGCGGGCACGACCGGGCGAGCTCCTGGGCCAGGCCGAAGCGCAGGCGGCTGGCCGTTGATGCCTGTAATGGGAGTGCCATTATCGCTCCAGCCGTCGTAGGGCATGCGTGCCCAGAGGCGTCGTCCATTGGCGCCGTATCGCCCGATGGAAGCTGGTGTACCATGGCCACGAGTGCGCCGCGAAAACGTGCGCACCAGGCAAGCGGGCGGGGTGACGCGCTTCCTGTCCGCGCTGCGCGCCGTCGTGCCGCTCCAACAGCGCGCTCGCCCCGCCCGGCAGTCGACGGCGCAGCCCGGTCAGCACCGCTTGCCGCTTGCAGGGTACGATAGGCGCTGGAGGGCGCGCTGGTGGTACAGCGCGCTCCAAAGGGGCCCTGCCCGGTGCGGTACCGGGCGACAGCGAGGGAGGGACGGCGATGCTCCGAGTGATCGGCGCCGGCTTCGGGCGCACTGGGACGCTCTCTTTGAAGGCGGCGCTGGAGCAGATCGGGTTCGGCCCCTGCTACCACATGACCGAGGTGTTCCAGCATCCCGAACACCTGGCTGACTGGGAGGCGGCGACGCGCGGCGATCTGGTCGACTGGGACGCGGTCTTCGCCGGCTACCGGGCAACGGTGGACTGGCCCGCGGCGGCCTTCTACGACCGGCTTTTGGCGCGCTACCCGGCGGCGAAGGTGCTCCTGAGCGTGCGCGACCCGCAACGCTGGTACGAGAGCGTGGCGAGCACCATCTACCAGGCCAGCCGGCTGGGACGACTGGGACAACTGCCGGAGGAGACGCCGGCCGTGCAAGCCCGGCGGCGAGCCGGGCAGATGATCGGCGCGCTGATCTGGCAGGGAACCTTCGGCGGCGCCTTCGAGGACCGCGAGCGCGCCATCGCGATCTACGAGGCCCACAACCGGGCGGTGCGGGCGCGCGTCCCCGCCGAGCAGCTCCTAGTCTTCGACGTCAAGGAGGGCTGGGTCCCGCTCTGCCGCTTCCTCGGCGTCGCGATCCCGGCAGACGCGCCGTTCCCGCACCTCAACGACGCGGCCTCGTTCCGCCAAATGATCGCGCAGGGGGCGCCGGGGCAGCAGGCCGCGGGGCAGTAGCAGCGGCGACCTGTCGCGGAGTTTGGCATGGCACAGCGCCGCCTCGACTGGGAAGTGGGCGCTGCGCTGCACCATCCCGTTCCAGAGCAGACCCCATGGCGGCGCGCCGCCGCCCGCGCGGCTGAAAAGCCCCTCTCCAGCTTGCTGGGGAGGGGTTGGGGAGGGGCCGTTTCGGAGCAGTCGCGGCCCCACGTCCCTTATTTTCAGAGCAGCAATAGCACACCGGTGGGATACCCGAGAGGCACGCGGCCAATCAGCGTCTATACGGCGACGCCCCCATCCGTCGCTCCGCCTTGCTCTTCCGACCACGCCCCGACGCTGTATTGCGGATCCAGCATGTCCCAGATACCGGCGAGCAAGGTCAGGAAGCCGGGGACACGGTGGCCCTTGAAACTAAACTGCCCGCGCGCTTCCTGCTCGATCAGATCGGCTGCTTGCAGCAGGTGGAGGTGGTGATAGGCCTGCCCGGTCGTGCCCATGCCCAGTCGCTCCACCAGCTCGGCGACCGACGCCGGACGCTGCAGGATTGCCTTGAGCAGTAGCAGTCGCTGCCGGTGTCCGAGCGCCGCCAGCACCCGGGCGACCTGAGCAGCGTCCTGATCCAGCAGCTCCTCGGCCGGCTGCTCGGGCTTGTCCCAGTAGCCGCTCGAGGAACCTGCCTAGGCCGTCCCCTCGTGTACCCGCTCCGGCGCTACCGCCATCACGGAGGCGCTCAGCGTGCGCACGCGCCACACCGGGGAGCGCAGCAGCAAGATGCCGGCGATGGCCGTGCAGGGGCCGGCGATGAGGAACAACGGGCGCAGGCCGATGGCGGTGGCGACGATCCCACCGGCGAGCGGGCCGAGCGTGCCGGCCGCGCCACCGGTGACCCGCATGGTGGCGTTGACGCGGCCCCGCAGCCGGTCGGGCACGATCGCCTGGAGCAGGCTGGCCTGGTTGACGCCGAAGGTCGTGGCGCCGAAGACCACCACCAGCTCGGCCGCGGCCAGGAGCGGGCCGGCCATGGTCGGAAAGAACGATGCCAGAGGGATCACCGCGTCGCCGATGCCGATCAGTAGGACTCCGGTGACGATGGCCGGACCGACGCCGATCCGCCGGGCGGCTTGTTCGGCGAGTACCGCTCCGACGATCCCGCCGGAGCCGCCGAGAGCGAAGATGGCCCCGAGTGCGGAGGGGGCGAGGCCCAGCTCGCGGGTCACATAGAGCGTGTACTGGCTGAAGAAAGCGCTGTCGAAGAAGCCCCCGAGGACGGTGGCGAGCGCGATCCAGCCGAGCAGGGGGTGGTGGAGGGTCACACGGATGCCCTCGGCGATCTGGCGCCAGATCGCCGGGCGCGAGCGGCCAGGCGATGCCGGCTCGGGCGTGCGGAGGCGGCCCAACAGGAATGCCGAAACGACGTACGACAGCGCATCCACCGCGACCGCTACCGGCGCGGTGAGCGCCTGGACGAGGACGCCGGCCAGGCCCGGCCCCACAACCTGGGCGGCGGAGCGGGTCGCCTGGAAGCGGCTGTTCGCCTCGACGAGTTGCTCGGGAGCTACGACCGATGGGAGGAACGCGCCTGAGGCGACGCCGGAGAGCACGCCCAGCGCCCCGCCGCTGAACGCGACCAGATAGAGCTGCCCGATCTGCAGCCTCCCGAGCAGCGCGGCGGTTGGGATCGAGCCATACAGGAGGGCGCGCCCGACGTCCGCGGCGATCAGCAGCGGCCGCCGCCGGAGTCGGTCCACCCAGGCGCCGGCGAAGAGCCCGAACAGAAGGGAGGGCACTTCTCCGGCAGCAACGAGGAGGCCCATCTGGGCAGGCGCCGCTCCGAGCACGAGCACGGCCGTGAGTGGTAGCGCCAGGAGGCTGACCTGCGACCCCGCCTGGGAGATGGTGGAAGCGGCCCAGAGCTTGAGGAATGCCGTTTGACGCCAGAGGTTACCCGTGGGGCTGCTCCGGGGAGCCAGAGATCCGAGGAAGTTGATGGCTCGGCGCATCGAGTCTCTCCATTCCGTGCGCCCGCGCGGGCCCTCGCGGCGTCCCCAGTCGGCCTCTCCCCACCCTGCCCAGCCCCACCGATTCGATAGAAAGGGAGGGGAGCTGCAAGCGGAGATGCAGGATCAGGGCGGGCAATGCAACCCCAACGGCTAAGCCTCTCCCCTCGCAGGGGAGAGGTTGGAGAGAGGTTCCTCAAACAACACGCGGGCAACTTGCTCCGCCCGCAGGCGCTCCACGTCCCCGCCGGCCGGGTTGGGGATCTCCTCCGCCAGCCGGAGATAGCGATGGGCCAGGATGGGTCGACTGTGGCCAGCGAACCCGGCGATCTCGCCGGCACTCCGGCCGGAACGGGCGAGATCGGTCAGACGCAGGTGCCGCGGCGTATGGGTGGTGAACCGCCCTACTCCGGAGCGGAGGGCGATGCTGTGGACGACCTTCGACCAGGTCCAGATGGATATCGGCTGAGCGCGATTTCGGGGCGACTCTGATAGAAACAGCGCCTCACCGCGAGCACCGTCTCGATCATGGCTGCGTCGGTCGAGGAGATATTCCACGCACGCCTCCGCGATAGACGCGGAGAGCGCCGCCACTCGCTCCCTCCGGCGATACTGGCCGGCTGGCATGGCCGCGTGGATGCGCAGGGTGTGCCGGACCGGATCGAAGTCGGCCAGACTCAGGAGGCAGATCTCCTCTCGGCCCAGTGCCGCGTCGTAGGCGAGGGCAAGCATCACACGGGTGCGGAGTCGCTCCATCCTGGCGGCTTCCAGTACGACGAGCCACTCGCTGTCGTCCGGCACCCACGGCAAGGTCTCTCCGCGTGATTGGGGCCTCAGCGCGCCGCCGTTGGCAGGAAGCAGGGGTAGGCGAGCCGCGTCCGGCGCCCCGCCGGCGCTTGCGGCGCCAGTGGCCGGATTGTCGCCCCGCAATCCCCGCTCGACGACGTAGGCGTAGAACAGGCGGAGTGCCGTCAGTCGCTGCAACCGTGCGGCGCGGCCCAGGCCGGCCGAAGCAAGCTCGGCGAGATAGGCGGCGAGGTGCTCGGTCGTGGCGGCGCGCGCATTGATCCGCCGCTCCCGACAGTAGGTGAGGTAGCGCTCCACGGCGCGGGAGTACGCGTCGATCGTCGCTGCCGACAGACCCGTGCTGGCCCCCAGGAGCAGCCAGTCCCGCGCCGGCGGCAGATCGCGGACGAGGGGCAGCCGTTCCCACCGAATCCTTGGCGCCCCCGCCTTTGCAGGCATGCCGCTATCCCGCTCCAAGGTCTCCGTTTCCTCGCCACGAAGGTGAGAATGGCCCGGCGACGCCGCCCAATTCCACGTAACTTGCACCCGATAGAAGAATACGGTAATTCCACGTAATTGGCAATTGGGGTAACGGGAGGAAGGCCGTGTCCCCAAGATAGGAATGTCGCGAGGATCCGCTCCCTGCCGACTGGACACCGGCTGCGATGGCACACAACGAGTGAGCCAGTTGTTGTGCGGCATGCCATTCCGAGCCGTCCTGGTAGGGGCAGGCACAGAGACCTGCCCCTACCAGGACGGTCGATGCTGCGCGATCCCGGGGCGAATGGCGCCCGACGACACAAACGACCCACTAGGAGACGCCTCGGCCTCCGGGCGATCGCCGTCCGTCCCGCCCTGAAGCCGCGAGTAGCCGATCAGGAGCGGATAGCCGCCGAGCGACACCGTGGTGGTGAGCGGGATACGCTCGCCGACCTGCTTGCCGGCCAGGGGGACCTGGACCGACGCCTCGCCGGTTTCCTCCACGATCACGAAGGGGATGATCAGCTGGGCCGAGCGCACGTTCGCCGGCAGCGGTGGGAAGGCCACGTCGTCGGTGAAGTGGCCGCCAGCGTCGGGGAAGGTCCGGCCGGTCGACGGCTGCTCGTGGTACTCGCGGCCGTGGTCGTCTCGCAGCACGCGCTGGGACGGGAAGCCGCCTCGGCCCAGGCTGCGCACGAAGCGGACCGGCGGGGCAGCCTGGCCGGTGAGCTGGATCACCGTGCGTTGGCCATCGATCGCGAGATTGGCCACGCTGACGGTGATGCCGTGCAGGGTGACACTGCCGGTTTGCTCTTGGGCGGCGGGCAGGCCGGATTGCTGCACCAGCACGACCGGCACGCGCACATCCCAGTTCCCGATCGGCGGCGGCGCGACGAGGAGTACGTCAACGGTACGGACCGAGGGGTCCAGGCCGGCGAAGGTCCGTTCCAGGCGCAGGCTCTGCGTTGGGCCGCTGCTCACCATTCCCATACCGCCCCAGCGCGGCGCCAGCGGGTACGTCCTGCCGCCGGCATCTCGCAGCGCGAGCTTGATCTGCTGGTCGGATGACGGCTGGACCAGGGCATTGATCGGCGGTGTCGCCGGCAGGCCCGTGAGCTCCAGCTGCACGGTCGTCGCGTCGCCGGTGGAGAGGAGGCTTTTCACCGTCATGGCAGCGCCGTCACGCGTCAGCGATACTGGTTGAGGCGCCACCAGGCCGCATCCAACATCGTAGCCGCGGATGCCCAAGCCGGGCACGAAGGAGGCCAGTCGAGCGACCTGCGCCTGGGCTGCCGGCGATTTCCAGAGGGCGACTCCGATGGCCGCGAGCGTTGCGGCAACGGCGGGAGCAAGGAGCGCTCGCCGCCGTGAGGAAACCCGATGCCAGAGCCCGTGTTGTCCTGCTGCCACAGCCGTTACCTTTACTATCGCGTCAGGCGGAAAATCGTCACGCTACGCTTGCGTTGCCGCGGGCCAGTTTCGCCGTTCCCGCAATCCTCTCAGGAAGCGTGGAGCACGGCCCGGAGCTCCTCGGTGAGCCGCTCGCTCTGCTCTGGACGCCCGTGCAGGGCGGCCGGGGTGTTGTGAAACAGCTCGACCCGCCATGTGCCGGCATGCTTGGCCGCGACCAGCGTCTGGACCGCGTTGAGTGCCGGATTGAGGTCGGACCGGCCCGGCGGGACCATGCCGGCGACCGCGCGTAGGATGGCCACCTCGGGGGAAAGGAAGCGCACGCCCCGGACTTTCCCTACGTACGCCGCGGTCGGATGGTCGGCGAAGATCGGGCGAAGGTGCGCCGTCACCTCCGAGCGTCCATCGACCTGGCTGCCATCGAAGCCGACCAGGTGGCCATCCTCAGCGAACCGAGCGCCATACTCATCGGCAGCACGCCGGTTCCAGCAATCCAGCAGTTCTTGATAGAGCGCGACGACCGCACTCGCGGCGTTGGGCACGCGCGGGTCCATTCTCGATTGCATCCTCCCAGGTAGTGATCGTACCGGATTGGCTGCATGCCAGTTCTGAATACTGCATCCTGTGAGTGCATGGCGCTCAGTCCGGGCGAAAGGCGTGGGTGAGATCGGTATTGGGCAGCAGGCTGGGGTTGCGCACCCACCGAGGCGGTTTCCGCGTTTGTTCGGGGGCTCCAGCAAGCGCTCGATTGCGTCACGGAGGCAGTGCTCGTCATCCGGCGAGGCGGCCATCACCCGGCCGACCAACCGCATGCCGCCGGTCTCAACAGTGGCATCCCAGTATTGATCGGTCGCCGCCCGCGATTACAGTTGATGGTCACGATTGACTATGCCATCGTTCAAGATGATACGGCGCGCCGGTCGTGGTCCGTTCGCGTTTTGGGATACATTATCCTTGTGACCGACCAGGCAGGTACCGAGCTCCTGGCGTACCATTGGCACCCTGCCGGTGGCAACCGCGTCGACTGGCCGCACCTGCACGTTGCGGACCCCGCTCTCAATCCAGCCTCGATCCTTGCCAAGGCGCACCTGCCCACGGCCCAGATTAGCCTTCAGGACGTCATCCGGTTGACTATCACCGAGTTTGGTGTCCCACCGCGCCGGCCGGACTGGGAGGCGGTGCTGCTCCGGACACGCCAAGGAGTGGAGTAACGTTGAGGGTACTGCCCGGCGCCAGCAAGGCGCGCAGTGCATCGTCACGCCGCTCGGCGGCCCTACGCCGCGTCAATACCGGCGCGGGCTTCCCATCGGGACGTACGGCCAATGAATCGTGTTCCGGCGCGAACCTATTGGGCGCAAGACGCTCATGGCTTGTACGCGCCACTCCCGATAGCGATTTGCCTCCTCACGAACCGAGTAGCCATCTTGATTGGTCGCCCCTAATCGACAGCGGGCGCCGTGCAGAGGCGGTCCCGGATCGTGGCGATGTCGTGCTCAGCCATGCCGCCGGACCGCAGGTAGCGCTCGGCGCCGCCGTAACGCTCGGCCAGATAGGCGAGTGTCTGCAGCATCGTCTCCGGTTCGGCAAGCTGCATCCGTTCCAGTCGTGACCGCTCCACGGGATCGGTTGGCGCCATCGCCGCCAGCCAGCGGTCGAGCTCCGACTGGAGGCCGACCATGCTGAGCGCGTAGTCGTCAGCGATCAGGTCGTCGGCCACACCGACCAGCGACAGCAGGAGCGCGACGACGATGCCCGTGCGGTCCTTGCCAGCATGGCAGTGGACGACCACGCCCCCGACCGGCGCCTGCGCGACGGCGGTGGCGATACGGGCCAGCCCCTTCGGGTTGGCATCCAGCTCCAGTTGGTAGCTCTCGACGGGCGATTGAACCGTGGCAAAAGCGGCCAAGACCTCGGCGTCTCGGACGGGGTCCCGCCCGGTGGTGATCGGCACGTTCAGATATTGCACGCCGTTGTGGGCGGTCACAGGATTCCGGAACGGGTGCGCCAACCGCGCGATCTCCTCCGGAAAGCGCAGGTCGACGATTGTCCGCACACCATGGGCGACGAGCGCCTTGCAGCCGGCCGGCGTGAGACGGCACAGAGTGTCGGCACGGATCAAGGCTCCCCAGCGCGTTTCGGCGCCACCATGGGTGGGGAAGTCGCCGAGGTCGCGAACGTTCAGGCAGGCGTCCCACTGGAGGAAACGAGGATTGGGCTGCTGAGTTGGCACGCGTACCTTTCTTATCTCTTTATCAATATCAATTATGGCGTGGCTCATTCCGAAGGGCGCTGACACTTCTCCTTCCTCAGGAGAGGTCGTAGCCGATCTGCA
Organism: uncultured Chloroflexota bacterium; assembly: GCA_937967325.1. Classification (GTDB taxonomy): domain Bacteria; phylum Chloroflexota; class UBA4733; order UBA4733; family UBA4733; genus UBA4733. The sequence continues at coordinate 10,182 of CALBSQ010000114.1, forward strand.
CGGCAATGTTCCGCAGTCCATCGAAGCTGCTGATCGATCGCAAGGCTGCATGGTACGAGGGGGTCGGGGGAAGGGCCACGTCTGCGCGCTCGTAGAGGGCGAGCGCGGCATTGCCACCATGCATCTTCGAGCGGTACCATAGCCCGGCGACCGCGGGATAGGCCTCGTAGATCGCTCGCGACCACTCCCTTGCCTGACGGCGGTCGCCGCTGTTGATCTCTTGAGATGCGCCTGCGCGTGTCGGCCAGATCCCGGTGAGATCGACCAGAGTGAGGGTGCGGATGGTTCGGAACGCCGCCAGCCAGGGAGCGTTGCGCCGCCGGTCGATGTTCCGTTCGCGCTGGAAGACCTCGGCGAGGCACACCGGGATGGAGGTTGCTACGTACATAATGCCCCGGTCCTGTGCTTGCACCGGCTCGATTTGGTGGTCGAAACGGTTTCGCTCGATGGGGCCGAAGAAGCGGAACTCGTTCCAGAGCGTCGGATGATCGCCGCTCCGGAAATGAATACGCCACAGCTCGGCGCCGGCAGACACGAGGTGGATCGCCGGGTCCAGCCGCTTGAGGTCGTCGCGTGGGGGTGGCGACCCGAATGTGGGTCGGGCTGGCGGCTCTTGCCCCACTAGATCGCTGTTGCTTGCTGGGCGACCATGTCCGGGTCATAGCCGGCTTCCAGCCATTCGCGCGGTGACACTTCCCTACCTTCGATACGCAAGTCGGTATCCGGTTGGGTGAACCAGTTATAGACCGAGACGAGGTTCACGTGGGGGTCCAGGCGCGGCGCCACCCGTTCTATCCCGGGCACCGGCCTACCGTCATCGAGAAACTGGAAACCCGGCAGCCGCCAAACGTCACCGGACTTCACCCCATAGAGGGTGCGCCCCTTGAGCCGCTGCCGCACGCGTGCCTCCGTCGTCCCGAGATTCGCCGCCACCTTCGCCACGGAGAGACCAGTGGCGACGAGGAGGCCGTACTTGGAGCGCGTTCGCAGGAACGGATCGTCCGCCCCATAGTTTCGCGCCGTGAGGTCCATCCCCCCTTGGCGGAGGATCTCGGCCTCCGCCGCCGTCAGCTCGCTCTCCGGCACGCCACGGCGCTCGGCGGGTGGGAAGGTCGCCATCACATCGATGACAGACGCGATAAGCGTTTGTTCCGTGGCTTCAACACCGAGGGTGCGCAGCGCCTCTGCCACCGATGCCACCGACTCCTCCTTTCGCAGCGTGCCCGCTTGTGCTGACTCGCGACATAAGCCAACGCAACCATGCTACCGCGGATACGACCCGGGCGCCATCGGTCGGAGGAGATGCTTTCGAGATCCCAAATGACTCGGGGCCGCTGACCCTGCCTCGATCCCACCAGTAGAATACTGCTGGATCTCACACTGGAACCCGCGGTTCATCGGCAACGGCCCTATCGGCCTGGATGGGAAAGGGAGCGGCATGACACGTGACAGCAACAACCAACGACCGGGCAGTGCGCGACTGACGCGCCGCGGTTGGCTAACAGCGGTGGCTGGAAGTGTGGCGTCGGTGGCGCTCACGGCCTGCGGCAGCGCCACGTCGGGTCCGTCGCAGGCCGCCGCGAGCGCGTCCAGCGCGGCCGCTTCCTCGGCGGCGACCAGAACAAGCCCAGCGAGCGCAACCGGCGCTTCCACGTCGGTCAGTTCAGCCGTCACTTCCAGCTCGGCGAGCAGCTCGGCGACCCCGTCGAGCGCGCCGGCAGCGAGCGGTGCTGCCGCGCCGGTGGAGATCATCTACCAAACCTTCTTCCCGCAGGATCGGCTGACCTTGATGGCGCCGGCCTTCAAGACGTTCGCCGACCAGAATCCGACGATCAAGGTGGACGTGGTCTATGCCGCGGACCATCGCACCAAGCTGGCGACGCAGATGGCCTCCGGCACGGCGCCGGACACCTTCATCCACGACGTCTGGAGCGCCGCCAAGTACTACGACGGCGGCGAGATCCTCGACCTGGGCGCCCGCTTCAAGGCGGACAAGATCGACCTGGCCCAGCAGTACTCGCTGATCGGCATCGAACAGTGGTGCGGAAAGACCTTCGCCGTGCCCTTCTACGTCACCTCGATGCTCCTCGCCTACAACAAGGACATCCTGCAGAAGTACGGCGCGCCCGACCCCTGGGAGAAATGGAACGGCAACTGGACCTGGACCGACTTCCTGGACGTGGCGCGCACGGTCACCCGCCAGCCGTCGTCGGAATCGCCCAGCGGTACGTATGCCCTGCGTATCGACGGCAGCGGCATCGACAACATCGACCGCAACATGCAGATGTGGGCGACCAGCAACGGCGGCGAAACGTTCAACCTGGACAGCATGCGCTACACGCTGGACGACCCCAAGACGGTCGACGCCTTCGACTTCCTGAACAAGCTGGTCAACGACTACAAGGTCATGGTCGGGCCGGAGCAGCAGGCGGCCCTGAGCAAGGCCAGCAACGTCGACTCCTTCATCGCCGGCTTCGTCGCCTTCCAGCAGAACTCCACCGGCACCTTGCCGCAGTACTACCAGCTCATCAAGGACAAGTTCGCCTGGGACGTCGTGCCCTACCCGCACGGCCAGGGCTCCGACTTCATCGGCCACTCCGACGCCGACGTGACCAACGTCTACGCCCACGGTAAGCACCCGGACGAGTCCTACCAGTTCGCCAGGTTCCTGGGCGGGCCGGTGACGCAGGAGGTGCTGAGCGTCAACAAGCTGCTCATCCCGGCGCTCAAGAGCGCGGCGCAGGACCCCCAGGGCTTCCTCAAGCCGCCGCCGGCGCACCTCTCCGCCTTCCTCGACCCGCTCAAGGCGGGGCAGTTCCGCACCTCCTTCTACCAGTACAACGGCCTCCAGGCGATCTCCCTGCAAGACGAGCAGCTCAAGCTGGCCTTCTCCCGCCAGAAGGGCACCAAGGAGGCCATGCTCGATGCCAACACCGCGTCCAACGCCGTGGTGCAGCACGGCCCCTGCCACCAGACCGTCACCTGGCAACCGCGCCGGGCGTGAGGGGCCGATACCGGAGCCGCCCTTCGCTTCAGGAGAAAGGATAGGCCACATGCTCACCCCGTTTGCCGCTCGTTCCTGGACGCGGCGCGCCGCTCTGCGCTCGGGAGGACGGGCGCTGGCCTGGGCCGGTGCGGTAGCCCTCTTGCAAGCCTGTGCCGCGACGGGTCAGGCCCCGTCCACCGCGTCATCCAGCGCGGCCCAGGCTGCAGCGACCACGACTGGCCAAACCGCGGCGGTCGCCCACGCTGGCGCCTCGCCCGCGACCGCCGCGGCTCAGTCGCCGGCCGGCACCGTCGCTATCTCCTGGCTGGTCCCTGAGGATCCCCTGCTCGGCAAGTTCGCCAACGACGGCATCGCCCCGGCCTTCCAGCAGGCCAATCCGGCGATCAAGGTCACGGTGATCTCGCCCGGGCAGACGTCCTATGGCGAGAAGCTGCTGGCGCTCGTCGCCGGTGGGACCCCTCCAACGGTGTTTACTGACTGGGGCGGGGCCAGCTTCTTCACGCTGTGGAATCGCAAGCTGCTCACCGACTTGTCCACCTATCTGGGACAGGCGCACGTGAACACCGATTTCCTGCTCCCCCTGTACGTGAAGCAGTACACCGTGGACGGTAAGCTCTACGCAATCCCCTGGAACAGCAATCCCAACTTCATCGCCTATAACAAGACGCTGTTCGAGAAGTACAGCGTGCCGCTGCCGCCCATCGACTGGAACGACAAGAGCTGGACGACGGATAAGCTGGTCCAGACGGCCCAGAGCCTCACCCACGACACGGGCGACCCGACCACCTCCATCTTCGGCCTGACCATGGGCACAGGTACCTGCGGCTCGCTGGCCTGGCTCTGGAACAGCGATCCCTTCAACAACACGGGCGGGCCGGAGGACTCGTCCGTCTACCACGGCACGCCGCTCACGGCGGTCTACGCCACGCGGCAGGGGATGGTGGACGCCATGGGCTGGCGAGCTGACTTGATGCTCAAGTACCGCGTCTTCCCCACCGGAGACGCGGCCAAGGCTATCACGGCGCAGCACGGCCTATTCAGCGGTCGCCTGGGCATGGTGCAGCAGGCGGGCGGCTGGCTGGAGCGGGGCGCCGCGGCCGCCCAGCCCAACTTTTCCTGGGGCATCGCCCCCTTCCCCTACGGCCCCGGTGGACGCAACACCATGCAGCGGGAGGACAACGCCTGGTACCTCTGCCAGCAGGCCAAGAACCTGGACGCCGGCTTCCAGTTGACCATCTTCGCGGTGCGTGGGAAGGGCGCCGACGACCTGATCAGCTACGCCAAGGACAACCCGCCGCTGGCCGACACCAGCTATCTCGGCAAGTGGGCGCAAGACATCCTGAAGATCCCCGGCTTCGCCATGAGTCAGAGCGACTTCGTCTCGGTCTTCGAGGGCGGCGTCAAGGCCGGCTTCGGCGACCCCACCAACATCATCGACAACGCCAGCCAGTTCGGCAGCGACTTCACGGACAACATGGACGCCGTCTGGACGGGTCAAAAGACGCCCCTGACCGCGCTGCAGTCGGTCCAGGCCAAGTGGGAAGGCGACGTCAAGCAGCTCGTTGGGCGGTAACTGCCGGCTTGCGTCCCGGCGCCCCAATTCTGCCACGCCTTCGTCCAGGCACGGTTTGCCGGCGACCTCGTCCATCGGTGGAAGGTCTATCCTTCCAGCCTACGCGATACCCTTGCCAACACCCTGGCGCTTCGGCACATCGCCGACTATGGCCACGATAGGGTGAACGAGCGCGAGGTGTCCCGGGCATTGCGCTGGGCACGGACATTCATAGATGCTATCCAGGTACAAGGAGGCGAGCGGCGATGATCCAAGAACGTAATAGTCACGACGTTGAGTCGGCAACCCAGCGGGCGATCGATGATCTGGAGCGGGTTATCCGAGCCCAGTATCCCACCGCTACGTTCATGGTAGGTGAGGGCAGCGATCCTCCAGGGGTGTACCTGCACGCAACTGTCGACGTCGATGATCTGACGGCCGTGCTCGCGACGGTGGCAGACCCGCTGTTCACCTACCAGGTCGAGCAGGAGTTGCCCGTTTACGTGGTCCCGCGGCGTCCGCTTCAGCGTACTCTTGCGGAGCGAGACGTTTCTCCAGCGCCTCGATCCGTTGCTCCACTCGCGCCTGGGCGTCGCCGCGCGCCAGCAGCATCACGACACACTGGTTCAGGCTGATCCGCTGGCGGTCGGAGTCCTCCGCGAGCAAGCGATGGAGACAACGCGACACGCGGACGTTGAACTTGCCGCTGTTGGTCCAGGCGTGGACGGTCTCGGTGAGCGCTACCCAGCGCGGCCCGCTGCGCCGGCCATCGACTGCGCCGTGGACTGTGTCGGCGGCCGTGCCTCGGTGCAGTTCCTGCTCGACCGCACGGCGGACGTCGTGGCGCTGTTCGGCGTGCAGCGCGAGGACTACACCTTCAGTCCCCGTCACCATCACCGCTTGCGCCTCTGCGGCTATCCCGGCCACAGCCGCGGGGCCGCCAAGCACGCCGTCGAGCTGATCCGACAGGGTCGGCTGGACCTGGCGCCGCTGGTCACGCATCACCTCCCGCTGGAGCGCTACGATCAGGGCGTCGACCTGGTAGAGCGGCAGCAAGCCATCAAGGTCTGCTTCTGGCCCTGGCGCGAATAGAGCCCTACCCCCTGATCACCTCGCCAGTGCCGAAAACGTCGCGGCTAGGTGCCAATACGGCCATCATCCTCGGATCTGAGCGTGCAGAGGACAGCGGAGGCCGCCAGCATACTTCGGACAGTCTCGGCGTGGACCGTGCCGGGGACGAGGCACCCCCACTGGAGCGACATCTAACTGTCCCATCCGCGCAAACGCTGCCGCATTGCCTAATTGCCGCCGGGCCTCCGGTATCTCGCGTTGCTCGCTCGGCGGTCCTCGCCGCTGTTGACAACTGGACGGGGTATCGCCAACCATTGCCTGCTCGTCAGCGAATTCGCGGATAATATGAGTGATGGCAACGATGACCGCGTCCTTCAAAGGGCTCCAGCCTGCGTCTGCCGCGAGTGCGCTCGTGAAGCGTCGCAACCGGCGCAGCGACACGACGCATGAGTTGCTGCTGCGGCGTGAGCTGTGGCGGATGGGCGTACGCTATCGCAAGAACGTCGAGAGCTTGCCCGGCAAGCCGGACTTGGTCTTCGCGGGTGCATGCATCGTTGTATGCTGCGATGGCGACTTCTGGCACGGTCGCCACTGGGAGTGGCGCAAGCCGAAGCTCGAACGAGGTACGAACGCGTCCTACTGGTCGGCAAAGATAGCGGGCAACATCGAGCGAGATCGTCGGAATGAGGTGCTCCTCGCAGAAGTGGGATGGTACGTCATTAATCTCTGGGGCGGCGTCCTTGCTGGTGGAGAGGATGAGGCCGATTACCGTGATCTCATTGAGGACTTTCGGCTCGCGTACATGGACCTCAGCGGCACCGTGCAAGGCATTCCGGCCTTTGAGGAACTGGTCTCCTGTCTCAGGCGAGCGATCCGGCACACGCTGGTTACCGAGGTGAACGCCGCGCGTGGGCAGACCCCGCAGCCCGACTGGCGGCAGATCTATTCACACATCGTCGTGGGCGGTGAGGTTCTCAACCGGGGCTACACGCTTGAGGGCCTCACGGTCACCTACATGCCGCGCGGGCCCGGCATGAACCAGGCGGACACCATTCAGCAGCGCGCGCGCTGGTTCGGCTACAAGGCCGATTACCTTGGTTACTGCCGGGTGTATTTGTCCGACGAGATGCTCCGGGCGTACTGCGGGTACGTCGACCACGAGGGGCGACTCCGCGAGCAGTTGAGAGAGCATCGGGCGACCGGCAGCTCCCTCCGCGATTGGCGTCGCGCATTCTTCCTGGACCCCAGCCTGCGCCCGACGCGTGATATGGTCATCGACCTGGAGCCCGTTCGCGGCTGCTACGCCGACAGCTGGTTCGAGCCGAAGGCACCGCACGACTCACCCGAGGCAGTGCGGGCCAACCGCGAGCTTGTGGCGCGGTTCGAAGCAATTTTCGACGACAGGTTCCGCCCCGACGATGGTCACCCCCGGCGGACGGACGTGCAGATCCACAGCGTGGCGTCCGGCGTGCCGCTGCGCGTCGCGTACGAGGAGCTCCTCACAAGGTTTCGCGTTACCAGGCTCGTCGACTCGGTGCAGTTCACCGGCCTGCTGCTCCAGGTTGGCAGGTACCTGGAGCAGCATCCTGACGCCACGTGCAGCGTGTATCGGATGAGTGGGGGCGCGACTCGCGAGCGCACGGTCGACGCTGACGACCAGATCCCCACGCTCTTCCAGGGCGCCAACTACGACCGCTCGACCGCCCGATCAACGGTGACCTATCCAGGCGACGGTAAGATTCATGTGCCCAACACGCTGACCGTCCAGATTCATACGCTCGGAGTGAAGCGAGGCTCGACGACCCTAGCCGAGAACGTGCCAGCCATAGCCGTCTGGGTGCCTCGTGCGATGGAGGCTGGCTGGGTCAGTCAGCCGCAGCCGAACTGAGGGTGCATGCTGGATCTAGTCTCCTCCTTCGAGGCGCTTCGATCACCAAGTGCTGACGCGGGCACTGCGTCCCGCTTCACGGCCACGCGTATTCCAGGCTACAGGCATCACCGACTCGGGAAGGATCCTCAGGGAGAACCCTCGCTCCTCGTCGCGGTTGCTGACGGCAGGGAGCGGGCTTGGCCGGCCCCGATCGTCCTGCAGCACCTGACGGTTCAGCACGACGTCGACTGTCGAGTCACCCAGCTCGACGGCTCGGTCGAGGAGGGGAGATTCACGGTCGTGCGATGCACTGGCAGGGACCGAGCGCTGCACTTGTACTTCCTCCGGATTGCGGCTGCCGTCGTCGCGTTCCTCGGCGAGGAGCCCTCACATGTCGACGTCAGTAGGGCCATAGACCGGCTCGTTGAGTTGTTCCGGTCGATAGTCACCGCTCCTCGGAAGTCAGTGCAAGGTTTGTGGGCGGAAATTCTTCTCATGGCGCGGCTGCGCGACCCCGCGCCGTTGGCTGCAGCGTGGCACGTCCTGCCTGGTGACCGCTACGACTTCAGTGCCGGAAGCCAGCGCATCGAGGTGAAGAGTGCCACGGGCCGCGTTCGGCAGCACCACTTTGCGCTCGAGCAGCTCCTGCCTGTGCCGGGGACCCGGGTGCTCGTCGCCTCGGTGCTGGTTGAGCAAGCGGGAGCCGGCACCGCACTCGCGGATCTAGTGAGCGAGGTGCGCTCCCGGGTCGGCCATAACCCGCAGCTCCTCCTTCACGTTGATCAGGTAGTGGCTCAGACCCTGGGCGACAGTTGGCGACATGCCCAGGAGGAGCGATTTGACCGCCATGTCGCCGAGAGCTCTCTTGCTTTCTTCGAGCCGACGGTGATCCCAAAGGTCGAGCCCAACCTGCCTCCAGCCGTCAGCGGTGTGCATTTTCGTGCCGATCTGACGGGTCTCCCTAAGGCCGACCTCGTGGCGCACCGCTCTCAAGGAGGGCTGTTCGGGGCTGTGCTTCGTCGCTAGGAGATCCAAGGGCTGCTGGCACGCACGGTGGGCTTGCCAGCCCATGCATCGGGGAAGCGGAAACGGTAACCAGCGCGGGGTGAGGTAAGCATCTCCGCCTTGATACGACAACGCTCCCTGCACACCGCACGCAGTCGTGTGATCGGCGGGAGTGAAGGGGGGTACCGCGGTGCTAGTCAGGCCGTTCGGATGGCAACCTCCTCCACGGCTTCCCGAACCTGGATGTTTCGCAGCAACGCCCCGAACACTCGCCAGCCGAGCAGTGTCATCGAGGCGCGCCGCTCTGCGGCCGCGAGCGCGGCGTTGCTGCACTGGGCGAACGGATCCAGCAGCGCGACGTTGAACAGCACGTCCGCATCGTCGTCAGGCAACGGCGGCACGTATCGGTCGACTTGCTGCAGCGCCGTCCGCAAGACCGTGAGCGCTTCGGTCCCGTGCGAAAGGGGAGCCAGACGTCGTTCCAGCGCACCGACGTCGATGATCTCCGGCACCAGTCAGCCCCGCCCGTGCCATGTCGGGCGGCTGACTTTCCGGGGATCCAACTCGAACGGCTCACCTGCTCTCAAGACGTCAGCCTCGTCCGCCTGTTCCTCCGGAAAAAAATGGAGATCCGTCTCTTGCCGAGAGAGGGCCGGCTCCAGCACTGGCGTTGAGAGAGCCAGGTCGCGCAGGTGCTCGATGGCGACATCCGACCCATGTGAGTGCAGCACCAGTTGCACGGCCTGCCGGATAAGGTGCAGTCCCCGTGCCAAGCGGCCGGCATCCTGAGTGGCCCCATAGACGCGATGGAAGGTGGCGCCGGTCATGATCGCGTATTTCCGTCCCCTGACAGTGAGCCAGCCGACCTGGTTGTCGCGGAGCTGCGCCGGAAGCTGTTTGGCACCGGCCAACCGGAACTGCTCGAACGAATCCCACACCGGACCGGGCTCCAGCGCCAGATGGTCATTGTCGTCGACGCAATCCGCTACGTTGGGAGACGCCATGCTTTTCCTCCGAATGTTTCTCACGCTCGTTGGTAATTTGCCACCGAACCGTTGGTACGTCAACAACTAAGGAGCGGTCTGTCGCAGTATGCGGAATGGTCGCCGGTCGCATCCAGGTTGGCCATAGTCTGTTTAGGCATCGAGGTCGTAGGCTGCCGTGAGCCAGCGGGCCACTGCTTCGTCGATCTCGTCGAGGCTGCTGACAGGGATTCGATGGATGACGAACGCTGCCCCGCCCAACGGGATCGCGTCGCTACTTGGGCATTCGCGAGCGTCGCGACCTTATCCGTCGCGGCTCGGACCGCGCGTCATCCTGGGCGGAGACGCGTCGCCCTCCATGCGGGGGGACTAGATCGTACCCTTTTCTCGCCAGGCCATCTTCGCGGAGGTGACGCAGCACCGCCATCGATTCCTCGAGCTTTTCCCGGTCGATTCGCGGATTTCGGTCCAGGACTTCCTCTAGGGTGAACCGGTCGGCCATCACATCGCCCCTCATTCTTCCTTCAGATAGGTCACGAAGCTATCGACCGTGTGAAGCATACCCGATCGCCCGAGTTTCACCATGTAGTCGGCCAGCAAGTCATGGTACTGCTTGACCCGCTCACACCGTTCGGCGTCGCGCTCAAGGTCGTCGATCTTCAGATTGAGATCTCGCTGCAAGACAGCCATCGAGATGCCGCGCCCGTGACTGTGCCACTTGTCGGTGTTCTGGAGATCCTTGGCGATCGCTTCGGCCCGGCCTTCTCGCATCTCGTTCGTCACGGGGACTTGGCGAGTCTCCGTCCTATGCCAATCCTTGAACTTGTATCTCACCAGCCATTCCTTCAGGAGGCTGATGGAAAGGTCCCGCGCCTGTTCGAAGTCGTAGAGTTCGCCCTGATCGAACCCGGCGATCATCAACTGAAACTCCGCCGTGTTCAGCTCCCCGGCCTCCGCCTTTTTCATCAGGCGCTCCCACTGTTTGAGATAGCCGAGCGCTGATACCTGTCTCCCGCTGCGCGTTTCTACCTGTGGGTCGATTGGCCCCAGACGGGAGTAGTAGTCCATAAAGATCTCATCGCCCGACATCACCATCACCGTGCCGGCGGAGTAGGCGTAGTTCGGGACGATAAAACTGACATGGTCCGGATAGTGATGCCGGAACGTGGCGACAATCCTGTCGACCGTCTCGATGAATCCGCCGGGGGTCGTGAGCATCACGGCGAGGCGGGCCCGCCGAGTCTCTCGTCCTTGCATGCCCTGGATCTCGGCACGGATCAAATCATCTACGCCGTCGAAAAGGGGACCGACGATACATAAGGCATCGGAGTCGAAAGCATCTTCTACCAGCGACAGGCGCTCGTTGAGTTGCTGTTCAACGAATTCGTTAGCGCTCTTTGGCATCATATCAAGCAATTAACCGCCTTGTTGCTATTGCTCCCCGCGCCTACTACGCCATCGCACCTGTGCTGCCTTACGAGCGATCTCGCTGCGCCGCGACGCGCTCAGCTTCGTTGCTCGCGCCGGCCCCCCTTTCTTGCCTCCCAACCGCCCGAGCGCTGCCGCATGCGGATTCTTCTCACGCACCCTAGGCTCTGGCTGCTCCAGCACGTCGCCGGTCGCCTCACCAATGACCCGCGCCCCCAGTGGGTTCAGATCGTCAGGCTGCTGGTAATTGCTTGACCGCTCAGGCATATCTGTATCATGCCAGCGTTGGGTGACACGTGTCAAGTCCTAACTGGGCGACACAGACCATTTGCCAGGCTGGACGATGCGTTGGTCATAGTCTGTTTAGGCATCGAGGTCGTAGGCTGTTTCGAGCCAGCGGGTCACTGCTTCGTCGATCTCGTCGAGGCTGCTGACAGGGATTCGATGGGTGACGCGGTCGCCCTTGCCCAGCCCGCCGGTGCCGATCAGCCGCCCCGTGGCCGGCGTATCCTTCAAGGCAAGGCCGAGGTCGATGCGGGTGCGGGTGGTTGGCTTGAGCTCGGCGAAGACGTGATGCCGGTAGAGCGGCACGATCGTGGTGGCGGGGCAGGCGCGAACGTCGTTGCCCAGCTCCAGCCCCAGCGTCAGCAGGCGCTCGTACACCGGGCGCAACGCAGCTTTGGGACCGGCATACATGGCCGCGACCAGCGCGTCGGGGTCGTACTCCGCTACGGGATCCCGCCCGGCCGCCCGCTCGGCGATCCAGGCGGACACGTTGGTCCCCAGATGGTGCCGCGCCTTGAGCCAGTCGGCGCGCGACTTCTCTGGCGCCGGACCCGACTCCTCGAGCAGCTTGATCCACTCGTCCAGCGACTGGCCGGTTTTGGCCTTCAAGTTCGCCAGCGTCGACTCCTGCATGGCGAAGGCGGGGTGGACACCGTATCGTGACGTACGTTGGCTAGTTGACTCTGGTTGTGCCACGAGCTGATCTCCTATTCCTCCGGTCTCGTCAATCGCCGCCGTGAGGGCGATGGCACATAGGTCGCGTCGATGGACGCCGACGGCGGTGCGCGAAGGGCGCCGAGACCTCTGCTGGTGATTGATGCCAGGTACACTACGGCGCAGCATTCAGCGTGAGGAGTCACTGTGGTGGTAGAGGAAGAGCAGAAGGCCCTCGTCCGCAAGGCTCTGGAGGGAATCTGGCGCAACGACTCGGCCGTGTTCGACGCGCATCCCGGCTTCGCTGAGACCAGGCGCATGGTCCCGCTCGTCCTTGCCGCTTTTTCTGACGTCAGCCTCGGCGTGCAGCAGCAAATCGCCGAAGGCGATACCGTGGCCACGTTTTGCCTCTTGCGTGCCACCCATACCGGCACATTTATGGGGATCGCCCCGACCAGCAAGACGGTCGAGTGCCAGTTCCTGGCGATGAACCGTGTTGCCGGCGGCAAGGTGGTCCAGCACAACAGCGAAGTAGGCTGGCTGAGCGTGCTGCGCCAGTTGGGAGTGCTGCCACTGAAACCTAGGGAGTAGCCGGAGGCAGTCCCACGGGCCAGGCGCTTCGCCGCGCGATGCCGATCAAAGTATCCTCCACCCCCGGACGGCCGTCGCCACATGAAAGGGACCGCAGTCCGGCCCTCCTGGCCGCCGATCGCAATCGCGGCCCCGGCGCCCCCGTCCTCTCGGTTATTGCCCATTTTCACAGCCGGCCGGCTGCCCAGGCGACGGCGCGCGTAAACAAGTCGCGATAGGTGGGATGGCCCAGGGAGCGGTGGTCGTGGCCTTGCGCCAGGTAGGCCACGCGGCCGGAGCCGTATCGCTTGACGTAGACCATCGGGCGCCCCTCCGCCTCCGCCAGCACCTCGATGCCGTCGAGCGGGACGACGTTGTCGCGGTTGACGAAGTCGGCGGTGAGCTCGTAGAGCTCGTCCTCGTGCTCGTAGTCGGCGAGGCCAGCCGTGATGGGGTGGGACCGGCCGGTGAAGGCGATGGTGAAGCGCTTGATCGGGTCGTGGCGGCGGAAACGCGCCCCGACCATCGCCAGGTACGCCGGCTGGTTGAGGAAGGTGGCGGTGGCCGCGTGCAGGCCGACGAAGCCCACACCCCCACGGATCGCCGTCAGCAAGGCGGCTGCCTGATCGTCGGTGGGGGCGAGCCCCGTCGAGTAGTTGAGAACCACGTCGAAGCGCGCCAGATCGGCCTGGTTCAGGACGCTCAGGTCGTCGGTGATCCAGCGGGTGCTCAGATCGGCGGCCCGCAGGTGCTCGGCCAGCAAGGCCCAGTGCTCCGGCTGATTGTGGAACTGGGCCGTCTGCTCCGGCGCCTGCCCCAGGAGCAGCAAGGCACGCGGGGCGGCTGCGTCGGTCCGGTTCTCGATATCAGCGGCAGTAGTAGCAGGTTGGCTCACAGCTTGGCCTCCTCAAAGGCGCGCCAGATGTCGTCGGGGAGCGGCGCGCTGACGGCGGCGACGTTCTGCTCGAGGTTGCTCACGCTCTGATTGCCCAGCGGGTTGCCCTGGATGCGGCCCTCGCGCAGGCAGAACTGCAGCGCCAGCGCCAGCAGGCTCACCCCCCGCTGCCTTGCCCACGTCCGTATCTGTTTGGCCCGCTCGATGTCCTCGGCGTTGCGCCAGCCGCCCTTACGCGCCGCCTCGTCCACATCGGCGCCGGTGAGGATGCCTCGCACGATAGAGAAGCCGTTGAGCACCCCGACGTCCCGCCGCGCCGCTTCCTCTAGGATGCCGCCCGGCGCCGCGGCGCTCTGCCGCAGCAGGTTGTAGTCGTTGAAGGTGAGCATCACGTCCACGTCGCCGGTGGCCAGCGCCTGCTGGTGGAAGTCGTGCGGCCGCATGCCGAAGCCGGCGTTGCGCACCAGGCCCCGTGCCTTGAGCGCGAGCAGCCCTTCCAGCGCGCCACCACTCGCCAGCACAGGCGTCATATCAGATGGGTCGTGGACCAGGACGGCATCGAAGTAGTCGAGGCCGAGCAAGGAGAGTTGGTCCTCGATGTCCCGCTTGGCGTCGTCCGCGGTCGGCTCCAGCGGCGGCTGCAGGGCGGAGCGATTGGCGTGCAGGCACAGTCGTCCGGAGATGATGACGTGGTCTCGAGGAACGCCGCGCAGCGCAACGCCGAGCTTGCGCAGCGAGTCGCCGTAGCAGCGGGCGCAGTCAAAATGGTTCACGCCCAGCTCGATGGCGCGATGGACCAGCGCCGTGGTGTCCTCGTCGGAGACGAAGCCAAAGTTGTTGCCGAATCCCTGCGTGCCAAAGGGAATGACCGGGATAGAGAGGTTGCTCCTACCCCAGCGCCGGCGTGGGACACTGCCATGTTCTGCCACCGGTCTGCCTCCTACCCTTCTTCTCGCCCCATCAACCGGCGGCGGCGCGAGCGGGCCTGCACGTAGGTGGCGTCCAGAACTTGCTGGTTGACCCTGCCGACGTTCTGACCGCCCGGGTGAGCGCGGCAAGCCTCCTCGTTCAGCTCGATGCCCAGCCCCGGCGCGGTTGGCACGGCGATGTGGCTGTCCACCACCTTCAGCTCCGTGGCCACCTCGTAGCGTTGCGGCACGTCGTCGGCCAGGTGCTCCAGGATCAGGAAGTTGGGGATGGCGGCCATCAGCTGGACTGCTGCCGCCTCGGCCACCGGACCGTTGGAGCCGTCGTGCGGGGCCATCTGGATGAAGTGCGACTCGGCCTGGGCGGCGATCTTTTTCATCTGCAAGAGGCCGCCGGCGCGACCAGTGTCGGGGTGGATCACGTCCACGATGTCGCGCTCGATCAGGTTGCGGAAGCCGTAGATGGTGGCGTGGCGCTCGCCGGCCGACACCGGCACATTCACCGCCTCGGCCACGCGAGCCAGCGCCTCCTCGTTCTCCGGAGCCACGGGGTCTTCGTAGAAGAGGATGTCGTACTCCTCCAACTCCTGGCCCACGCGGATGGCGTCGGGCACGGTGAACCAGGGTGGACCGTGGACGTCGACGCAGACGTCCACATCGTCCCCCACGGCCCTGCGGACAGCGCGCACCGTGGGCACCGGGTTGTGTGGTCCGCCGCACTTCAACGCCGTGTAGCCGCGACCAACCAGCTCCTGGGCGCGCTGCGCGTTGCCGGCATGGCCGTAGACGCGCACGCTATCGCGGACACGCCCACCGAGCAAGTCGCAGACCGGCACGCCGAGCTTCTTGCCCAGGATGTCCCAGCAGGCGATCTCGATGCCGGTCATGGCGCCGGCGCCGACCACGCCGGTCATGCCGTGCCCCATGATGGCCAGCAGCATCTTCTGCCAGAGCCGCTCGATCCGGCAGGGATCCTCGCCCACGACGACAACGCTGAGGTCGTCGATGGCCGTCTGGATCACCCGCGGCCAGCCGCTCGCCTCCCCAATGCCGGAGATGCCCTCGTCGGTATCGACCCTCACGAACAGCCAGTTCCGTCCGCCGCCGCCCCAGCCACCGGGAGGGGTCGCATCGACGAGGAAGGTGGTGATGCCGGTGATGCGCATGCCGCGCTCGCTTTCCGTTTGATAAGATGTCGCGGCGCCTCTGGTGTAGGCGCGTAGCGGATCGTAGCACACGGATCGTCCAGCCCGATCCTAGGGACGATCGGTCCCACCGGCCCCGGCGCGGTACACTGTGCCCACAATTGGGCGCACAACGGAGGCGGGTAGGGATGCAAAGCATCGGCGTACGTGACCTGAAGGAACGAACGAGTGAGATCTTGCGGCAGGTCCGTGAAAAGGGAACCGGCTTCGAGATTACCTACCACGGCCGCGTCGTGGCTCGCCTATCGGCGGTAACCGAACCGGCAGAGGCTGCACGCGACCCGGAGGCCTTTTGGCAGAACTGGGACCGGCTGAGCGAGGCGATCGGCGCCCATTGGTCAGACGGAGTTACGGCTGTTGAAGCCGTGCGCGAGGGCCGGAGGGATCTCTGATGGTCGTCGACGCGAGTCTGTGGGTGAGCGCCCTGCTTCCGCTGGAGGTTCATCACGAGGAGAGTCGCCGCCGGCTCGCTCAATACTCGGCGGACGATGATCCATTGACCGTACCTACGGTTGTGCTGCCCGAGGTGGCCGGAGCGATCTCCAGGCGCACGGGTATCCCTGCGCTGGGTCGTCAGGCGGCTGAAGCGATCGTTCGTGTGCCTGGTTTGCGCCTCGTCTCGCTGGATGCGGAAATGGCTTCCGAAGCGGCACGTCTGGCGGCCGATTACCGGCTCCGTGGCGCCGACGCGGTATACGTCGCGGTGGCAGCAGTGCTCAACCTCCCTTTGCTCACCTGGGATCAGGAAATGGCCAACCGAGCGGCAGGAGTTGTGCGGGTTATCCAACTAGAATGATCTTAGTCCGACGGCGAGCCTTTATCATTCGCTCAGCCATGGATGCGCTCGTCAGCTGGCGCTGGATACTATCGCTGTTGTCGTACCATCCGAAGTCTCATCAGGTCAATACAGTTCGATCCGGTTCACGAACGAGGAGAGGTCCGCGCAGTAGCGGCGCATGACGGGATACAACCGTGGCGGAATGAGCTGTCGCATCCCCGGCCTGGGGGCGATCACGCCGTGGTGATCGCCCAGCCCCCAATCGTGCCAGGCGGTCGCCAGCAGCACATAGTCGTCACGGTTGTGCGTGAACAGCGCAAGCCCTCTCTGCTGGGCCTGGAAGAACGCCAGGGAATCGCTGGCGCCTTTGGGACCGATATCCAGCCAGTGGATCGCGACGAATCCCTCGGCGACCAGCGCCTGCACAAGGTCGCGTCCAATACCCTCGTCCACCAGCAACATCGCCACTAGGCGCGCGATATTGTCGAGGTCTCCCGATCGCCCGCCTCACCACGGTGCGCGACCCAGGCGAAGAAGTCTTCGGCGGTGCGCATGGCCGGCACATCGTCATCATCCTCGGGCTGCTGATTGAGGATGATGCGGGCATCGATGATAGGCTTGTGATCGGCATAATACCGTTTGGCCGCCTCTCACTCGCCGGGATTAAGCGCGTAATCCCCAATCACCGCGCCATCGTTGTAGTCTCGTGCCATCCAGTCGGCGACGAGGCTCCAGATGGGGTAGCCGCTCTGCACACGCACGTCGCCCACAGTGCCTGTGGGGCCGGAGAATAGATGCGGGCTCAGTGGCCTCTTGGCCGGGATGGCCGCCGATGCAGGGTCGCGTGCAGCGTCCTTCACGTCTCCACCTCCTGAGGCATGCCATCATCACCGTAGCACATGCAGTATCCCCCGTCCGGTGGACGTGCTTCCAGAATGAAAGGGACCGCAGTCGCCCGGTCGCTTGGCCGAGGGCGCCCGCTTGCGGGCCCTGCAATCGCGGCCCCGGCATTTCCGTCACCCGGGT
>CALBSQ010000115.1 GCA_937967325.1 uncultured Chloroflexota bacterium
CCTGGCGTGTATGACCTACTGGAACAACGCTCGGCCCGCCTGGAAGCGGGCCTGGCCGCCGCCGCGGAGCGCCATCGCGTCCCTGCCACGATCAATCGCGCCGCCAGCATGTTCAGCCTGTTCTTCATCTCCGGCCCAGTGCAGCGATTCGACCAAGCCAAGCAGGCCGACGCGGAGCGCTTTCGCCGCTTCCATCGCCGGCTGCTCGATGCCGGAGTCTTCCTGGCGCCGTCGCCGTTCGAGGCGGCGTTCGTGTCGCTGGCCCACGACGACGGGGTGATCGCCCCCACCGTTGAGGCGGTAGATAGAGCGCTGGCGGCGGAGGCGGACCTCTCCTAGCCCTTCCCGCGGCGCGGAGGGACTGGAAACTGGAGCAACGTCGCCGGTCTGGAGGAACAAGGTGAAGGCAACGGTCAGGATCGAGCCCAGCCGTGTTGTCGGGGCCGTCGATCCCAACGTCTACGGCAACTTCGCCGAGCACCTGGGGCGCTGCATCTACGGCGGGATCTTCCAGCCGGGGTCGCCGCTGAGCGACGAGCGCGGTTTCCGCAAGGATGTGGCGGACGCGGTCCGCCGTCTGCGCGTGTCCAATCTGCGCTGGCCGGGTGGAAACTTCGTTTCCGGCTATCTCTGGTTAGATGGGGTCGGGCCGCCGGAGCAGCGACCGCACCGGCACGAGCTGGCCTGGCACGCCATTGAGTCCAATCAGTTCGGCACGGACGAATTCATCGAGTACTGCCGGCTCATCGGCGCCGAGCCGTACATCTGTCTCAACCTCGGCACCGGCAGCATTGATGAGGCGGCCGCCTGGCTGGCCTATTGCAACTGCGACGACCCCACCTTCTACGCCGAGTTGCGACGCAAAAATGGCCACGCGGCGCCGTATAACGTGAGGTATTGGGGTCTGGGGAACGAGCTGTACGGCGACTGGCAGATCGGGCACAAGACGGCCGAGGAGTACGCCCGCCTGGCCGAGGAGACGGCGAAGGTGCTGCGCTGGACCGATCCATCCATCCAGCTCGTGGCCTGTGGCGCGCAACGGGTGGATTGGGACTGGGAGGTGCTCCGGCACACGGCCAAGCACGTCGACTACCTCTCGGCGCACTTCTATTTCGGACCGCGGCGGGACGAAGAGGAGATCACTTCCCTGTTCGGCGCCGTCTACGCGGCGGCCGAGTACCTCGACGTCCTTGCCGGTCTGATTGCCGGAGCTCGCCGCGAGCAGAAGATTGCCCGTCCGATCGGCATTGCTGTGGACGAGTGGAACTGCTGGTATCGCCAGCGCCGAAGTCCGCTGGAGGAACGCTACGATCTGACCGACGCCGTGTGCGTCGCCGCGTTCCTGAACGTGCTCCGTCGCCGCGCTGCTACGGTTAGGATCGCCAACCTGGCCCAACTCGTCAACGTGATCGCGCCGATCTTCACGCGCGACGACGGCCTCTTCCTGCAGACGATCTACTGGCCCCTCCTCGCCGCGTCCACCTACAGTGGACCGTTGCTGGTCTCCAGCGATACCGAGTGTGACGCGTTCAGCTCATCGCGGGTACTGGCCGGGTCGATTCCCTACGTAGACGCGCTGGCCACGATGGATGCCGAGCGCAAGACCTTGTATCTGTCGCTTGTCAACTTGCACCAGCGTGACGCGGCGGAGGTCCATCTCTTGTTGCGTGATGCTGCCGTAGTGGCGACCGTAACCGCGCACGTCGTCGCCGGCGACCGACCGGACAGCGTGAACTCGTTCGAGGAGCCCGACGCCGTGCGCCTGAACACCCAGCAGCTTGCTCCCGCCGGCGGCGATCTCGTTTGGTCAGCTCCTCCTCTCTCGGCGTCCGTGTTGGAAATTCCTCTCGGGCGGTAGGACAAGCGTGCAATCGAACGAAAACCAGCTACTGCCCCTCCCGCCGGCACTGGTGGCGCTGACGCGACAAGCCACATGGACGCCCGTCACCGTGGGCTGCTCTGGTGTGCAGATGTTTCGCCTAGCGCAAGCCGGAGAGCGCAACCGTTACCTCAAAGTGGCGCCGCGCGATCTTGGCGTGCGCCTGGCGGATGAAAAGGCGCGCCTGGACTGGCTGGCGGGAAGGATACCGGTCCCTGACGTGCTTTACTTCCGCGAAGATGGGGCGGGCGATTACCTGATGACGTCCGAGATCGCTGGCCTCATGGCCCACGACGAGGCCTTCGCCGGCAACCTCCTGCGCGTAGTCCGGCTGTTGGCGACGGGACTGCGGATGATCCACAGCCTACCTGTCGAGGACTGCCCATTCGACCAGCGGCTGGCGGCGCGTATCCCCTTGGCCCGTGGGCGCTTACTGGCCGGACAGGTGGACGAGGCGGACTTCGACGCCGTGCGGCAAGGCAGGCGCGCCGTCGACCTGTTCGACGAGCTTCTATCGTCCGTGCCCGGCAATGAGGACGTTGTGTTTACCCACGGCGACTACTGCCTGCCCAACGTCATCCTCAACTCGTCGGGAACGACGCTCAACGGCTTCATCGATTGGGACCGCGGCGGCATCGCCGACCGCTATCAGGATCTGGGTATCGCCGCTCGCAGCCTGGCCAGAAACGGGGGACGACAGTGGGCGCCCCTGCTCTTTCGCGAGTACGGACTGGAGCGAGTGGACGAGGCGAAGGTGCGGTTTTACCAACTGCTGGACGAGTTCTTCTAGGCCCGGCGAATAGTCTGTTGCCGCTGGCGATTCCGCGGGGGCGTCGAG
Source organism: uncultured Chloroflexota bacterium (assembly GCA_937967325.1). Lineage (GTDB taxonomy): Bacteria > Chloroflexota > UBA4733 > UBA4733 > UBA4733 > UBA4733. The sequence continues at coordinate 2,718 of CALBSQ010000115.1, forward strand.
CGCGACGGCGCCTACTGCTGAACCAGCAGGCTAACAGGACCAACCCGCCTGAAGGCGGCTAAGGCTACGGTCCGCGACTCCCTTCGTCCTCAGCCTGCTTCAGCAGGGTTGGTCCTGTTTAGCCCGACGGTTCAGCGTCGGGCGGGCCGGCGGACACGGTGATGGCGGATATTGGCTAGCTGCCTCAGATCCGCGCAACTCCGGCCTGTACCTGCTCGCCCGAACCCTTGCCCTCGGCCCGCGGCGTCGCTGGCAGGACGTGGCGACGGTGAGGCGCCGTGTGCTCGTCCCTTCGCGTCGCTACGACACCATCCGAAGCAGCTCTGCGCGGGAGGGAGCGGGGGGCTCGACGGCCTCTTGCGCGTTGGCCACATCCACGATGCGTTCGGCCAGGCCGGGCCGAGCCATGACCTCCCGCGGCAACGCGAGTAGCGATGCGATCTCCAGCGAAGCCCGGAAGAGCTCCGCGTCATGCAGCATCGCTATCTGGAGCGCCCCCGCGGGGCCTGCCGGGCAAGGCGCGACGCAGCCGTGGATGGCCGCGTTGACCTGGGCGGACCGCCCGCGATCGAGCTCCACAGTGCTGCGGTACCACGGCGTCACCCGCGCCTCGGTCATGGCGTCCTGGGCAAGTGCGAGCGCGAGCGGGTCGTCCAAGTGTCGCCCCACCACCTCCGCCGTGCCGAGGGCGTGCATGAGGCCAATGCTGATCCCACGGCCGCCGACCGGGTTCGTGCAGGCCCACGCGTCGCCCACGCTCACGATCCCCGTCGCGACGGGGGCGCGGTCCACGGCGAATCGCCGGTAGCGGTCGGTGATGCCGCCCATCGGGAGCACGCCGGTGATCGGCTCGCCGTCCAGCAAGTGGGCGTGCAGGGGGCATGCGGCGACGAGCGCGGTCCAACGCTCGGGATCGCGTAGCGCTTTCAGCGCCGGGTCCCCAGTGAGGATGAACACGGTCAGCGACCACGTATGCGAGTCGCCGGGGAGAGTCAGCAGCGAGAACGAGTGGTAGTGGGTCAGGAGCCCCGTCCGAAAGGGCGGGACCCCTCCCGTCGCGGTGCGGAAGTAGCGCGTGTAGTAGAGGAATCCAGACTCCTCGGCCTCCTCGATCGGGCGGCGAGCCCCGACGGCCGCCAGCCAGTCCGGTAACTTCGACCGTCGCCCCGTCGCGTCGACGACGAGATCCGCGGCATACACTGCGCCGTCCGTCGTGCGCACGCCGCGGATGTGCGGGATACCTTTCGCGGCCGACGAGCCCACCAGCAGGCCCGCGATCGAGACGCCGCGCACGACCGGGAGGAGCCTCCCGGCGGCGGTGGCGAACGCGTACTCGATCGTCGGGCGGCGACCGGTGACGGTCACGAAGCGCTCGTCGCCCGCGCGCGGCGCGCGATCGGCGATGGATGGCGGCATCGTCGTGCATAGGTCGAACGAGACGCAGCCGGACCGGAGCAGCGCCTCCTTCACGTCCGGCAGATGGCGATCGATGATCTGACGTGCGCTCGAGTGCAGGTAGTGCGGCTGCCGGAACTGCACGACTCCGCGGCGCCCCCAGGCCTGCCACGCCGCCTCGGGCGAGACGGGGACGGACTCGCCGTCGCGTTCGAGCACGGTGATGTCATTGCCTTGCCGCGCCAGCAGCATCGCCGTCGACAGCCCGACGACACCGCCGCCGAGCACCACGATCCTCGACATCCTGTGACCTCCTTCCTCCCCGCGCCGAACCTCTACAACACGGGGACCTGTTCCAGCTCCGATCGGCGAGAGCGGTCGCTCCCGCCGATCGGGTGGGCGCCGGACATCCCGACTTTGCTCTCGACAGGGTTATGGGTTGCAGCCGGCCGGTGTCGTGGAAGTATCAGGGTTGGTGCAGAGCGGACCGAGGTTGGTGTCGGCATCAGGCAGGCTGATCATCGCGAGCGGCCCCGCCTTGTGCTCGCCATTGAACGGCGTGGGCTTGTTGGGATCGAACCCGCATGCCGCCGCGTCGTTGGGGTTGTTGAACCAGAAGCCCACGTGGAAGGTGTTCGTGGGCGGCAGGTTGACGTCCGGATCGAAGCCGAAGATCTGGTCCAGCAAGATCGTGTTGATGGTGGCGCTGCCGCCACCGGCGCCGTTGGCCTCCAGGTCGGACTGATACCAGGCCATGCCGAAGCCGTGGAAGTTGGGGTCCTTCGTGCCATCAGACTCCAGCAGACTGCGCTGCACGGTGAAGAGGTCGAACTGGAGATTCGGCTTGATGTTGCGCAGCCGTACGTTCAACCGGTCGTTGAGCTCGCCCCTCGTCACGGTTACGTCGGCTTCGGGCTGGCGGTTTGGGTCGCCGGGATACTTGGCCAGGCAGTTGACGATCGCGGGATTGGGTTGAAGCTGGAACTGAATCTGATCCGGCGCGCTTGACGCCGCGGTAGCCTGGCCGGCCAGCATTGCCGTGGGCAGGAGCACCACCGAGGCGCTCGTGGCGATGAGCGCCGGCAAGCGCAAGCCCTGGGGAATGTTCGACTTCGTACGCGAGACCCACGAGGTCGCGCCGGCAAACGCCTGTCGGACCTGACGGATTGGGAAGAGCTGCATCTCGGACACCCTTTCTCTCTTTGGCGGGGCCCTTCCAGTGGTCCCCTGCCTTTGTTTCGTAGCTGCCACACTACGGCGCTGCGAGTGAGCATGCATCGTGCAGTTGACGTATTCTGAGGGAGAATCATGGCCGTACGAGTCGAGTGTGGAGGCTACGTAAGATGACGTACGGGTCTACATTGCTTCCGAGTCCGGTCACCAGCTTCATCGGCCGCTCACAGGAGGTCGAGGCCGTAACGCGGCTCCTGACACGCGAGTCGCCCGCCTGCCGCTTGCTTACGCTCACCGGACCCGGCGGGGTCGGGAAGACTCGCCTGGCCCTTCAGGTCGGAGGCGAGCTCGCAGAGGCGTTCGACGACGGTGTACGTTTCGTGGCGCTTGCCGACCTTGACGATCCGGCGCTCGTGCCTGGAGCGGTCGTCGATGCCCTCGACGTACCGGAAGTCGCCAGCCAGACGCCGCTCGAGAGTCTCCAGGTCGCGCTGCGCGACCGAGAACTACTGCTCATTCTCGACAATTTCGAGCAGGTGATAGCAGCGGCGGCGGTAGTCGGGAAACTACTGTTGTCCTGCCCGAGGCTAAAGCTGCTCGTCACCAGCCGGGCTGTGCTGCGCCTCAGCGGCGAACACGCCTATCCCGTGCCACCACTGTCCATCCCCGCCGGCCCGGGTCAGAGTGCCGAGGAGTTGACCGAGGCAGGCGAGGCAGCGCAGCTCTTTGTGGAGCGTGCCCACGCGGCCAGGTCAGACTTCTCTCTAAATGACACGACAGCAGGGGCGGTGGCCGCCTTGTGTCGCCGGCTCGACGGTCTGCCGCTGGCGATTGAGTTAGCAGCAGCGCAGGTGAGGCTGCTGCCCCCGCACGTGCTCCTGGCTCGTCTGGACGCACGGCTCGCCGTGCCACAGGTAGGCTCGCGTGACGCGCCACCCAGGCAACGAACCATGCAAGCGACGATCGCCTGGAGCTACGAGCTTCTCGATGCCGGCGAGCAACGGCTGTTCCGCGACCTCTCGGTCTTCGTTGGCAGTTCCACGCTCGACGCGGTAGAGTCCGTCTGCGCGCGAGGCGACAACAGCGGGCTCATGGACAACCTGGCTTCTCTGGTAGATCAAAGCATCTTGCTGCGAGACGATGCCGGTGACGACGCGCGGTTTCGCCTGCTGACGACCATCCGCGATTTCGGTTGGGAGCGCCTGACCGAGCACGGTGAGCTGACGCTGCTGCGTTCCAGACACGCCGCCTACTTTCTTCGCCTGGCTCAATCGGCGGCGACCGAGATCGCGGGACCGCGTCAAGGGGGCTGGCTGGATCGACTGGAGCGTGATCATGGCAACCTTCGCGCTGCGCTGTCCTTTTATCAGGCAAGCGATCCTCCGGCCGGCCTGACGCTCGCCACTTCATTGCAGGGATTCTGGTGGCCGCGCGGCCACCTCCACGAAGGCCGGCAATGGTTGGAGACGCTGCTTGCCGCCACGGAGGCGGACCAAGCGACCAATGAGCGTGTCGCAGCGCGGAACACTCGGGCCCAGGCATTGTTGGCCGCGGGACGCCTGGCCTGGGCACAAGGTGACTACACCGCCGCTCGCGAGTTGTGCGTGAGCAGTCTGACCATGTGGCAAGCGGCTGGCGACGATGTGGGCCGTTCCAACGCCACGCACATGCTCGGAACGCTGGCGAACTGGCAAGCGGAATTCTCGACTGCACGACCGCTCCTGGAGGAGAGCCTCGCCCTGCGTCGCGCCGCGGGCGACGCGCGCGGCGTGGCCGAATCGCTCTTCGAGCTCGGCTTGCTCCACACCTTCGAGGGGGACTACGACCTAGCGGGCCCCCTCTTTGAGGAGAGTCTCGCCCTGCGTCAGGCCACCGGTGGTGGCGTAGAGATAACGTACGCGTTGGGGCTGCAAGGGTGGACCAGTATCGCGCGCGGCGATTTTGGCGACGCCCGGCGCAGACTAAGAGAGACGCTCCCTCAACTGATGAGTCTACGTGATCGGTGGGGCCTACCCTTCTGGCTCAACTGCGCCGCCAATCTAGCGGCCGCCGAAGGCCGGCCGGAGCACGCCATCCGCCTGGCCGGCGCAGCGGCAGCGCTGCGCGAGACCATCGGAGCACCCTTGCCACCGACCTTTCGTAGGTTGTTCGATGGCGCCCTTGCTCCCGCGCAGCGCTCGCTGGGCGAAGCAGCCGGCGAGCTGTGGAATGCAGGGAAGCGTATGTCCTTGGAGGAGGCTACCACGTATGCGCTCTATGAAGAACCGGCGCCCGCTCCAGGTAGGGTAACGTCTGAGGAGCTTGAGGGACCCGACCAGCCGCCGGCGCCCCTCACTGCTCGGGAGTGGGAAGTGGCGCTCCTGGTGGCGCGTGGCCTGACCAACCGGCAGATCGCGAATGCGCTGGTCGTCTCGCATCGTACCGCGAGCACCCACGTCAGCAACATCCTGGGCAAGCTGGACCTCGTGACCCGTGCCCAGCTCGCCACCTGGGTTACCTCGAGCCAGTACCACGTGACACCGGCCGCGCGGCGGCGGTAGTAGGACTCCCCTACGTCCATCCGTATACATGGTGCGTCTACGAAGTCCTGGGAACGTCCGGTGGCGACGAGACCCTGGCGACTAAAGTCGCGGCTATTCCCTGCGAAGTTATTCGCCGGGTGACCGTCGCCACCGGAAGTCCGCCGAACTTGGTGGACGCGTCACTAAACCCGCATGGCAGACCACGAGGTGCTCACGCGATTGGAGAGCTTGTTCGCGCCAGCCACACTGCGCTCCCCCAGACCCATGGCGCATAGAGCGCAAACGACAGGATGAGCGGCACGGACGCATGGGACGGATCGACTGCGAGCAGCACTGAGGCAATCCCGGATACCGACCACTCTGCCGCGCCGAGCCACGCCAGTGTCCGTGGATAGGCACGTTTCCCAAACAGGGCCGGCAGGAGCAGCAGACCGGCGACGCTGTAAAGGCCGTAGGCAGCGACATCGGTCAAAAGGTGGCCGAGCTTGATCAGATCCACCAGGGCCGTGTCCCCGGCAAGACGGGATGCGTCGTCGATCCGTCGGTGCAACGACACCGCACGAGGCACGACTGCCGCGTTGACGGCGATCCCGGCCAGATCCACCAGGGCCGCCGCGACCGCGACGCCGACTGCGAGGTCACGCCACTGGCGAGGACCGCCGAGGTGGCGTGACAGGGCGTAGAAGCTCCAGGCAAACGACGCCGTGACGACGCACCAGAACGCCCAACCGAGCTGCCAGCGACGTACGTGTACGGCAACCCACAGCGCTCTCGCCGCGAAGTCACTCCTCGTCACCAGGGGACCCGGCCCAAAAGAGAAGCCCGCCACCGTTGGAGCGAGCAACGTATTGACTGCGCCGGCCACGACCAACGCCAGGATGTCCAGTCTCCGGCCGCTCCACGCTTCACGAAGCGCCACGGATGAGTCCGGCCATGCGGGCGTATCTCGCGCGCCAAACCGCCACGCAACCTCCCGTCGTGGTCGCGAGCGCCAGCGTCAAGTACAGCGCGACGCTCCCCTGCGCCCCAACACGGATGTCGCCGCTATGGAAAAGCGGCAGCATCGCCAACAGCAATCCCGTGGGTATCGCCTGCCAGAAGATCGGCCAGGTGCGCCTCCAGTCGCCATCCCACAGCGCCCACCCATACGCCGCCGCCAGGCTGGTGAACCACACGCCAAGCATACGACCAACCAACGGCGTCAGGTTCCACGGCCATAACATGCTCACCGCGGGAGGGCTCACAAACAGCGCCACACCGAGCAGCCCGGCAACTCCGAGCTCCAGCGCCGCCACGACGCGCGCCGTAGATGGCAATGGCGATGCGCGGGAAGGAACGAAGTCCCTCCGGCGTTGCTGCTGCCACAGCACGTAGGGACTGGTGACAAACAAGATGACGTACATGCTCAGCCAGTAGGCCAGGTGGTACCAGGGGTGCAGGAGAAACGGCCCGATGTTGAAGATCGTCACGAACGTGGCGGCGATAGAGAAGGTAGTGACCACGACGACGGTGATGCGCGCTTCTGCCCAGGTGGCGCGAGTGAAGCCCATCGCCACCAACAGTAGGGCATTGAAGTACATGACGCCGAGAAGCCGGGCGCTGATCGGCGGCTTGATGGTCCAGACGAACCAGTGCTGCGTCTGGGCCGGCGCCGTCATCAGAATGACGAAGGCCGGAACCGCATTGGCGAGCAGCACCAGGTACGTCAGTTTCACCCATGGCGACAGGCCGTGGCCCCACCAGAGCCGGATACGATGCACTCGTGGCTCCGAATCCTAGGACGGAACCTGGCGGCGGCCCCGCGGCCGTCGCTCACCTTACCGCGCTACCGAAGGGCGATCAGCATCTCGCCATGGATAGGCTGTCCATTGGCCGCGATCAGCGAACGACGCGCGGCGGTCCACGGCTGACCGGAAAAGTCGGTGACAATGCCCCCGGCCTCGCGAACGATCACGGCGCCGGCGGCGGCATCCCAGGGCGCCAGGGTCGCTTCCCAGAAGCCGTCGAAGCGACCGGCCGCGACGTAGGCGAGGTCCAGCGCCGCGGCGCCGTCGCGGCGCACCGCCTGCGTTGCCCGAACGAGCCTCCCGAATCGCTCCAGCACGTCGTCGAGCGTGCTCCGGTCGTATGGGAAGCCGGTGACCAGGAGCGAATGTGCGAGGTCGGGTGTTGGTGACACGTGTATCGACTGCCCGTTCAGGTAGGCGCCACAACCGCGAATGGCGGTGAACAGCTCATCGCGGAAGGGGTCGTACACCACGCCAACCGCCAGCTCTCCCTCCATCTCGTAAGCGACCGAAACACAGGACATTGGGTAGCCGTGGGCAAAGTTGGTCGTGCCATCGAGCGGATCGATGATCCAGCGATGCGCCGGGTCGTCGCCACCGGTCGTTCCCTCCTCGGCCAGGATGCGATGGCTCGGGAAGCGGGATCGGATGGTCTCGACGATGATCTGCTCGGACGCCCGATCGTACTCCGTCACCAGATCGACTTCGCCCTTGTAGCCGACCGTCCGAACGTCCCTGATCTTGCCAATTCCCTCACGGAGCACGGCTCCGCCCTGGCGCGCCGCGTCGATGGCCAGCGCGAGCTCCGTATCGTGCATGCGTCTCCTTTGCTGTCACGACCCGGCAGTGTACCGGCTGCCGCCGGCAAATGACCTGCCGGCGCAGGCATGATGGCGCGGCCTGCACACTGGATCCCGCCACCCCACCGGTATACTGTAGCGCTTGTCCCTCCGGGCCTCCGCGTGGTAAGCCTGTGGGACAAAAGGGAACTGGCGGGAACAGCGTATGTACGAATCCGCGCGACGCATTACGCCGCGCGAGATGCAGGCCACGCTTCGGGAACATAACGTCCGTCCATCCAAGGCTTGGGGACAGAATTTTTTACTCGACTTGGAGGTCGTGCAGGAGTCACTGTCCGCGGGCCGGGTCGGGCGCGGCGACACGATTCTGGAGATCGGCCCAGGACCAGGTGTGCTGACATTGGATCTGGTCCGCGCTGCCCTGCGTGTCGTCGCGGTCGAAGCCGACAAGGACATGATGCGGCTGCTGGCGCCGCTGCGCCGGGAACATCCGAATCTCGAGTTGGTCCAGGGTAACGTCATCGCGATGTCCCCGCGTGACCTGGTCGGCGACGGGCCGTACAAGGTCATCGCCAATATTCCCTACAACATCACGTCCACGGCGCTGCGTCACTTCCTGGAAGATGAGCACCCGCCGACGCTCATGGTGTTGCTGCTGCAGCGCGAGGTCGCCGAGCGCGTCTGCGCTGAGCCGGGCGACATGAGCCTGTTGTCGCTGAGCGTGCAGTTGTACGCCGACCCGGAGATACTCCGCTATGTGCCGGCGAGCAGTTTCTATCCGGCGCCGAAGGTGTCGTCGGCACTCGTGCGGTTTATGGTGCGCGATCGTCCGTTGCTGCCGCGGCGGCAGATTCTGAGCTTCTTTCGCCTGGCGCAGGCAGGCTTCAACGATCGCCGCAAGCAACTGCACAACGCGATGCGCATCAATCTGCGGCTGCCGCCGGACGCCGTATCGGTGCTGCTGGACTCGGCAGGTATCGACGGCCGACGCCGGGCTGAGACGCTATCGATCGAAGAATGGGGCCGGCTCACTACGGCCGCGGAAGGCATCGACGGTGTGGTTGCTCCGGCTGCTCGGCCATAGGAGGATGGCCGAGGGCGACGGCGATCGGTCGCCGCTGTACGTCGTGGCAGGGCTTGGCAATCCAGGCGCCGACTATGCCGACCACCGGCACAACGTCGGATTCATGACGGTGAATGAGTTGGCGCAACGTCATCACATTGCCGTGACGAAACGCCAAAAGCGGTCGTTCACCGGCGCCGGCGTGATCGGCGGGCGAGCCGTCTTGCTCGCCCAACCACAGACGGGCATGAACGCCAGCGGCAGGAGCGTCCAACAACTGCGCGCGGCCTTCGCCGTGCCGCCGGAGCGAACCCTGGTGATCTTTGACGACCTCGATCTTCCGCTGGGTCGGGTGCGCATGCGCGCGCGCGGCAGCGCCGGCGGCCACCACGGGCTCGAGTCCATCATCGAGGTCACGGGCGCCTCCGACTATCCAAGGATCCGCGTCGGCATTGGCCGGCCGGCCTCGCGCGACGATGTCATCGATTATGTCCTGGCGCCATTTCATCGTGATGAGCGCGAGGCCGCCGACGATGCCGTTCGCCGCGCCGCCGACGCCGTCGAGCAGTGGCTGGCCGAGGGCATTGAGGCGGCGATGAGCGCCGCCAACGCCGGTAGCGAGCAGCGGCCGCGCGCTCCTGTGCAGACCGTTCGCCAGCGAACGGATGAGGGGGACCATGGCGCCGCTGACCATACCTGATACATCGGCGGCCGCCGCGGCGATCCCCGCCGCTCTGGCGCGCTTCCTCGGCGATCGCTCCGTCGGGCAAGGCACGGTCGTTACCGGTGTGCTGGAAGCCGCGCGCTCCTTCGCCGTCGCGGTGATGGCCAGGCACGTTCAGGCTCCGCTCGTCGTCGTGCTCCCCGACACCCGCAGCGCCGGCCGCCTGGTTGAGGAGCTGCGCTCCTGGAATAGTACGGAACGTCCGGTTCTTCTTTTCCCGGAGCGCGACGCGCTCCCCTACGAGCGCCTTATCTCGGACGCTGTAGTCGCGGGACGCCGCGTCGGCTGCCTGGTTTCGCTGGCGCAAGGCGAGCACCCGTTGATCGTGACGACCGTTCGCGCGCTCAGCCAGGCGACGCTGACGCCGGAGACGCTTGCCGCGTCGGTACGCCGTTGGCGCCCCAACGACCGATTCCCGCTGCAGCAAACGTTGGCGTCATGGCTGCGGCTCGGCTACGAGCCGGCGGCGCTGGTGGAAGAGCCGGGCACATTTAGCAGGCGAGGCGGGGTGGTCGACCTCTACCCGGTGACGGCGGACAGTCCGTTTCGCATCGAGCTGTTCGGCGACGAGATCGAGACCATCCGTCGCTTCGACGCGGCGACGCAGCGCTCGCAAGACGAAGTTGAGACGCTTCTGGTTGCGCCGGCCCGCGAGGCGGTACCCGACCGAGGACCAGCCGTCGTCGCGGAGCTACGCGACCTCTCGACCCGCCACTTGCGTGAGGACATTCGGGCGCGCTGGGAGGAGGATTTGGTAGCGCTGGAACAGGGTCAATCCGTCGACGGCATCGACTTCTTCGCCGCCTACCTCGGAGAGCAGCAGGGGCTGCTCGATCATGTGCCGCCGGCGTCCCTCGTTGTCCTGGTTGAGGCGATCGAGCTGGAAGCCTCGCTGCACGTGATCATCGAGCAAGGCGAGGAGCTGCGGGAGAGCGCCATCACCAATGGCGACGTACCGGCCGGTCTGCGCCGGCCGTATCTCACCTGGCGTGAGCTGCTTTCACCGCTGCAACGCCGCCGCGCGGTGCTGCTCGAAAGCGGCGCCACCCCAAACTGGACGCCCGGCGTGGCATCGGCGGCGCGCGAGCTACTCGCCAACGTGCCCGGCTTCCACGTGAGCCGCGAGGTAAGCGAGTTTTCCTTTTCCACTCCGCCTTCTTTTGCCGGCCGGTTCAAACCCATGGTCGAGCAGTTGGAACGCTGGCTGGTGGACGGTCGGCAAGTTGCCGTCGGTACGCCACAGGCCGAGCGAGTACAGGAGCTCCTGGACGGCTTTGGCGTGCCGGTCCGGCGCGCCGCCAACCTGGCCGGCGTCTGGCCCCCGGGCTACGTCACCATCGTGCAGGCCGGCCTGCACGATGGCTGGCAATACGATGCCCGGCCTGACGACGGCTCCGCGGCGCGGCTCATCCTGCTGACCGACTACGAGCTGTTCGGTCAGCATGCCGAGCAGCGTCGCACCAGGCGTCCGGCGGTCGACCGCGCCTTCCTGGCCGAGCTGCAGCACGGCGACTTCGTGGTCCACGTCGACCACGGCGTGGGGCGCTTCGTGGGCATCGTCTCCCGCGACTACGGCGCCGGCAAGCGCGACTACGTCATGCTGGAGTACCAGGGCGCCGACCGCCTCTACGTGCCGACCGACCAGCTCGATCGCGTCTCGCGTTACATTGGCGTGGGAGAGGGCCAGCCAGCGCTCAACCGCCTGGGCACTACCGAGTGGGCGCGGGCCAAGGCGCGCGCGCGCGAAGCTGCGCACGACATCGCCGAGGAGCTGATCAAGCTCTACGCCGTGCGCGCCTCGCGCAAGGGGTACGCCTTCGCACCAGACAACGAATGGCAGCGGGAGATGGAAGCGGCGTTCCCCTACGTGGAAACGCCCGACCAGCTCCAGGCAATCAATGAGGTCAAGGCCGACATGCAGGAGCCGCGCATCATGGACCGGCTGGTCTGCGGCGATGTTGGCTACGGCAAGACTGAGGTCGCCCTCCGCGCCGCCTTCAAGGCCGCCACCGACGGCAAACAAGTCGCCCTGCTGGTACCGACCACGGTGCTGGCCGAGCAGCACTACCTGACCTTCACTCGACGCCTGGAAGCGTTCCCGGTCAAGGTCGAGCTGTTGAGCCGCTACCGCTCGGCCGCGGAGCAGAAAGAGGTCATCGCCGCCCTGGCCGAGGGGAAGGTCGACATCGTCATTGGCACCCACCGTCTCCTGCAGAAGGATGTGATCTTCAAGGATCTGGGACTGCTGATCGTGGACGAGGAGCAGCGCTTCGGCGTTTCGCACAAGGAACGGCTCAAGCAGTTGCGCCAGGAGGTGGACGTGCTGACGCTGTCGGCGACGCCGATCCCGCGCACGCTGCACATGTCCCTGACCGGCGTTCGCGACATGTCGATCATCGACACCCCGCCGGAGGAGCGCCTGCCGGTCAAGACCTACATCGCTCAAGAAGATGACCGGCTGATTCGGACCGCGGTGCTCCGTGAGTTCGAGCGGAATGGCCAGGTCTACTTCGTCCACAACCGCGTCCAGACCATTGGGGCCGTGGCTGAGCGCCTGGCCAAGCTGATCCCCGAAGCCAAGATCGCTGTTGGCCACGGCCAGATGCCCCCCGAGCGTCTGGAGCGGGTGATGGTGGATTTCGCGGACGGCAAGTCCAACTTGCTGCTCTGCACTACCATCATCGAGAGCGGGCTCGACATCTCCAACGTCAACACGATCATCATTCACCGCGCCACTCAGCTTGGGCTCGCCCAGCTCTACCAGTTGCGCGGGCGGGTCGGTCGCAGCAACCGTCGCGCCTATGCCTATTTGCTGTACGGCAAGGAGCAGCAACTGCCGCCGCTGGCGGAGAAGCGGCTGCGAGCCGTCTTCGAGGCATCGGAGCTGGGCGCCGGCTTCAAGATCGCCATGAAGGATTTGGAGATTCGGGGCGCCGGGAATCTGCTCGGCGCCGAACAGCACGGTCAGGTAGGCGCGGTGGGCTTCGATCTGTACACGCGCCTGCTCGCCGAGGAGATCGACAAGCTACGCGGCCAGCCCGAGCAGACCGTGCCGCAGGTAACCGTCGACCTGCCCATCGGCGCCATGTTGCCGGACAGCTACATTGGCGATCAGGCGGTGAAAATCGACCTCTACCGACGGCTGGCGGCCATCGTGACCGTCGACGAAGCGGCGGCGGCGAAACAGGAACTGACAGACCGCTTTGGTGAGCCGCCGGAGCCGGCCGAGCACCTGCTGATGATTGTCGAGCTGAAGGCGATTGCTATTGAACGAGGCATACCGAGCATTACCGTCATGGAAGGCGATCTGGTGGTGCGATTCCCGCCGAACCATCAGGTCGCGCGCTCCGCGCTCTACCGTGCCTACGGACAGGCCATACGGATCACCCCGAATCAGCTCCGCTTGCCTGTAGCCAAACTTGGCGATGATTGGCCGGGCAAGATCAAGGGGTTACTCGCGCTCCTGAATTGACTACGAAGAGTCCTTGGTGCTGGCCAGGTCCAGATCGAGGAGCACGTTGCCCGGGCCCATCTCTCGGACCGCGTAGTGATCCGATGAGCCCAGCCGGCGAATCACTGCAGTCAGACGCTCGGCGGCCTGGACGATCTCCCTGGCGTAGGCGCGGACATCGTCCGGATCGACGTGCTCATCGGCCAGCAGCGCAGCGTAGCCTCGGATGCAGCTCAGGGGTTGATGGACTTCGTGGGGCAGGCTGCGTCCGATAATTCGCAATGCCTCGAGCCGGGCCTGCTCGGCGGCACGCTCGGCTTCCTCGGCCCGCGCCTGCCGCTCCGATTGACGCCGGCCTACCGCCCTGCGCGCTGCCGCGGTGACTCGTTTCAGGGAACAGGGCTTACGCAGATATCCGTCCACGCCAAGGTCGGCCGCGGCGACTGCGCTGCCTGCTGTCTCCCAGCCGGTCATGACCAGCACCGGGAGTGTGGCGTCGGTCTCGCGAGCGAGCGCGATCAGCGCCAGCCCGTCCATTTCCGGCAGTCCCAGATCGGCCACCAGCAGGTCGGCCGGCGTCTCTCGCAGCGATGCCAGTACTTCTGGGGCCGTGCCAAAGGCGCGGACGTGACAACCTTCGGCCACTAACGCGCGCTGAACGACACTCCGCAGCGCCTCATCGTCGTCGACGATTACGACCGACGCGTCTTGCAACCCGCCATCCATCCAAAACGATCCCCACGGCCATTATCCTGGGTCACTATGTATTATGCCCTAAGTATTATGAATGTTTGCTAGCAACGACGCACGTCCGGCAATGTCTCAGCAGAGATGGGTGAAAATCGCATGACCACATCGATCGGTCCCTCCCGATTGCAAGTCCTGGCGCGATTGACTTGCCGACCGGAGCTCCCGTGCCCATCGTCGTCCTTGCCGGCTGATGAAGCTTCCGCACGGCATTCTGGCGTTTCCGGCGGGGTGGTGTAGGGGCTGGCCTTGTGCCTGCCCTAGTCGCCATGCCAACCTTGGCTGCCTACAGCAGGCGACGCCACCGCCGCCTGCCGGTGGGTCATACTGGCCGGGGGGGTACCAGGGCAGGCACAAGGCCAGCCCCTACACCACCGTGGCTCCAGTAAAGCACCGCATTCATTCCGGTCCGTCCAGAAGGCGCGGATCGAGGTGCGCCAGCCGTCGCGACGACCAGGTACCTCACAACACGGTCGCTCAGTGCGCTGATGTTGCCTTCCAGGAAGCAATGAGCCTCCGGATCGGGTTGTCGGCGACGTCCAGCGGCAAAGGCACGCGCGCTCGACGGTATATGGACTCGTAGCCGGCGAGTATCACCTCTGTCGCTTGGCGAGCATTGGCCCCGCTATGTCGCGGGACTCTCCCTTCCTCAATGGCCGCCACGAGCTCGGCGACCGACTGTTGAAAGTGGATGAAACCGTGGATTCCCTCGGCCATTTCGGGGACTTCCCAGCTCCCCTGCCCCTGGCCACGGACGCGCACGCTCGGCCCGCCCGTCACGCCGACCTCGATCATCCCCTCCGAACCGATGAGACGGTTCGCGGGCTGGCCTTTGATCGGGACGCCAATCTCCAGGTAGGCGCGGCAGCCATCGCGAAATTGGTAGTGCGTGATGGAATGATCCTCCACCTCCACGCCAAACAACGCTCGCTCGGTCTGTCGGTCCGCCATGGCCATGACCCATTCCACCGGCTGCTGATCCAGATAGAAGAAGAACATGTCGATCCAGTGCGTCCCCCAGTCCAGGAGATTGCCGCCGGGAACATACCCTTCCAGCCGGAGTAGCTCGCCGATCTGGCCGGATTGGAGACGCTCCTTCGCCATAGCGAATGGGCGGCCTAGCCGGCGCTGGTGATCCACCGCCAGTGTGACCCTGTTCTCCCGACAGGCGTCCAACATCGCGTCCGCTTCCGGCAGCGACAGGGCCATCGGCTTCTCGCACAAGATTCCCTTCGGTTTTGCCTGCGCCGCCGCGATCGTTGCTTCGGGATGCAGGCCGATCCAGGTACACACGCTCACAAGATCAAGATCTTCCTTGGCGAGCATCTCGCGATAGTCCAGATAGCCGGCGGGCACGGAATGGCGCTCCTGGAAGCTCTGCAGGTTTTCCGCACTTATGTCAGACGCCGCCACGATCTTGGTGCGGCCAAAGGCCTCGTAGGCTCGGGCGTGGCTCTCGGCGATTCCACCGCCGCGCATCCGCCCATCGGGACCGGGTTCCGGACGCCGGCCGCACCCGATGACGCCGACACGGTACTCCACTGCCATCGCTGTCTTGCTCCTTCAGCTTGTCGATTCTTTCCGGGAAGTGATAGGCAAGGATACACGTTAGTGGTGCATCCGATACGTCCGGGTGACATCCCCGTTGTCATCCTGAGCGCAGCGAAGGACCCCTGGCAAGTCAGGCAAGCCGCCCTGCGGACCCGCGCAGCGCCGATGGCCCTGCAAGGGGTCCTTCGCTGCGCTCAGGATGACAACTGCAGTGGCCGCGCGCGGCATTGGGTACTGCCCCGAACTTGGTGGATGCGCCAGTTAGTGATCGACATGCGCTCCCAGACCCGCGGCTACGGTCACGACGCCATTGACCTGGTGTATGCTTCAAGCGTTGCGACGATTAATACAGGAGCGGGACATGACGGGGCGGCGCATCGGGATCATCATGAACGGCGTGACCGGCCGGATGGGGACACATCAGCACCTCATTCGCTCGATTCTAGCCATTCGCAAGCAGGGCGGGGTTCGCCTCCCGGATGGCACGTCGCTCCTCCCCGACCCCATTCTGGTTGGTCGCAACGCGGACCGGCTGCGCTCCCTGGCTGAGGAGCACGGCATCCACCGTTGGAGCACCGACCTGGACGCCTGCCTTGCCAACCCTGAGGACACCGTCTACTTCGACGCGCAGACGACCTTACGCCGCAGGGCGGGTGTTATGGCAGCCATCGCGGCGGGCAAGCACATCTACTGCGAAAAGCCCATCGCGACGGACCTGGCCTCAGCGCTGGAGATGGCCCGAAAAGCGAACGCCGCCGGACTCAAGAACGGCGTCGTCCAGGACAAGCTGTTTCTGCCCGGCATGCTCAAGCTTCGGCGCCTGGTCGAGAGCGGTTTTTTCGGCCGCATCATCTCGGTGCGCGGCGAGTTCGGCTATTGGGTGTTCGAGCGCGACACCCAGCTCATCCAGCGACCATCCTGGAACTACAAGCAGGAGGAAGGCGGGGGCATCATCCTGGACATGCTCTGCCACTGGCGTTACGTCCTGGATAACATCGTGGCTCCGGTGCGCGCCGTGTCCTGCCTGGGAATCACGCACATTCCCGAGCGGGAAGACGAATCCGGCGCGACCTACCAAGCCACCGCCGAGGACGCGGCCTACGCGACATTCGAGCTGGATGGCGGAATCGTTGCCCAGATCAACTCGTCGTGGTGTGTCCGCGTCAACCGAGACGAGCTGTTCAGCTTGCAAGTTGACGGCACTGAAGGTAGCGCAGTGGCCGGATTGCGGGACTGTCGTGTCCAACCTCGCACGGCCACGCCGCGGTCTGTCTGGAACCCCGACCTGCCCAGTCCCTGGCGGTATCGCGACCACTGGCTGGAAGTGCCAACCAACGTCGAGCCGGATAACGCCTTCAAGATACAATGGGAATTGTTCCTCCGGCACGTCGCTTGCAGCACGCCGTTCCCGTGGGACCTGCTGGCGGGCGCGAAGGGGGTGCAGCTCGCCGAATTGGGCGTACGATCATGGCGGGAGCGCCGCTGGCAAGACGTGCCGGATCTGCGGTGGGACAGGTAGGGTCGGGCGCAGGCGCCGATCTCCGCGGCACGGCACTTGCTGACCGACTCATGCCAGGCTCGGCTGGCCCATTTAGGTGGAAAGTCGTACCATTGAGGGAAGCGATGGGCGATGTAGCAACGCGATCGACGCTGGCGCGAGTGTGCAGCACGAAACGAGGAGATCCATGTCCGGAGGTGCAACCAATCCCCTGCAGAAGCTGGCTACGTATGGCCAGAGTCCGTGGCTCGATAACATCAACCGGCGGCTGATCACTTCGGGTGATCTCGGCCGGCTCGTCGACGACGGCATTCGGGGCGTAACCTCAAACCCAACTATCTTCAACAAGGCTATCGCCGAGGGTCAGGACTACGACGACCAGCTCGCCGAGCTCGCAGGCACGACCAAGAGCGCCGACGCCATTTTCGAGGCGATGGCGGTGCGCGACCTGCAGACAGGCTGCGACGTGTTCCGTCCGTTGTACGAGCAGACGAATGGCGCCGACGGTTTCGTCAGTATCGAGGTGGCGCCGGAGCTCGCCTATGACACGCCGGGCACGATCGCAATGGCGCGCCATCTGCACGAGGTGATCAACCGTCCCAATCTGCTGGTCAAGATCCCGGCCACTCCGGAGGGGGTTCCGGCGATCGAGCAGATGATCGCCGAGGGTCGCAGCATCAACGTCACCCTTATCTTCGCGCTCGAAGCCTACGAGGACGTGGCTGACGCCTACATCACCGGACTGGAGCGCCTGGTGAGCGCCGGTAAACCGCTTGACCGAGTGGCCTCCGTGGCCAGCTTCTTCGTCAGCCGCGTCGACACGGCGGTGGACAAGCGCCTCGACGCCAAGCTGAAGACAGAGTCGGAGCCGAAGCGCCAGGAGGAGCTACGCGCGCTGCACGGCAAGGCCGGCATCGCGAACTCCCAGCTCGCCTACGAAATCTTCGAGCGAATCTTCAACGCTCCGCGCTTCCAGGCGCTCCGCGCCAAGGGGGCCCATCCCCAGCGAGTGCTGTGGGCCAGCACCAGCGTCAAGAATCCGGCCTATCCCGAGCTCATGTACGTGGAGGCGTTGGTCGGGCCCGATACCGTCGACACCATGCCGCCAGCGACAGTGGACGCCTACAAGCTCCGTGGCAAGCCGGTTGCCAACGCCGTACGGCAGAACCTGGCCGGAGCGCACGCGACGATCGATCGACTGGAGCAGGCAGGCATCAGCATGCGCGAGGTAACGGACGTGCTGATCAAAGACGGCGTGAAGCTCTTCGCCGACTCCTACAACGAGCTGATCGCTGGCATCGGCAAAAAGGCCGAGGCGATGCGACAAGCCAAGGCCGCCCGACAGCCGGCGGCGGCTGGGAGAGCGTAGCGAGGAGTCCACACCATGCAGCTTGGCATGATCGGGTTGGGGCGCATGGGCGCCAACATGGTGGAGCGCCTCCGCCGTAGCGGGCACGACATCGTCGCCTACGACGTCAGCCCAGAGGCCGTTCAGCGCGTCGCGGCCGGCGGCGCGACGGGGGCGTCCTCGCTCCAGGATCTGGTCGAGAAGCTTCATCCGCCTCGGCTCGTCTGGATGATGGTGCCGGCCGGAGATCCCGTGGATGGCACGATCGGCAGCGTCTTGCCGCATTTGCAGGGTGGCGACGTGCTCATCGACGGCGGCAACTCGCGTTGGACCGACAGCATCGCCCGCGCCAAACGAGTATCCGCGGAGGGCGTCCACTATCTCGACGCCGGTACCAGTGGCGGCATCTGGGGCCTGAAGGAGGGCTACTGCCTCATGGTCGGCGGCGCCAAGGCGGCGTTCGATCTTGCCGAACCGATTTTCCAGACGCTGGCGCCGAACGACGGTTATTTGTACGTCGGTCCGAGTGGCTCCGGACATTATGTGAAGATGATCCATAACGGCATCGAGTACGCGATGCTGGAGGCCTACGCCGAAGGCTTCGACATCATGCACCACTCCGACTACCAGCTCGATCTGGGGGCCATCGCCGCCCTCTGGAACCACGGCAGCGTCGTCCGCTCCTGGCTGCTGGAGCTCGCCGTCGATGTCTTTCGCCAGAATCCGACGCTGGACGGCATACGCGGCTATGTCGAAGACTCGGGAGAGGGCCGCTGGACGGTGGCGGAGGCCATCGACAAGTCCGTCCCGGCCCCAACCATTGCCTTGTCACTGCTCAACCGCTTCCGATCCCGGGAAGCCGAAGCATTTGGCGACAAGGTCATCGCGGCGCTACGGCGCGAGTTTGGCGGGCATGCGGTGAAGAGCGAGAACGGATGAGGGAGGCACAGGATGAGCGACGGGGTAGCAGTAGCGGATGTCGAGGCGGCTCCGGCAGCGAATCCGCTGCGCGAGGGCCTGCGCCTTCCGCGCACGCCTGAGCCATGCACGCTCGCCATCTTCGGCGCCACCGGTGACCTGACCCATCGCAAGCTCATGCCCGCCCTCTACAATTTGTCCCTGGCCGGGTCATTGCCCGCGGGCTTCTCCGTGGTCGGTTTCGCCCGCCGCGACAAGGAGCACGAGACGTTCCGCCAGGAAATGCGCGAGTCCGTGGGACAGTTCTCCCGCAACCGCCCGCTCGACCCTCACGTCTGGGGAACGTTCTCCAAGGCCCTGCACTACCTGCCCTCGCAGTTCGACGACATCCAGGCCTATCACCGGCTCAAGTCGGAGCTGGACCGGTTAGACCGCGAGCGCGGCGGCGGTGGCAACCGGCTCTTCTACCTTGCCACGCCACCGAGCTTCTACGGTCTGATCGTGCAGCAGCTTGGAGCGGCCGGCCTGCAGCACGGTGGGGACTGCAACGGGAGGCAAGGCTGGGCGCGAATCATCGTCGAGAAGCCCTTTGGACACGACCTGGCCAGCGCCCAGGAGCTCAACGGCCAGCTCCATCAGGTGTTCGACGAGTCCCAGGTCTATCGCATCGACCACTACCTGGGCAAGGAGACGGTCCAGAACATCCTGGTGCTGCGATTTGCCAATGGCTTCTTTGAGCCGATCTGGAACCGGCGCTACGTCGATCACGTACAAGTGACGGTGGCCGAGGCGGTGGGCGTGGAATTGCGCGGGGCCTACTACGAGGAAGCCGGTGCGCTGCGGGACATGGTGCAGAGTCACCTGATGCAGCTCACGACGCTCACTGCGATGGAGCCGCCGGTCGCCTACGACGCCGACGCCGTACGTGACGAAAAAGTGAAAGTACTGCGAGCCATCCGTCCCATCACCGGGAGCCAGGTCGCGGAGTTCACGGCCCGTGGCCAGTACGGCGCCGGCTGGGAAGCCGGCAAACCGGCCCCGGCGTACCGTGATGAGCCCCGTGTAGCGCCGTCCTCCAACACCGAGACGTTCGCCGCGATCAAGCTGTTCGTCGACAATTGGCGCTGGCAAGGCGTGCCCTTCTACCTGCGCACCGGCAAGCACCTGCCGGCGCGGGCCAGCGAGATCGTCATCCAGTTCAAGCGCCCGCCGCACACCTTGTTCACCAGCGGAGCCGAGGCGCTCGAGCCAAACTTCCTGGTCCTGCGCATCCAGCCCGATGAGGGAATCACGCTTCGGTTCGGCGTCAAGGTGCCCGGCCAGACCATGCAGATCCGCTCGGTCAACATGGACTTTCTGTACGGCGCCTCTTTCGGCGTCGACTCGCCGGACGCCTACGAGCGGCTACTGCTCGACGCCATGCTGGGCGACTCGACGCTCTTCACGCGCCGCGACGAGGTCGAGCGCTCCTGGGCCTTCATCACCGCTATCCTGCAGGGTTGGAAAGAGCAAGCTGCCCCGCCCTTCCCGAACTACGCCGCCGGCAGTTGGGGGCCACAGGCAGCGGAAGAGCTAATCGAGCGCGACGGCCGCTCCTGGCACCGGCCCTAAGGACCAGAGCATGGCCAGCTCCGAGCAGGTCACGACGGTCGGTACGTGGGCCGGCAACAATACGGACGTGTCCGCCGTCCAGGCTCAGCTCACGCGCCTTTGGCGCGACGCCGCGGAACAGGCGCAACGGCAGGGTCTGCCGGCGGCGGCGCGCACGAGTGTGCTGACGCTGGTGGCCTACGCCGAGGATCCTCGGACCATCGAGCGTGTGTCCGAGGCCATCGCCGCGCTCGTCGAACACCACCCTTCCCGCGCCGTGTTGGTGCTCGCCGAGCCGGGGGCATCACCGTCGCTGGATACGGAGATTTCCACGCGGTGCCTGGTGGCCCGCCCGCACGTATGCCACGAACAGATCCTGCTACGCGCCCACGGCACGGTGGTAGAACAGCTCTCCAGCGCCGTCTCTTCGCTCCTCCTGCGCGACTTGCCAACGTTTCTGTGGTGGCCATCGGACGTGGCCGGCAATCCCGACATCTTGCGTCGCTTGATCGCCTTGTCCGACCGCCTGATCGTGGACTCGGCGACCTCCGCCGATCCCGTCGCCTCGCTGAAGGCGCTGTCTCAGATCATTGCCCGCAGGCGAGGAATCGCGGTGACCGACATGCAGTGGGCCAGATTGACGGGTTGGCGAGAGGTCACGGCTCAGTTTTTCGACGCGGGATCGGCACGCCACTATTTGGCGGCGATCGAACAGGTGCGTATTGACGTCGACGGCGATCACCTGGCGACGGCGCCAATGGCTGGACTGCTCTTTGCGGGCTGGCTGGCGAGCCGGCTCGGCTGGCGACCGGCGACCGATCGCACGCAGTTGGAACCGCCGGGTCGGTACGCGGTCAATGCCGGGGGAAGATCGATCGCCATTGAACTCCGAGCGCGACCCAACCGGCCAGGCGGGGAGCGCCAGCTTGCCTCGGTAAGCTTGCTAGCCGGCCGCGACGGCAGAACGGTCTCCTTCAGCATCGAGCAGCAGACCTCGGACACGATGACCACGCGAGTCGAAGGCGGGGACTTTCCGACAGAGGACCGCCACATGCAGCTCGCCGACGCCAGCGATGCCAGGCTGCTCACCCACGAGCTCGGTATCTTTGGGCGAGATCGCGCCTATGAAGAGGCGCTGTCGGTCGCCGTGGGGCTGCTTCGCGTTGACGCAGGCGCCGAATGAGCCGCCGCGATCCCCAGCTCGAGGTTCTCCCCGACCCAGCTAGTCTGGCTGAGCGGGCAGTCGAGCAATTCCGCGACGACGCTGCCGCGGCAATCGGAAAGCGCGGTCGCTTCACGGTGGCGCTTTCCGGCGGCAGCACCCCGCGCGCCTTGTATGCCTTGCTGGCGTCCCAGCCGTTCTCGCACGAGATCGACTGGGCCCGGACGCACGTCTTCTGGTCCGACGAGCGTTGCGTGCCGCCGGACCATCCGGACAGCAACTATCGGATGGCAGCGGACACTCTGCTGAATCACGTTCCCGTGCCGGTCGACCAGATCCATCGAATGCGTGGCGAGTTGGCGGCGCCTCAACAAGCGGCCCGTGACTACGCCGACGAGCTGCGGACAGTGTTCGGACGGGTTGCACCGCCGTGCTTTGACCTCCTGCTGCTCGGTCTCGGCGAGGACGGCCATACCGCCTCACTGTTCCCCGGCGTGGCGGTTCCGGAGGACGATGTAACGTTGACCGCGGCCGTCTACGTGCCGACGCTGAACATGTGGCGGCTGACCCTGACGCTCACGGTCCTCAACGCCGCGGCCCGCGTGCTGTTCTTGGTCGAAGGCGCCTCGAAGGCGGACGCGCTCAAAGTCCTGATCGCCGGTCCACGCTCGCTCCACTTGCCGGCACAGAGGGTCCGACCCGTCAATGGCAGCCTGGTCGTCCTGGCAGACCAGGCTGCCGCCAGCGCGCTATCGAAGTCCTAGGCTTGCTTGGTCCGGCCGGACAGACCCCGGTAGATCAGGACGATACCCACCAGGGCGACCAAGGTTCCCACCACAATCCACAGCGTTTGCCCGGTCATCATGCTGCCGCCGATCAACCCCGCTCCTTGCAAGGCCCAAACGCCGCCCGCGAGCAGGCAGATGAGGCCTGGGACAAAGTTGGACCAGCGGATTCCCGCAGTGTTCACGCTTCCTCCGTTAGCTTGTATCTCTAGCCATCGGTGTATCAGGCCGGGCTTGACGCGCCGCGGTACCGTTATCTTGTCACCGCCCGGCGCACGGCAACAGCGAGGAAACACGCGGTTGGGCCGTGGGAATACACGCGCGACGGCGCCCGACGGTTCAGCGTCGGGCGCCCCGGCGGACGCGGCGCCACCGGATATCCGCCAGCGGTAACAAATGGGGCACACCCCAACGTCGGAACGCGATGCTCAGTGGCCGCGGCCTGTGCTAGACTCCCGGCCACGACACCTGCCATAAATGCAAGTGGTACCGAAGTGTGGGTCAGCGAGGTCAGACGTTGTGGACAAGGTACGCATCGCCATCGTGGGTCTCGGCGTCATGGGAAGAGACCACCTCAAGAATGCGCATGCGCAGACAGACCTGCTTCAGGTCGTCGGAGTCAATGACGTGGCGCCGGATGCTGCGACTGACGCCGAGGCGGCCGGCGTACCATTCTTCCGCGAGCTGGATGCGCTGTTGCGTCAATCCCCAGATGCAATAATTGTCGCCACTCCCCACCCCCTCCATGAGGAGATTGTCCTGGCCGCCGCGGAGCGACGCATCCACGTTCTCTGTGAAAAGCCGATCGCGGCGACCGCGTCGGCCGCTGACCGAATGGTTGCCGCTTGCCACCGCAACGGCGTCATCCTGGCGATGGACTTCCAGATGCGAGCCTCGCCGGTGCACCAAACCGTACACCGCCTGCTCAACGACGGCACGGTCGGCGAGCTGTCGCGCGTCGCGGTGGTCGCAACGAGCTGGTTTCGCACCCAGGCCTACTACGACTCCGGAAGCTGGCGCGGCACCTGGGAAGGCGAAGGCGGCGGTGTGCTGATGAACCAGGCGGCGCACGACCTCGACATGTATTGCTGGTTAGCCGGCGCCCCACAACGTGTCAAGGCCACCGTCCACACGCGCGTACACCGTATCGAAACGGAAAATACGGTCTCCGCGCTCCTAGAGCATGAGGCTGGCCGCGTCGATACCTTCGTCGCGTCGACGGCGGAGTACCCCGGTCGAACCGAGTGGACATTCGCCGGCGACCGTGGCACGCTGGTCTGCGACGGCAAGAGCCTGCGTCTGTTCCAACTCGACCACTCCCTGACCCAGCACATCCTCACCGATCGGCACGGTCAGCGTCCCTCCGGGGAGTGGGAGGACGTGTCGATCGATGCGGCCCCGCGGGCGGACACGGGCCACGTTGGCCTGCTGCGCCAGTTTGCCCGCGCCATCCGCGACCAGGTGCCGCCACTGGCCACCGGGGACGACGGCGTGCGCGCCCTGGACCTAGCCAACGCCATCATCCTCTCCGGCTTCCGCGACCGCCCGGTGGCGGTGCCCGTCAACCGCGCCGTGTACGACCAACTCCTGCACGAGCTGCGTCAGCGGGAGGTGTGAGCGAGACTACCTATGGTTCGCAGCCGCTACGGCTCGCGGAAGATACTATGCGTGCCGATTCGCCGCCAAACAATGTGGGGTTCGCCCGGATTGACTGCCTCACCATAGTGGAAAGTAGCGCGGCCGTCCGGCGCCCAGGTCAACTCCCATACACCGGGGCTGTCTCGCACCCGCTTCATACGCAGTTGCGGGGCAAACCGCCCATCCCGCAGCCTGCGACCAGAAGGCGAACTGCTGCGAAGAACGCAACTCGCTGAGCCTGGATTAGACGGCCAAAGTCGCGCAGGAAACGACTCTCCGGCTCGTACGTCGGCACTCGCCACTACTCGTTGGCTGGCGGTAACGGAATGTGATCAAGCGCGGCCAGGAACTCCTCGGTGCCGTGGTAAATCGGTCCTCGCTCGCCCCGACCAATGGCCTCGTCAACTTCTCGCTCGCCTTCCTGCCATTCGGGGGTCCAAAACCAGGTTTGGTCGGGATCGATTGCACGGAGAAGTATCCCTTGGTCCGTGATCTCAAGGAGAATCTGCTCGCCGACGCGGAACTGTGCGGCTGCGCGAATCTCTGGGGGGAGAGTTATACCGATCCCTCCTGATCTTGCCGTATAATTGGGGCGGATCGGGAGGGGAG
>CALBSQ010000116.1 GCA_937967325.1 uncultured Chloroflexota bacterium
CACGCGTAAGATCGTCGGCAGCGTCAGATGTGTATAAGAGACAGGTATGATGGTCTGGGGAGAGCCATCGGCGGTGGAAGAGCAAGCGTCGCGTCCCATTACGGTAACGCGGCGGACGCTGTATGGTCGGTTCGCCATCGGCCTCGGGGTCTGCGGCGCTGCCTTGATCGGCGTCGGCGTCTATGAGGGACTTTTCGCAGGCAGCTCGGCGTCCGCCCTTGTTAGCGGACAACCACCGCTCGCCGGTCACCCCGCGCCATCGTTCACCCTGAGCGCTTTGGATGGAACGAAGCTCACGCTGGCGTCCTTTCGTGGCCGCCCCGTGCTGCTGAACTTTTGGGCGACGTGGTGCGTGCCCTGCCGCACCGAGCTACCCGCGCTGCAGCGCTTCGCCCAAGAGCAACAGGGACGCTGGGCCGTGTTGGGGGTCGACGAGCTGGAGGATCGCGGGGCCGTGACCAACTTCGCGCAGTCGCTCGATATCACCTACCCGCTGGCCACCGATACGGATGGCAGCGTCGGCCAGCGATACAACATCGGCGGTTTGCCCTCTACCTTCGCGGTCGACGCGCAAGGCATCATCCGCAAGGTACACCTGGGTCCGCTCGGCAGCACCGACCTGCAGCAGATACTCCAGGAGATGCCATCAAACCCGAGAGGCTGACGCCGATGCCTATGGGCAACGCCCTAGACCGTCGCATCGCCTATCGCTCAAGGGCCACCTAGGTTGCGAGACTCTTCCGGCTCGCTATCCGATGATGGGGTCGAGCGACAGGCTCTTCAGGTAAATCTCGGGATTGATCAGCTCCTGGAACTTGTTCTTGAAGGAGCGCAGGTCGTCCACCGTGATGATCTTGTCGCGGACGAGCTGCAGCATCCCGTTCATCTTCATGCCGGTCTGCTGATACAACTGGGCGTACCGCTCGTAGAACCTTTCGATGGGCAGGCGGGTCGGCAAGACCGTGTGCAGGAAGTCGAAGTGGCGCGGATCCTTGCTGACCAGCTTGTTCTCCATCACTTTGTAGAGGTCGGTTCCAGGTAATGGCGTGAGGATGGTGAACTGCGGGCACTCGATGTTGTAGGCGTTGACGAAGTCGGCCAGCCGGTCGAAGTCGTCCTCTTTCCAATCCGGATCCACGATTAAGGCTCCCCAGATCTTCACCCCGGCCTCGTGCAGGATCTTGATAGCGTCGGTGTTCATGCTGGGCTTGCTGCCCTTGTTGAGCTTCTTGAGGGCCTCCTGGTCGATCGCCTCGATGCCCATCAGCACCATGTCCAGGCCCGCTTCGGCCAGCGCGTAGAACGACTCGGGGTTGGCGACGATGTCGGAGGCGCGGCATTGCGCCCAATAGCGCTTCTTGATACCCTCGGAGATGAGTCCGCGAGCGAGCTCCTGCGCCACCGCCGGCTGCCGGAAGGCGAGATCGTCGATGAACGGCACGTACTTGCCGTCGACCTGCCGAATCTCCTCAATGGTGCGGGCCGCCGTCTCGGTCTTGTAATCGCCGCGATGGAACTTCCAGACGGAACAGAAATTGCAGCGAAAGGCGCAGCCGCGCGCCGACTCCATGGTCCAGGGATTCTTGTGATAGAGGAAGTAATAGTTGTCGCGGTATTGTTGCACCAGGTCGCGCCGCGGTCGTGGCCGCTCCGTCATGTCCTCGGTCGGCGCCTTGTTGACGCGAAAGCGGTGCTTGTCTTCATCCCAGGAGAGGACGTGCTGGTTGCCCTCGCGGTAATACAGTCGCGGGATCTGCTTCACCTTCTCGCGATTGTGCTCGGCGATCGCCTGGATCAAGCTGCGAAAGCCCTGTTCCCCTTCCCCACAGATGAGGTAGTCCACCTCAGGGATGAAGAAATCGCTCGGCGAGAGGCTGGCGTGATGACCGCCGACGACGACGACGATGTCCGGATTGTAGGTCTTGACGCGCCGCGCCGCGGCCCGCACGATCGGCACGTCGGCAGTGTAGCCGCAGGTGATGCCGACGATGCCGGCACGGGTGGCTGAGAGGCGACCTTCCAGATCCGGGTCGACGCGCATGTCGATGATGCTGACATCGACGAGGTCGTCCACGGCTCCGGCCAGAAACTCCAGACTCAGCGGCTCGACCATCACCGTTTCGTTGAAACCAACCAGATACTCGTTCTTCGGTTGAATGAGGAGCACGGGGCCGATACTGAGCCGTGGCGCTCTGAAAATCGGGAGTGAAATAGCCATGGTAGAAGATCCCCCCCCTTATTTATCGTTTACCGTATTCAGTCCAGCAGAACGTACTATATCAGGTATGGACATTCGCGAAACAGTACGGTTGACAACGCTGGCAAGTTGCGCGGGTTGAGCGTCGAAGCTGGGCCCTGAGGCCCTGGCGCACGTGTTGCGCCCTTTGACGCCCCATGTACACCCTGACCTGCTGGTCGGGCTGCATACTGCCGACGACGCTGCCGTCTATCGCCTGGATGCCGGTCGCGCCCTCGTGCAAACGTTGGACTTCTTTCCACCGGTTGTCGATGATCCCTACGACTATGGTCGCGTCGCGGCGGCGAATGCGATGAGCGATGTGTTTGCCATGGGCGGCGAGGTGTTGCTGGCGCTCAACGTGGCCGCCTTTCCTGACGACTTGCCGCTGGAGATCCTCACCGCGATTCTGGCCGGCGGGGCGGACATGGTGGCGCTGGCGGGCGGCGTCGTCGCCGGAGGCCATACGGTGTCCGACCGCGAGCCCAAGTACGGTCTCTGCGTCACCGGCATCGTCGATCCTGCCGCCATCCTCCGCAAAGGTGGCGCCCAACCCGGCGACCGCTTGCTGCTGACCAAGCCGCTGGGAACCGGGGTCATCACGACGGCGTTGCGGAGTGGCGTGGCCGCCGGCGCGGACGTGGCGTCGGCTGTCGGCTCGATGACCACACTCAACCTAACTGCTGGGCGGGCGGCGCGCGCCGCGGCCGTGCGTGCCTGCACGGACGTGACCGGCTTCGGCCTGGTTGGCCACGCCCACGAGATGGCCACTGCCGGCGATGTCGGCTTTCGGGTCTCCTTGGGCCGCCTGCCACTGCTCCCCGGCGCGCGCCGCTACGCGGCGGCGGGAAATGTCCCCGGCGGCCTGCAGCGCAACCGCGAGTTCTATGGTCCGCGCGTCGCCGCGGAGGGGCGCCTCGATCCCGTGCTGCTGGACCTGGTGTACGATCCCGAAACGTCGGGCGGCCTCCTGGTGGCCGTGCCCCCTGCCAACCTTTTGGACTTCAGCGTGGCGCTCGACGCGGCCGGCCAGCCCTGGTGGGACATCGGCGTGGTGACTTCCGGGCGGGGAGTGTCGCTGGAGTCCTAGCGCCGGCGAAGAGCCGGCGCGGTATGTCGCGTGGTTCGCGTACAATGCAGGAGATCGCTGGCCAGGCCTGGCGACGTTGGAGATCGGGTGTAGGGCCGATGCGTGAGGTGGTAGTCACAGGACTGGGAGCAGTGTCGCCCGTCGGACTCGACATTGCCGAGACCTGGCGAGCGGTTCTCGCTGGGGAATCCGGCATTGGGCCCATCACTCGCTTCGATCCAACCGGCTTCGACACGCGGTTTGCCGGCGAAGTCAAGGCATTCGATCCCCTGGACTACATGGACCGAAAGCTAGCGCACCGATCCGACCGGTTCACGCAGTTTGCCGTCGTCGCGGCACTGCAGGCGGTCCAGGACGCGCAATTGACGGTGAATCAGGAGAATCGCGACCGCGTCGGCGTCCTGATCGGCTCCGGCATTGGCGGACTAGAGTCGCTGAGCACGGCGGTTACGACCCTCAACGCCCGCGGTCCGCAACGAGTTTCGCCCCTGGCAGTGCCCATGTTCATTCCGGATATGGCCTCAGGCCAGGTATCAATTCTGCTCGGCGCCTACGGACCGAATTTCGCCACCGTCTCTGCCTGCTCCTCGTCGGCGCACGCGATCGGCGAGGCGGCCGAAATGATCCGTCGCGGCCAGGCGGACGTCATGGTAGCCGGTGGCAGCGAGGCGCCCGTCGTAGGCGTAGCGGTGGCCGCCTTCAATTCCATGCACGCGCTCTCTGTCCGCAACGACTGTCCGGCCACGGCGTCGCGTCCCTTCGATGCCACGCGCGACGGGTTCGTGATTGCCGAAGGGGCAGCGGTGCTGATCCTGGAATCGGCCGAGTGGGCAGCGCGCCGGGGAGCGCGAGTCCTGGCCCGGTTGGCTGGTTATGGCTCTACCGCCGACGCCTACCACATCACCGCGCCGGCGGTGCGCGGTCGAGGCGCCGCCCAGGCGATGCGCATGGCGATGGAGCAAGCGCGCATCGCGCCGCAGGACGTACAGTACATCAATGCCCACGGCACGGGAACCGACCAGAACGACAAGGCCGAGACCGAAGCGATGAAGGATGTCTTCGGCGAGCATGCTCGTCGACTGGCGATCAGCTCGACCAAGTCAATGACCGGCCACTCGCTCGGCGCTGCCGGAGCCATGGAATCGGCCTTTTGCATCCTCGCTATGCGTGATGGCATCTTGCCGCCAACGATGCATCTCCACCAGCCTGACGCTGATTGCGATCTGGACTACATCCCGAATGAGGCGCGACGACGCGCTGTCTCCATCACGATGTCCAACTCCTTCGGCTTCGGTGGGCACAACGTGAGCCTACTCTTTGCGACGAGTGACTGACCCGGAGCTAGGTCGCGCGGCCACCGTGCTGCACCTGGAATATGTGCAGCCCAACGTGCTTCGCCAGGCGCTGGTGGTTCGCTCGCCGCGCAAGGGATCCCCCGATCCTGCCGTCCGCGCTAAGGAGCGGTTTGAATATCTCGGTGATTCGGTGATCGACTTCCTGGTATCGGATCACCTGTTTTACGATCTGCCCGAGGCGTCGGAGGGCGTGCTGAGCGCCCTCCGCGCGGCACTGGTTTCCGCCTCCTCGCTGGCGGACATTGGCGAGCGCCTTGGTGTCGCGGCAGCGTTACGGATTGACGGCAACCCGACGCTAAGAGGTAGGTCGAGACTGCTCGCTTCGACCGTTGAAGCGCTGGTGGGAGCGATCTACTGTGAGGCCGGCATTGCCGCGGCGCGCGATTGGATCGGACCGCCGCTCTTCGCGGCTGCGGAGGAGTTGCTGGCAAGCGGCTATCTGCCCGCCAAGAGCCGCCTGCAAGAAGGCACTCAGGCCTTCGGGCGCGGAACCCCGCGGTACCAGGTGGTCGCGGTGTCCGGGCGCGAGCACGAGCGGACCTACGACGTGGAGGTGGAAGTGGAAGGTCAAGTGCTCGGGCGCGGCAGCGGACCATCCAGGCGCGCCGCCGAGCACGCCGCCGCGGCAGCCGCGCTGGACCGGCTACGCTGATGGGCCAGTCATGATGCACGATGGTATGCCGGGGAGACTGCTTCGCCCGACACTAGGACGCACACATTGGCAAACTCCATTACAAGTAGCCCGCCAAGGATGGGTGCGCTGGAGCGGTGGAGGCCGTGGCCTGCTTTGTCACGACTGATGGCATTGCCATCCACTATGAGCTGCGCGGCGAGGGGCCGCCACTGTACGTCTGCCACGGCGGACCAAACGGCACCTACGCCTACATGCCGGAAGACCTGTCGCCGCTAGAAGACCGCTTTACATTGATCTACCACGACTATCGCGGGAGCGGCGGCTCGCCGCCGGCGCCGCCCGACACGTACACCTTCGACCAGTTGGCGGACGATCTCGACCAGTTGCGACGCCACTTAGGCCACGACCGCATCACCGTCATGGCCCATTCGCTGGGCGGCATGGTCGCGCTCAGCCTCGTCGCGTGCCATCCTTCCGCGGTCGAGCGTCTGATTCTGGTCGCCGTATCACCGTGTACCGCGCCGCGGCTCCTGTTCCGCAGGACCTTGCACGCGCTGGGAGTGCGCCGGACTCTCAAGGCGCTCCGCAAGGCTTCCGCATACGCGCTGTTGTGGAGCTGGAAACCAGAGGGCCCGGCACGCCGGCTCGCGCGTTGGTCGATCGTCCAAACACTCCAAGAGGGGATGCCGGCGCTGCGCGCCGAGGTGCGCCGAAAGCAACAGCGGGCCGCGGTTGAGGCAGACAACGCGCTCAGTCTGGAACGACAGGCGCGGGTAGCCGACTACCTCACACTCCTTCCTTCGCTGGCCTGCCCGGTGCTCGTAGTCTGCGGCAGTCGGGATGCCGTGTTCGTCGCAGCGGCCGACGTATTCCGCCGCTACGTGCCGCATGCCCAGATCGTGGTGCTGCCGCGAGTCGGGCATCACCCGTTCATCGAAGCTCCGACCGAATTCCAGCGACTGATCTGGACGTTTGTTGGGATGCCCTCGCATGGGCAGCGTCCAACATAAGTGGTGCATCCACGAAGTCATGGGAGCTTCCGGTGCCGGCGGACCCCGGCGAATAAATGACGCCGCTGGCGAATGCCGGGATGGGCCCTCACCCCCGGCCCCTCGCCCGCCGAGCGGGCGAGGGGCCGGGGGTGAGGGCCCGCCGCCACCGGAACTGGCCGGACGCATCACTCATGTGCTCCAGCGCGCGCCGCAGCCTTCGCAGCAGGTTGGCGGACGGCCGCTCAGGAACTGGCGGCGGAAGGTCCGGTAACGCTCCCCGTTCCAAATTTGGGTGAGCGGCTGCTCCAGCGCGTTCCCGAGCGTGAAAGGGGCCTGATCGCGGGCGACGAAGGGGACGAAGCAACAGGGCAGGACATCGCCGCGAGCGGTCACGTAGCTGAGCATCCATGGCCGGTGGCACTGCTGCCAGGGGCGGTCAGCCGGCGCTCCGGACAAGCTGGCCAGCGGCTCGGTCGCTCCGGCGGCGGAGAAGGTGATGCCCAATTCCCGGCAGCGCGCCTCGCAGTGAGCGAGGAGCTGGACCTCCTGCTCCTGGAGCCGGCGATAGAGCGATTGCTCCTCCACCGCCAGACCGCTCCCGAAGTACACCAGGCGCTGCACGTAGACCTCGGTGATGCCCATCTGCCCGGCCAGCTCGACCACGTCGGGCAGCTCCGGCAGATTCTCCTTCATCGAGGTAAACCACAGCGAAATCCGTGGGAGCGTCGCGCCCAGCAGCCGCTTCGTCTCGACGAAGGCGGTCAGGTTGCGGACCACCTTGGCAAACGACGGCACGCCGCGGATCTTGAGGTACGTCTCCGGCGTGCTGGCATCGAGAGAGGCTCGAAACTCGTCCAGGCCGGTCTCGACGAGCAGGTTCTGCCGCCGTGGTGTGAGCAGGATGGCATTGGAGTTGAATAAGACGTGGACTCCCCGTGCTTTCAGGTGGGAGATCATTCGCGGCAGGTGGGGATTAAGCAGCGGCTCGCCAAGGCCGTGCAGGACCGCTCGCTGCAAGTTCGGGGCCTGATCCACGATGCGCTGAAAGTCGTCAAAGGAGAGGTTGTGCGGGCTGCCGTTACCGAAAAAGGTGAGCGGACAGGTCGCGCAGAGCGAGTTGCAATAGTTGCTGACCTCGAGGTACAGCGTTCGCGGCAGGCCGTCTACCTTGACGTGGCGCAATGGCGCGTCAATCATGTATTTTCCCCGCTGCTCAGCGTAACACTCGCAGCGCCAATAGCGTCGCGGCGCTTCAGGACCGCCCGCGTCCGCGGCAGATCAGGGACTGTTGTCTGCCGATCGCCGCTCGCGCCGTTACTGTTGCGCGCTGGGTGGTCTTCGAGCCACTGCAGCAGCGCGCCCAGCCCGCTCGCGTCATCCAGGTCAAACGTGGCCGGGAGCAGCGCAACGGACAGTCCTCGGTCCCGCGCCAGGGTGAGCGTTGCCGCGAGCACGGCCGGCGTGCTCATGGGTACCCCACTGAAAAGGTCGTGAGGCTGGCGCATTCCAATGAGATAGTAGCCGCCGTCGTCACAAGGGCCCAGCACGACGTCGTGCGCGTCGAGCAGCCCAAAGCCACGCTCGATCCATTCCAATGGCAGGTGGGGCGAGTCCGTACTCATGACTACGACGCGCTGGTAGTGCCGCAGAAGATCACGGAAGCCATTGAGCAGACGGTCGCTTAGTGACGCTCCCGTCTGGGGCGCGGCGATCCGTCCGGGCCCGATCCAATCGGGGAAAGGGTCTTCGACCGGAGTGTAGAGCCAGGTGACGCTCCATGGACCGTAGCCCAGACGCTCGTCCAGGTCGCGCAAGAAGGCGCTGTAGAGCGCCAATGCGGCCGGATGGCCAATGGTCGCCGCCAATCGCGTTTTCACGGCGCCCGGGCGTGGGTAGCGGGCCATGAGCGCCAATGCGTTGCCTTCAGGCGCCATTGGTGTATCGCACGATGGTACCGAGCATCGCCCAGCCGGCGCGCACACTTCCTCGGAGGGTCCCACCCACTTTGGACACGCCGATGCGGGGATGATAGGTGATGGGCACCTCTACGATACGGTAACGACGGCGCGCGGCTTTCACCACCATCTCGACCGGCCAGCCATACGTAGGATGGTTCATACCGAGAGCCAGGAGCTGGTCGCGCCGGATGGCGCGGAAGGAGCCGATGTCGCTCAGCCGGACGCGGTAGAGCAGGCGTACCAGCGTGGTGGCAACCCAGTTTCCCACCCGCTGGTGCGGGGGCATGGCGCCCGGTAGCAGGTTCCCCCTGACCCGCGACCCAAGCACTAAATCGGCCTGGCCCGCCAAGAGCGGCGCCAACACGCGCCGGAGGTCCCGCGGGTCATCGGAGCGATCGCCGTCTAAGTAGACCAGCACATCATAGCCCAGCGTTGCCCCAAGGCCGGCCAGACAGGCCCGCCCGTAGCCGCGGCGCCCCTCCCGCACGACCCGGGCGCCGAGCGCCCGAGCGACCTCACCCGTTCCGTCGTCGGAGCCGTTGTCCACGACGATCACGTCGTCGACCGTGTTCGGCGGGACGGCCCGCAGCACTTCACCGATGGCCACAGCCTCGTTGAGCGCCGGAACAATCAGCGCGACGCGTGTCACGGGACGCGGCTCACAGGGCCAAACCTCGTCCGCTCGCGCGCTTTCATTGGACGGCGCCACGGTAGTTCCGCAATGCTGGCTTGTCGTCCCGCCCATTGGTTCGTACCACCGTGATTACGGCTGACCTTCATCATGCGAGGGAATATACCGGCCAGCCCTTACCACACGCTTACGATCATAGCGCGAATGGCCCCCGGCGGGGCGGCATGCCGCCCCGCCGGGGGCCATTCGCCGCCCGGCATAGCTACGATTAGCTCTGCTTAACAGCCTCGACTTCGAGCGTAATCTTGATGGTGTCGCCGACGAGCCAACCGCCGGCCTCGAGCGCCACATTCCAGTTCAGCCCGAAATCCTTCCGGTTGATCGATGTCTCGGCCGTAAAGCCGGCGGCCTCGGTACCGAACGGCGTCTTGCCGCGGCCATTGACGGTCGTGTCCAGCGCCACCTCGCGCGTAACGTCGCGGATGGTCAGGTCGCCGTAGACCTTCAGACGGTCGCCACCGGCGCGCTCGATGCGCGTGCTCCGAAACCTGATGGTTGGGTGGACCTCGACGTGGAGGAAGTCCGCCGATCGCAGATGGTTGTCACGCTGGTCGGTGCGGGTATCGAGCGTTGCCGCGTCAATGTCTGCTTCCACTGAAGATCGCGTGACGTCCTGCTCGTCCCAGTGTATGGTCCCCGTGACGCCACCGAACCGCCCCTTGACGGTGGTGAACATCATGTGCTTGGCGGCGAATTCGACCAGCGTGTGGCTGGGATCGATCTGCCAGACCGCCGCGCGCTCGGCGACTGCCGTGCTGCCGGCGCTCCCTTGTTCAACTGTGCTCATTGTCTGTCTCCTGCGCCCCTGAGCGTCGTGGCGTCCGCCGCCCGACTCGCTTACTGCGCGTTAGTAACTATACAGTAGTTAGTTACAATTGTCAAGGGGCTTACGCATGGTAAGATTAGTCATCGCGGGTGTGCTAGTTCTCGCCGAGTTGCCGGTGTCCTCCTTCCACCGTCCCTGATCCAGCGAAGGTGGGATCTAACGTTGGGCCGGCAGCGAGGGTTGGCACGCAACCGCCACGAGGAATTGGTGGCATACAATGGACAGAGCGGAAGAGCTTAGCCCCTTCTGTCCCTATTATCACCACGCCATTGAGGTCATCGGGCGTCGCTGGACCGGAGCGATACTGCGTGCCATGTTGACTGGGGTGGAACGCTTTGGTGACCTGAGGTCCAGTATCCCCGAGTTGAGCGACCGCATGCTGTCCGAGCGGCTCAAGGAGTTGGAGCAGGAAGGCATCGTGGAGCGCACTGTGATTCCCGAGACGCCGGTGCGTGTCGCCTACCGACTCACGCCGAAGGGACATGCCCTGCACACGGCCATCGAATCAGTGTCGGCGTGGGCGCACGATTGGCTGGCTGCGCCCGCGGTCGCCACTTCCGGTCCGCCGCCTTCGGACGTCCGTGTTGAAGAGAGCCGCCGCGCTTCGTGATGAAGGTTAGCCGATGACATGATGGGCGTTGCCCTCTCGACGCGCCGTTGGCCCCGTGGCTCACGTTCTCGCGGTAGCATGTGCCGATAGCTCGGGCGGGACCGGCGGCCTGTTGGCGACATGAAGGATAGTTACCAGCGATATGGACGTATATCAAGCCATCACTCGCCGTCGCACCATCAAGCAGTACACCGGCGAGCCCATCCCACGGGACGTAGTTGAGCGTATTCTGGACGCGGCGGTCTGGGCGCCCAACCATCACCTCACCGAACCGTGGCGCTTTACCGTACTGACGGGCGATGCGAAAGACCACTTGGCCGAGCTGCGGCGTCAGCAGGTGGCGGAGGGAATGCCTGAGACTGAGTCGGCGCAGGCGCGTCTCAGGCTGGACGAGACGTACCGCAAGATGTCGGGCGCGGCCGCTTTGGTGGTGGTCACCTGCCGCGACCATCCCGACCCCGTGATTCAGGATGAGAACCGATTCGCCACCGCCGCGGCGACCCAGAACCTGTTGCTGGCCGCCACGGCCGAGGGCCTGGCCACATTCTGGAGCAGCGGCATCGCGCGCTACGAGCAGGCCCGTCAGGACCTTCAGATCCCCGACGACGAGTTCATCGTATCGATCGTCCACCTTGGCTATCCACGTGTGGAGCTGCCCGGACGGCGCAAATCAGCGCGCGAGCTCACCCGCTGGCTCGACGCCGTTCCTGGCCCAGTGGCGTAGTCTCGTTCGTGGCGCATCCGCCGGGCGCCGTACTCAGGCTGCGGGTACCTCCGGCGCGATCAGCAACTGGCGGCAGACGCGCGCCGCTTCTACTAGCCCGGCAGTGATGGCCACGTTGGGGTCGCGCTGCGAGATCAAGGCAGCGTCCTGCAGACCGCGCCCAGTGCGCACCTGGATGTAGCGCGTCCCCGCGTTCAAGGCGGCTTGATAGTCGCTGACGGCGTCACCAACGAAGACCGAGTGTGCGAGGTCGATGTTGTGTCGTTGCGCCGCGGCCCGGAACAGCCCCGGCTCTGGCTTGCGGCAGTTGCAGCAGTCTGTTGGGGTATGGAGGCAACACAGCACGTCGTCGATCCGGCCGCCGCGATGGCGCACCCGGCGCAGCATCCGCCGATGAATAGCGTCTAGACACGATGCCGAAGCGATGCCTCGGCCTACCATCGACTGGTTGGTGACCACAATGATAGGGACGCCTATCCGACCTAAGTCGACCAGTGCATCGAGCGCGCCGGGGAGCCAGCGGAACTCACCCCATGCCTTGACATAATCCGAACGATTTTCATTGAGCACACCGTCGCGATCCAAGAATATGGCAGTCACCGGATGTCTCCAGCCCCAGAAATCACGATGGCAACCGATCGCCTGCTGGCACGGTAGCCGACCGCGGTGCGCAGGACAAGCTTGCGTAGTACTTTTTCGCTATGCGGCGCTCGTCCGTATGGCGACGGCTGCCCCTTTAACGTCGGAGGCGTACAATTATTCGCGCCTGCTGGCATGCTAAATGATCACGGGTGCGCCTGGCGCCGCCTTCACCGGCGCGCCGAGGCGGACCCGCAGTCGGGTGCGACCTGGAGAGTTGGGTCAGACGTGGCAACTCCACGAATAGTTCGCCGGGCGCTCATCCTTGCCGCTGGTGAAGGCACGCGCCTACGTCCTTTCACCAACACGCGCCCCAAGGCACTGATTGAGATCGCCGGTGTTCCCTTGCTAGATCATCTGCTTTGCCTCCTCGCCAGCAACAACGTGGAGCAGGTCGCCATCAATGTGCACTATCTCCCCGAGGCTATCGAGACCTTCACGGGCAACGGCAAATCGTGGGGGCTGGATATCTGCTACTTTCGGGAGCCCCGGCTCCTTGGCTCCGGCGGGACTCTGCGCGCCGCGGCCGCCTTCCTAACTGAGCCCTGGTTCTTGGTGTACGGAGACGTCCTGACCAATGTGGATCTCGGGGCTATGGCCGCCATGCACGACAGCACGGGGGCATCGCTCACTTGCCTCTTGCATCACGTGCCCGATCCCTGGGCCAAGGGGGTCGCCGAGCTGGCGACGGATGGGCGCATTCGCCGCTTCGTGGAAAAGCCATCCCCTGGCTCCGAACCGGGCAACCTGGCCGCCGCCGGCATCTACGTCTGCAGCCCCGCCATCCTGCCGGTCGTTCCTCCTCACTTGCCCTGCGACTTCGGGGGCGATGTCGTGCCGGCGGTGCTCGCCGCCCGGCGGCGAGTACAAGGCTTCCTCGCCGGCGACGCCACGTACGTGCGTGACATCGGGACTATTGCGTCCCTGGCAGCGGCCTGCCAAGACGTGGCCAATGGCACAGTGCCGATGTGGAGTCGACGTAGCCGGCCTTCTTGACAGACTGCTTGCATATGGCATACTCTGTCCATCGTAATGGCCGTTCCCACACAGCGATTGGAGCGCCCCGATGTCCCCGAACACTGCCCAGGAGCAACAGGGTAGTCGGCGCTACTGGCTCTTGCTGCTCCTCATACCGTTCGTCGCCTTGCTCTGGCCAGCGTTCTACTCGTCCGTGGAACCGGGGTTCGCCGGCTTTCCTTTCTTCTATTGGTATCAGTTGCTTTGGGTGTTTATCACTGCCGCGCTGACGGCTCTGGTCTACTTCAAAGTGCGCTGACGTTCACGATTACACCAGAGAGGAGTTGACGATGATCGAATGGCAAGCGCTCACAGTCTTCATTATCCTGTTCGTGATCGTGACCGCGTTGGGCTTCTGGGCCGCCCGCTGGCGACGTGGCGATCTCAATCTCCTCCACGAGTGGGGGTTGGCAGGCGGCCGCTTCGGTACGGTCGTCTCCTGGTTCCTGCTGGGCGGAGACCTCTATACCGCCTATACCTTCATCGCCGTCCCTGGACTGATCTTCGGCGCCGGCGCGCTCGGCTTCTTCGCGGTGCCCTACACCATCATCCTCTACCCGCTCGTCTTTGTCGTGATGCCGGTATTTTGGACCGTCTGCAAGCGGCATGGCTACGTCACCGCGGCCGACTTCGTGCGGGGACGGTTCGGAAGCCAGGGATTGGCCCTCGCGGTGGCGGTGACCGGCATCCTCGCCACCATGCCGTACATTGCCTTGCAAATCTTCGGCATCGAAGTGTCTATCGCGCAGATGGGCATTCCCGTCGAGGCCGCGCTGGTGATTGCCTTCCTGATCTTGGCTGCCTACACCTACGTGAGCGGCCTGCGTGCGCCAGCGCTCATTGCCCTGGTGAAGGACATCATCATCTGGATCACAGTGATCGTCGCCGTCATCTACATTCCGATCAAGCTGGGCGGGTTCGGCAAGATCTTCGCCGCCGTGCCGGCCAAGAATCTGATCCTGGCGCCGTCGCAGTACAGCGCCTACGCGACGCTGGCCTTCGGCTCGGCGCTCGCACTGTTCCTCTACCCTCACGTCATCACGGGCGTGCTCAGTACCAACAGTCGCGCCGTGATCCAGCGCAACGCCGCGCTGCTGCCCGCCTACTCGTTCCTGCTGGGGATTATC
The DNA here is from genome assembly GCA_937967325.1 of uncultured Chloroflexota bacterium. Taxonomy (GTDB): domain Bacteria; phylum Chloroflexota; class UBA4733; order UBA4733; family UBA4733; genus UBA4733. Next base: position 13,900 of record CALBSQ010000116.1, read on the forward strand.
GGCCTGCTTGGCTACATGGCGGTGGCCGCGCACGTCAAGCCTTCGCCGGTGTACGGCGCGAACGGCGCCATCCCAGGACTTATCTCCGCCATGTTCCCGCAGTGGTTCGCCGGATTCGCCTTCGCGGCCATCTCCATCGGCGCCTTGGTACCCGCCGCCATCATGTCCATCGGCGCCGCCAATCTCTTCACCCGCAACATCTACCGCGAGTACTTCCGTCCGAACTGCACCGCCGGCGAAGAGGCCGGCACGGCAAAAGTGGTATCACTCATCGTCAAGATCGGCGCCCTCGCCTTCATCATCTTCCTGCCCACGAAGTACGCCATCGAGCTGCAGCTCCTGGGCGGCGTCTGGATACTCCAAACCTTACCGGCGGTCTTCCTGGGCCTGTACACGCGCTGGTTCCATCGCTGGGCGCTGATCGTCGGCTGGGCGACCGGAATGATCGCCGGGACCTGGATGGCGGTAAGTCAGAACTTCAGCTCGGTCTTTCCCCTCAGGATGCTAGGCGTATCCTTCCCAATCTACGCGGCGCTGGCTGCGCTCGTGGTGAACCTTGTCGCCAGCATCGTGCTCACCGCCGTGTTCGCGGGCCTGGGCAGCCCGCACGGCTCCGATGAGACCAGCCCCGCGGATTATCTGGAGGGCGCCGCGGCGTCCGGGACTGCTTATGTAATCTGACCGTCTTCTCCATACGGTGTGACAACATAAGCAGTCCCGGACGCCGCGACTCAAGGCACCGGCGCGTAGTCCACACCCAGGGCTGAGTCTGGCAGCCAGCCTCGCTCCTTGAGCAGGTCGCCGCCGTTGGCGACGGTGACCTGGCCGGCGTGCGCCCAGGGTTCGGCTGTCTTCCAAAGCTGGAGGGCCGCGCGCTGGCAGCGCACGACGAGCACGTTGCCTTCGTCGGTCACCTTGCTGACCGGCAACCCGTAGCGGTCCAGCCAGTCGGGTGTCGCGAAGTAGAAGGAGCGCAGCGCCATGTTGCTGTCAAGGAGTGTCAGATGGCGCGCCATCACGTCTGACCAGGGCAGCCCCGCGTCGGCGCGGTCGTCCGCTCGCGGGGGTATCTGGTGCGCGGCTTGTAGCCAGGCGTCGTCGCCGTGGTCGTGCAGCAGGTCGAGCGTGTTCAGAAAGTAGAAGCGCCCGACGTCGGGATGCCACTGCAGCACGGCCTTTTGCATTGCCTGCACCGTCAGCCCATCGAGCGAGAAACGATCGGCGATCGGATAACCCAGCAGCGACGCCCCCCCAAGGGTGGCGAGGTCGCGCCAGATAGGCACGCCAAAGTCGTCGGTGACGATGTAGCCGGTGATGCCCGCGCCGCCCTGGCCATTGGCTTGTTTGAAGAAGTGGCCGTGGGGAATGTCGTAGTCGAGCGCGTTGCCTTCGGTCGATGAGGCGATGGCCTGGACCGGCGTCGCTCGTCGGGAGGCCACAACCGGCGGCAGCGGCGGGACAGACGCGCTGAGCGGGTTCTGGGAGGTGTACCAGCGCCCCGGCTGCGGCACACCAGCCCAATCAGCGACGTCGGCAAAGCTGCTCGAGATCGACTGCGTCAGATGTTTGTCTGGTGATACCCGTTCCACCACAAAGTGCAAGTGTGGACCGCTGGACCAGCCTGTGTCGCCACTGAGCGCGATGGGCTGGCCTTGCTGCACCTGCTGTCCCGGCTGGACGAGCGAGCCGTAATACATGAGGTGCAGGTACAGCGCCTGGGTTCCGTCACCGTGGTCGACGACCACATAGTTGGCATCATTGTCATAACTCCTGTCAAAGCCGGCCACATTGGAATCGCTCTTGACCATGCTGACCGTGCCGCCGCGCGCGGCGAGAATGAGCGTGCCCGGTCTCATGGGAAAGTCCCAGGCGTACGCCTCCAACCCTCGGTGGTCGGCCACGCTGTTGTTCCCCTGGATGCACTCGTACCACTGCCCAGGCTGCCATGGGAGCAGATAGGGCGATCCGCCTGCCGCCTTGGCCGGCACAGCGTCTAACTGCGCGAGAGCGCACACGGCGCCGAGTACGACGATGCAACGAAACCAGAATCCGGACATGACGCGGCCAATCCAGCAATGTCACGGCGCGCCGAGCGCGCTGCCTGTCGTCATGGACGAACGAGAATGCTAGGGGAAACATGGCCGCGAAGGAAGTACCACACGGATTTAGCGCCGATGCGGGGCCGGACCCTCACCCCCAGCCCCTCTCCCGCTCGGCGGGAGAGGGGAGCGGCTCCGTCAGTCGGGGCCTTTCCCCCGCTTGCGGGGGAGAGGTGGCGAAGCCGGAGTGAGGGTCCG
>CALBSQ010000117.1 GCA_937967325.1 uncultured Chloroflexota bacterium
TACCAGGCCCAGGACAGCCAGCCGATGCGCTGCGCGGCGTTGCCGTCGGGCGCGTCGAAGTAGCGGATGAAGCCACTCATCACGTCGGGCGAGCAGAAAGGGTTGCCGCCGTTGGCTGGCCCGAACTCGGTCGCCACGATCGGATAGCTCCCAGTCAGCGCGCCGAAGTCCTCGTGCAATTGGGAGGGATCGACCTCCGGGTAGTAGGGGTGGGTGGCGTAGACGATGCTGTAGCCGCGCACCGGGTGGTCCGGCAGGCCGCTCAAGTCGCGCGCCCAGTTCAGGCCGCCGATGAACACGAGGTTGCGGAACCCTGCCGCACGCACCGTGTCGTAGAGTCGCTGCATCCCCACCGCCTGCCAGCCTTGATCGGTCGTGCAGCCGTTGAGCCAGCAATCCCAGGAGACGTTGTGCGGCTCGTTGTACAGGTCGAAGAAGACGTGGGGGCTGTCCTTGTAGTGGGCGGCCATCTGCTGCCAGAAGCGCACGGAGCGCTGGTCGGGCATGTATTGCTGCCCCAGCTTACCGATGCACGGGTTATTGCGATCCGACCAGTGCAGGTCGATCAGCGCGTTCATGCCGGCGGCGTTCACCCAGCTGACGAGCTGGTCCAGCGTGGCGAGATAGGCGGGGTCGGCGTGGCAGGAGTCGGCCAGCAGGAAGTCCTGGTTGGTGGGGATGCGGATGGTGTTGGCGCCCCAGCTCGCCATCAGCCGCACGTCGTCCGCCGAGAGGTGGTCGCCTTGCGGCTGCCACTCCAGCGACGGCCGGTTGAGGCCGTGCAGCAGGAAGGGCTGGCCGGACGGGTCGCGGATGACGCGACCGGAGGTGGTGTAGAACGGCGACGGCGCGGCATGAAAGCCGGCGGGTTTTGCCGACGCCGTAGCCGCCGTAGTGGTAGAGGTGTAGAAGGGCGACGGCGCGGCACGAAAGCCGGCGGCGAGCGCGCCACTGAGGAGCACCGCGACGATCAGCGCCGCTGCTGGGAATCTGCCGATGAGACGCCCCCAACTATCCGGCCTTGAAGACGCCCGACTGGCTCTGCAGCTGTGTCGTCATGATGAACTGGAGCTGCTGGGCCGCCGTTTTGGGATCGAGCTTGTGGTGGTTCACCTGGTCGGCGACCTTCCGCCACTGTGACCCAAGGTACTCGTCCTCGGGGTCCATGTCGGCCGTCCAGATTTCGTGCGCCTGGTCCAGCGAGGTCGTGAAGAACTGGATGCCTTGTTGCACGTCTTTCGGGAACTTGCTGAGGTTCATGGTCTGCTGCCAGGCCTTGCTGGGACCAACCCAGCCGACCTGATCGAACAGGATATCGCAGGCTTGCTTCTGTGTCATATATAGGGCCAGCTTGAATCCCACGTCGAGGTGTTTCGTCCCTTGCATCAGCAGTTGGGCGTGCCCGGCGGCGCTCTGGATGGTGATCCCCTTCCGGCTCGCCGGCATCGGCGGCCAGGTCCACTTGTAGGTCCCATTGGGGTTGTATTTGTGGACGATGGCCGGGCCCGATGGGTAGGTGATGCCCATCGCCTGCTTCCCGACGCCGAACGCGCCGTAACTCGTCGTCACCGTCTTCAGGAAGGCGGCCTGCTTGTCGGTACCGACCAGATCGTAGAACTTCTGGATGGTCGTGTAGAAGTCAACGGTGTCGGCGCGGTCGATGTCGTATTTCATGGTGTTCACGTCGAAGTAGTGGAATCCCCACATCTCGGGCCACAGCCAGGTATCGCCGTCGCTCGTCGCGTTGGCGCGGTTGAACAGGGGGTCCATTCCCAGGATCTGCAAATTGCCCGACGCGTCGACCTTGGTGAGCTTCTGGTGCCAGAGGAAGACATCGTCCCATGTTTCCGGCAGTTGGTTCGAGTCCAAACCGGCCTGTTGGGCCAGGTCCACATTGTAGCCCATGGCTCCCCGACCGGCCGTGTCCACGGCGGGAACGCCGTAAAACTTGCCCTTCCAGTGGAAGGCGTTCCAGTTGGCCGCCCGGATGTCCCCGTCCGTGGTCGAGATCTTCTCCGCCTTGAGCAGGTCGTCGACCGGCAGCACGGCGCCGCGTTGAATGAAGTTGTAGTAGCCGATGTCCGACACGACATCCGGACCGGTCCCGGCGGCGAGCTGGGCCAGGAGCTTGGTGTTGTCGGGGTAGATGAGATTGGGCTCGACCTTAATGGTGGGATTGTCTTTCATGAAGGCGTTGGCAACATCCCGCATGTACGTGCCGGGCCAGCCGGGCCACCAGTTGAGGGTCACCTGAGCCGTAGCGTTGGCGCCCGCCGCAACGCTCGTGGGGGCCGAAGCGGCGACCGAAGCCGATGACGTGAGGGCCGCCGAGGCGCTGGCGCTGCTCGCGGCGCTGCTCGCGGTGGCGCTCGCGGCGCTCGGGACGCTGGTCGCTGTTGCGCTCGCGGCGCTGGTCGCCGTGGCACTGGCAGAGCTCGCCGCGCTGCTGGGGGCTGACGCGGCGACGGAGGAGCCGATTGCTGATGCCGTGGTTTGCCCGGTCGCTGCGCCGCAGCCGGCAGCCAGGAGGCCGGCCCCCGCGACGACCACCATGCTTCCGAGAAGCTCGCGTCGACTTAGCTTGTTGCCTGCCACGTTCCCGATCCCTTCATTCAGCTAGCGCTTACTTGCAATCAGTGGGCGAGCCGCCATGCTAGCACACACCATACGGTGGGTTTGGAGGGAACTATCGCTGCTAGCTCCCCACGAATGCCACGACGCGCGTGCCAGCCGGCACAAATAGTCGACCGCCAGCGGCGGCGAGGCTGGGGAAGGAGGTCGCGGAGGCGCCGACCGACACCTGAGCGTGCGCCTGGCCATTGCCGGGGTCCAGGCCGTAGAGCTCGCCATCGCGGCTCAGGTCCCACAGCGCGCCACCAGCAACGATCGGGGAGCCCGCGCGGAAACGGGGGCTGCTCCAGGCGACGCTAAAGGACGGACCGCTGCTGTCCACCCGCAGCGCCACTACCCCACCGGTGCAAGGCACGTAGAGGTAAGGCGACGCGTAGGCCGAGGCGCCAAACGCGCCACCGCTGCAGACGCGAGCGGAGAAGGCTTCTCCACCGATTTGACCGAGGCTGCTGGCTCGCAGCAGGTACCCGACGCCGGCCTTGCCCACGACGAACACCAGCCCGTTGTCCAGGAGGACGGGCGCCTCGGAGCCCAGGTCGAGATCGGCCAGACTCAGGGCCTGCCAATTCGAGGGAGCGAAGTAGCCAGACACTTGCAAGCTCGGGGAGAGTTTGAGGACGCTGTCGGAATAGTCAAAGGTGACGGAGCCGCCGTTGCCGGTGGCGACGAACAGGTTGCCGCTGCTGTCCGCCGCCACGCCGGCCGGAGCCCAGATGCCACCGCCGCCATTGCTGCGACCGCCCCCACCGACGGTGGGGACACGGTAGGCGCGCAACGCGCCGCTGCCGCCGGCCGGCACACCGACGACCCAGCCGTGGTAGGCGCCGCAATCGCCGTCGCGTCCCCCGAAGGGGACGTAGACCATGCCGTTGGCGAGGGCCAGGGCCCCGCGCTGGTTCTGGACCGCCGGATCGGCGCCGCTGGGGTCGATCGAGCGCTGCCACAGTGTCGCGCCGCTGGTGACGTCCAGAGCGAACAGCAGGTCCTGACCGGGCTGCACAAAGGCAGCGGCATAGAGGACGCCTTTGCCCGGATCGATGACGGGTGTGCCCGTAATTCCGACCGGATCGACGTCGCCGCAAGGCAAGCTCGCGGCGGGCACGGGCGAGCCGAGATGGCTCCGCCAGACGACATTGCCGGTACCGGCGTCCAGCGCATAGACCGAGTCGTTCTCGGTGGCGACGAAGATGTCGCTGCCCACCGCCAGTGGCTCGGCGTAGATCTGGCCATCCAGCCCTGGCGACTGCCATAGCGACTGCACGGAGGAAAGCGGCGGCGTGTTGCTGGCCAGGCCGCGGCGCGACTGGTCATGATGGTACGTTGGCCAGTCGGCGCCGGAGGACGGCTGGGGACTGATCACGGGCAGCCCCTCCGGGTTCGCTTCCCAGGCGAACCGCTGACTGTTCAGACGCTCCTGCACGCCATTGGGGCCGTTGACCCAGGAGTGGGAGCCATCGGTGAAGGCGGTAAAGTTGTCGGCCTTGCGCCAGACCAGCAGCCCGCCGGCGCTATGCTGGAGGGCGTCGCCGTTGCTGGGGTTGTGCTGCTCATTGTCCACGCAGCCTCCGACGACGCTCGGGATGAGGCCGTGCAACGTGGCGAAACCGAGGACGAACGCGCAGGTTGGCGAGGCCTGAGCCCACGCCGGCCCCACGGACGGCAGCGTGAGCAGCATCGATATCGCCGCCGCGAGAAGACGGCGGCTGGACCTCCTATGGGAGAGTGCGCTCATCGTCGAATCTCCTCGATTGGCTGGCAGCGGACCCTTACCGCCGGCGTCTCCCGTTGGGCGGGTCGCAAGGGCTGTCTCTTATACACATCTCCGAGCCCACGAGACAGGCAGAAATCT
>CALBSQ010000118.1 GCA_937967325.1 uncultured Chloroflexota bacterium
GATTCGCCAGTGCGGCGTCGGCCGGGTACGTGATCGAAGGCCAGGCCCCCTCACCGGCTTCGCCACCTCTCCCCCAAGTCTGGGGGAGAGCGGTGGTGGGAACGGATACCGCCGTCGTGGGGAGAGTGGCTGGTGCGGGCAGCGGCCCCCCGCTCTGCCTTCGGCATCTCTCCCCAAATTCTGGGGGAGAGCCGCGCCGGAAACATGCACTCCAAACACTGATCTGCTTTCAGTCTGGGGGACGGGCCCGTTTGGCAGCCTGTATTGCCGCCACCGCTCTCCCCCAGACTTGGGGGAGAGGTGGCGAAGCCGGTGAGGGGGCCTGGCCTCTCCCCACCAACCGATGTCGCCGGTAGAGTCTGCGTTGGGATGCCGGAGCGCGGGCCGCTCCCCCCACCAGCGATGTGCGCTAGACTACTGATGGGAGGCAGTCCATGAGCGATGCCGTAGTACGCGCCGGGGCCAGTCGATACCCCGTGCCCGTGTTTGAGACGACTGCTTTCACTGTCCCGCCACCCCTGGCGAACGCCACCGTCGCCGTCGTGACGACCGCCGGTCTTCGCCATCCGGACCAGCCGGACTGGGGATTCCGGAACGGCGATCAGAGTTACCGCGTCCTCGATGCCGCCAACCGGTCGCTGGTGCTGAGCCACACCAGCCAGAATTTCGACCGAACCGGCTTCGTCGCCGACCGCAACGTCGTGTTTCCCCTGGACCGGCTCCACGAGATGGCCGAGGAGGGAATCATCGCGGCGGTCTCCCCGCGCCACATTGCCTTTGTCGGCAATCTGGACGAGACGATGTCCACGATCCGCCTGGACACCGGGCCGGCTGCCGCCAAAGTGTTGCGCGACAGCGGCGCCAACGTGGTGCTGCTAACCCCCGTCTGACCCATCTGCACGCGTACCGTGGGTACGCTCGCGCACGTGCTGGAAGCGCAGGGCCTGGCGACGGTGATGATCTCGTCGGTGCGCTCGCAGACCGAGCGGCTACACCCGCCCCGCGCCCTGCACTGCGAGTTCCCGCTGGGTCGCCCGCTTGGCCGGCCCGACGATCCCGTATTCCAACGCCGGGTCCTGGATGCCGCCTTCTCGCTGCTGCGCGCCCCCGCCGGACCGGTGCTGATCGATTTCCCCGAGATCATCACCGACGCGGCGGAGGAGCCGCTCGCCTGCCCATTGCCCCCGCGTTTCGATCCGGCGTTGCCTGCGGCCGTGGATGAGGCCAAAGCCCTGCGCCCCGCCTACGAGCGCCAGCACGCTCGCAGCGGGCGCACCGTCGTCGGGCGCGCCGTTGACGCCCGCCATATCCCCGACGCGGTCGCGGCCTTCGTTCGCATCGCCGAGGGGATGCCCTGGCAGGAGGTCTGGCGGCAGGCGGGGCTCTCAGCGCCGCCTCCCCAGGTCCAGTCGGACGTGCGGGCCTACTACGAGGAGGCAGCCCTGGCCCTGGCCGACCACGTGCCGGAAGCGCGCTCGGCCGAATCCTGGTTCTACCAGCGCACCGCCGCCGGGCGGGTTGTGCGCGAGGCACAGCGAGCGCTTCGCGCGTCCGGCTACCCCTACTGGTTCTTCTTCCTCCCCGCCACTCAGTCCGACGAGTCCCCGGACACTCCGTAGGGACCCAATGGTAATACGGTTCAATTAGGCATGGTTCAGTCCCCGTGGGGCCACGCATGACAGTCTCGGTGTCGATACCAGAGGCGGTACGGCCCAAAGTGTCATGTCGTTTTGACCCATGCCTTAAGGGTCTCGAGCGTGGGGAGGTGGCGCCGGGGCGGCGACTGCGGTCTGCCGCCAAGCGACCGGGGGACTGCGGTCCCTTTCATTTGGGGAGGGTCGTCTGCGGCACGCGGGGATATCGCGGTCGGGACAAAGGGGCACGTTCCGTCCCAGATATGATAGCTTCGCTCCCACTGGCAGCCGGCCGTCGCACCGCAGTGCCGGACTCTGGCGGCAGACCGCAGTCGCCGCCGCCACCTCCCCACGCTCGAGACCATTAACTGAACCGTATTGGACCTAATTGGTGCGTTCAGCGCCCGGCTGACGACGCCATGGGTCGTTCTGGTGGGTACAGATATTGCGATACGGGGCAACCCTTACCCTGATTCGCTGGCGGCGAGCAGCGAATTGATGGCCTTTGTGGCCGCTCGGCAGGCTTGGGAAGGGTCCTGCCCGCGCTGCAACGCAGCTTCTAATGTGCGCATCGCAGGAGTGACGTCAGGACCGACTGCCCGCCCGTAGGTGGCGTACCGGGCGGTCTGGATGATCGCCGCCTGCTCTTCGGCATTGAGATGCAGTCCCTGCTGCCGCGGATCGACCGTCTTCGCCGCGGCGAGCGTCGCCGGCACGTAGAGCCGCCGCTGCAGCTCGCCGGCCAGCGCCGCCATCACCGCGAAGCTACCGGATGGATCGGTCGCCGCGCTCGTCATGGCCAGGAGGCTCTGCAAGGTCAGGCCGGCGTGTGGCGCCTTCCCGTGAAACGGCTCAGCCAGGTGGAGGCGTTGTGTCCCGATGTCGGTGGGGACGCCGGGGCTGGCCCATCCCGGCAGCAAGGCGAAACGCGCGCTCCCGGAAGTCATCATGCCCTGAGCAAAAGCGATGCCGCCGTTCCCCTGGGGAGCGACGATCGTGCGCGGCTGAAACAGGCTGGCATAGAATCCCGCCGCCTCGATCGCCGCCGGCTGATCCAGCAGACATTGCCGTCCATCCGGGCTGATGATCGCGCCGCCGTTCTGCTCGATGAACAGACCCACGTTGAGCGTCGTCGCGGCCAGCGCATACTGCGTCGGCGGCTTGGTCAGATGGAGGCCGGCCTCCAGCAACTGCTGCCAACCCCAACCACCGTCCGGCACCGTCACCCCGGCAGCGTCGAGGAGCTCCTTGTCGTAGAGCAGCATGGTCGGCATGATGCCAAGCGGCAGCCCGTAGAGCTTGCCGTCGATGTCGCTGGCCTCCCAAGCGCCGGGAAAGTAGTCGTCCTGCTTGACCAGCGGCGTGGTGCGGAGGAGGTCGTCCAGCGGGCGGAGCAGCCGGCGCCTCACCATCTGCCGCGCCACGGCGTCCGGACCAATCGCCGTGGCCGTGCCGCCTGATCGCTGGATGACGCTCCAACTGAATGCCACCAGATCGGACCGGAGCGCGGCGTTCGCAGAGCTCAGCATCTGGCCCAAGGCGTCGACCACGCTCGCGTCCGGTGTTTGCCCATCCGGTACGTGGGCGCCGTCCGCCGGCGTGACCCAGATGATCCTAGGGTCGATCGAGAGCGTCTTCGTGCCGGCCAGCGCGGCTACCGACGTCTCCAACGCCTCCTGCAGCCGCTTGATCTCGGTGTTGGTCGACCCGCCGGGCTGCACTCCGGCGACGCGGGTCGGTCGGCCGGAGGCGCCGGGCAGATGTGTCAGTGTGCCGCAGCCGGCGATCGTCACCACCGCCAGTCCGCTGGCGGTGCTCAGGAAGGTGCGGCGGGAGAGATCCATGGCGATGCTCCTTTGGCTGGGTTGGAGACAGCCGACAAAATCGGCTGCCGTGGCCCAATCGGTTGGCGGGTCGAAATGGACGAACACCCGGGTGATGGTGGTGGCGAACTGGACCTCGGTCACCAGGCCATCGCTGGGGCGGCAGCGGACGAGGTAGTCGGCGCCCGCGACCTGCTCGACGCGCAGCACCGTCTCGCCAACCGGGGTGGTGCTGTCCCGCACCACGCGGATCGTCTGGCCGGGAAAGGGGTTCCCGTGTTGCACCAGCTTCGCCGTCAGGGGAGGCGACTCGTAGGTCAGGATCACGGCGGGCATATGCCAGGCGTAGCGGGGCGGGCCGAACCCGTCCGCCCGGCGAGGCTCAGGAGGGGAGTACTCGACGCGGGCCAGTTGCCACGCCGGCCCCTCGTACCGGAGGACAGGGAACCCGGCCACACGCTCGGCCCCGACGAGGGACATGGTGGTTCCCGAGCGGGGTGGACCCATCAGCAGATAGGTTCCGTTGGGAGGCCGTGTCGTAAAGTCTGGTGTGGGAGGTGGCTGCTCGTCTGCCGCGAGCGGACTGGTCGTGATCATTTGCGCGTTGGGGATCTCCTGGAGCAGGAACCGCAGGCGGCGTTGCACCGCCGGCCAGACGCTGCTGTCTGCCGGCACTGCTTCCTCCAGATACGTCGCCAGCACGCGCCGCAGCACCCGCCGGTCTTCCGATCGGCCGGCGGGAACGCCTGGACGAAGCTCGGCGAAGGATGCCCTGAGCCTCTTCTTGGCGGCGTGCAGCCGCGACTTTACCGTCCCCACCGGGCATGCACTCATTCCGGCGATCGTGGCCTCATCAATGTCCAGGTAGTAGCGCTGGACCAGGGCCGCTCGCTGTACTGCCGGCAGCCTCTTGATCGCCAGCACGACTAGGTCGCGAAGCTCGTGGCGCACGACCTCCTCCTCCGGTCCCGGCGCCGGGTCCGCTCGCTGAACGAGGGCCAGCTCGGTCGCGTCGCCCGTGGCTGCCCGTCGCGCTCGCCGAATCTCGCTCACCGCGCGATTGGCAACAATGCGGGAGAACCAGGACCCAAAGGGGCGAGCGGAGTCAAACTGGCCGATGTGCTCATAGACGGACAGGTAGGCGTCGGCAACCGCGTCCTCCGCCGCCATACGGTCGCCCGTGATGGCATAGGCGGTGCGCAGAGCACGGAGCTGGTGCAGCCGGATCAGCGTCTCCAGTCCGGCGATCTCACCCTGCCGCAGCGCCGCGATTGCCTCGCGCTCCACCTCGTCCACATCCGCTCCTCTGGTCGGCAGCCACCACACTGAGCCAAGCCTTCCAGCTCTTCACATGCCTTACGCTCGAGTAGCATAAAAGGTTCGAAGTGAGGCCCTGAGGTGATAGTAATGAAGCAAGGCCCCGACGCGGTACGCGCGTTCCTCCGCCGGCACGCCCCCGATTTGCCGGCGCGGCAGTTGCGTCTGATGCCGCACTACGGCTGGGGCGGCGAAAGCGATGCTTGGCTCGTCGATGGGCGCTGGATCTTCCTCATTCCTCGCTCGGACGACAGCGCGCGGGCGCTGGCCATCCAGGTCTGCCTGCTCCCCAAGCTCGCGCGTCGTCTACCGCTCCCCATTCCAGGCTTCCGCTATAGCGCCCGCGACGATGGTGGCGCCTGCCGGCTCGCCGGCTACGAGATGATCCCGGGCGATCCCCTGCGCGGCGAAACACTCGCCGCGCTGCCGCCAGCGGTGAGGGTGCAACTGGCGGAGCAATTGGGGGGATTCCTCACGACATTACATAATGCTCCGGTGGACCAGGCGCTGGAGTGTGGTGTGGCGCCGCCGCGACTGGACCTGCCCGCGCACTGGCAAGGCGTCTACTCCCATGTCCGTGAAGGCATATTTCCCGCCCTGGTGGAGGACGAGCGCCGCTGGGTCACCCAGCGCTTCCAGGCCTTTCTGGACAATCCGCGCCTCAGTTCCTACGAGCAAACCCTCTGCCACGGTGATCTCGGCGCCGATCACATACTCTTCGACTCAACGCAGGGCAGACTCACCGGGGTCTACGACTTCGGGGATGTCTGCATCGGCGATCCAGCCGGCGACCTCGCCTGGCGCCGCGAGTACGGCGAGACCTTCTTTCAGCAGGTTCTGGCCGCGTACCACCGGCCACAAGATGGTACCCTGGCCGAGCGCGTCGTCTTCTGCATGGATCGCGTTCCGCTGATCGAGATTGGCTATGGCCTGGAAAACGGCCGCCCCGACTACGTGGCCGAAGGCCGGCAACAGCTTCGTCTGCGTATGGTAGTGTCCCGTCCGTAGCCCGGCCGGAAGCAATGGTCGCCCATGTGGGTAGAATGGCGCCGCTGGCGAAGGTTGCCCGTGCCGCGGCCAGCAGAGCGCCTGCCCCTAAAGGAGCAGGCTACGATTACAAAGCCCGGTAAACCGGGCACGACACCGAATCGTGCGCGCTCCGAAAATGCAGCCAGCTTAGTCCAGCGCCCTTCAGGGTGCTTCGTAAACGTAGCCCTGGGCTTCAGCCCTGGGTGTACTGGCCGCGCCGATGCCCCTTTACGCTAGCCCGCTTCCGGCTGCCTTGTTGTTGGATCATGACTTCGCGGCGGACGCGCCCAGGATGCCGGTGACGACGTCGTTCGCCTGCTTCAGTGCGTCTTGGACCCCGTACTGGCGCTTGATGTAGAGCTTGGTCCAGATGTCGCCCAGCGGCCCCGAGATGTCGGCCGCCCTCGGCCAGAGCGCCGCCGGGTCGGGCCGGACCGCGTCGGTCGGGATGCCGCTCTTGATGTTCTTGTTGGGGATGGAGCTGGCCCACCCCTCGAGTTGGGATTTGCGCGCCGGCGGCAGCCCGGCCAGGTCGCTGCGCAGGCGGTTCGCTTCCTTGCTGGTGATGCCCTCCAGCACCACCCAGGAGCTGTCCGGAGTCTTCACGCCGACCGGGATAATGTAGCCATCGACCGCGCCACGCTCGCCGCGTCCGGAGGGGCCAACCGGCAATGCGGCGACGTCCCAGTCGACCTTGGCCTTGTCCTTCCAGGTGAGCAGTTGGTGCGCGCCTTCCAGGAACATGGCCGTCTTCCCGCTCTGGAAGAAGGCCACATCCTCCGCCTCGCCGCCTCGGTCGTCGTTGGTTGCGGCGTTGTCGCGATCCTTCCAGGTCAGGTCGTAGAGCCACTGCAAGGCGGTCACGTTCTGGGGTAGGCCCCAGGTGAAGACGTCCGGATTGTCCGGATCGTTGTATTGGGCGCCTCGTCCCCACAACAGGGAGCAGGCGCGCACCGTCACGCCGGTGGGATTGACACTCATGCCCCAGACCTGCCGCACCGGGAGCGCACCATTCGTGAGGTGGCCGGCGGCATCCACGAACTGGTCCTGGGTCCAGTCGTCGGTCGGCGACGGTAAGCCCATCTTCTTGAAGAGATCGCGGTTGTAGTACATCAGGTTGGTGTTGACGTACTGAGGAATGGCGTATTGCTTGCCGTCCACGCTCATGGCCTTGTAGATGCCCTGCAGGAAGTCCTGGGCATCCAGCTGGGACGTCTTGATGTAGGGATCCAGGACGATGGCCTGCTTCTGCTTGGCGAAGTAGCGCGGCCGCCAGGAGTTGGTGATCACCACGTCGGGCGGTGTGCCGCCGGCCATCGCGGCCACCAGCTTTTCCCAGTTGCCCTCACCGAAGGCCACGTATTCCACGTTGAGATTGGGGTGGGCGGCCCGGAACCCCGGCAGCCAGGCCGTGAAGAACTTGTTGTAGGTCGGCTCCATGCGATCCCAGAGAGATAGGGTTTGCTGTCCTTTGCCCGCGGCAGAGGCGCTGCCGGCGCTTTGTACGCTCGTCGCGGCGGTTCCGGTGACCGTATCGCGGGCGCTGGTCGCGGCTGCGCTCGCCGTTGTTGCCGCTGGCTGGCCACCCTGCGCCGCGCTGGCGGCAGACGGCGCCGCGGGAGCCGGGCTGGTCGCCGGCGCCGACGTTCCGCCCTGGCCGCACGTCGCAAGCAGCGGAACACCGACAATCGCGGTTGCGCCGAGCGCGGCGATACGAAGGAAGGTCGCGCGCGTGTACCACCTCGCCTCGATGGAGCGATGGTCTGGTTGAGTCATCGGACGCTCCTCTCCACTAGAGCACCATATATGGAATAAGCTTGCATCATTCACCGCCTCTGTGGTGTCAATGCAATAGTATTCCATATTTTTGATAGATTGTGGCATCCTATAGCACATGATTGCAGTATCCGCCGGCAGTTGGTATACTCGTGTGGGTGGTCACCCGGTCGCCGCTCTGAGCAGCCGGCGTGGGCCGTTGCTGGTAGCAGCGCCAAGTAGTGAGCGAATCAGGAGCGCATCGAGCATGGCAGGTACGCCGGCGACGGCACGAGCGGCAGCATCTACGCATCGCCGGCATGGCTCCGAGCAGGAAGCCGTGCCCCAACTGGCCCAGGCGGTTGAGCGCGCGCTCACCATGCTGGAGACCTTCAGTGCCCGAAGGCCACAACTGGGCGTGTTGGAGCTGGCCCGAGCGCTCGGCTCCAGTCCCAGTACGACCTCCCGGCTGCTGGCGGCGCTGGAACAGCGTGGGTATGTGGCGCAGGACGACGCCACGGGCCGCTACCGGCTGGGCGTGCGGGCGTTGGAACTGGGCTATCGCTTTGCCGATACGGATGAGCTGATCCTGCGGGCCGCTCCTCACCTGGATGCGCTGGCGCAGCAGCTCAAGCTACGCGGCGACCTGTACCGGTTGGAGAGCGGACAGCTCCTCCGCTATCTCACCGCCAACTATCCGCCCGGTCAGACGATGACTGGCGGTTGGCGCTTCTATCCGTATACCAGTGCCGCCGGTCGCGTCCTCCTGGCGTTCTTGCCGGAGGGGGAGCAAGCCGTGCTGGTCCGGGGGGGGCAGCTCCTCGCCACCCTGCATGAGCGGCTGACGGTCGACCGCTTGCAGGCCCAGCTCGAGGCAATCCGCCTGCGCGGTTACGACATGGACGACGACGCGGCCGGGGTCGGCAAGCGCTCCCTGAGTGTCCCCGTGCGGGATGCCTCCGGCGGCGTCATCGCCGCGCTCAGCGTGACCGGCCCTGCCAGCCGGCTCGTTGACGCCGAGATCCCCGCCATCCTGGAAGTGGTCTTCGATCGGGCCTTCGAGATGTCCAAGGCGCTCGGCTACCGGCCCTATCAGGCGCTCTGCGAGCCGGCCAGCGAGCCGTAGGGCACGGGCAGGGCCCCTTTGCCAAGGATCGGTTCCCATCTTGGACATGCCGGCCTGCCGGGCGCCGCTCATGCACACAGGGAAGGATAGGATGCACGACCAGGTCTTCACGCTGCTTTTCTTCGACGATTGGTACCTGCACCGGCGGGATAATCTCAGCCGGCACATCGGGCGCCCGACGCTGGTTCCCGAAGGGACCCTGGAAGATCCCTTCGTCGATCCTGCCTGGGGCTACCCAACGGTCTTCCGCGATCCGGAGTCGGGCCGCTGGCGTTGCCTGTACCAGGGTCAGGCCGGCAACGGGCGCTTCGTCCCGGTCGTCGCCGAGAGCGACGATGGAATCCGCTGGCGGCTTCCCGACCTCAGCGAGCTGGCGCCGCTGGCTGATCGTGTCTGTCCCCACCAGCTCTTCGGGCTGGAACGTTTCGGCGAGTGGAGCGGCCCCTACCTCGACTCCCAGGCAGCCGGTTCGGACGCCTGGCTGAAAGGCCTGGTGGTCCAGCGAACGCCCGAAGGAGGGCTTGCCTCGCGCCTCGTTACCTCGCCCGACGGGCTGCATTGGCGCCACGTGGAGGGGCCGGCGTGGCATCCGCTCGGCGCCGACCCGATCGCCGCGGCCTTCTGGAATCCCTACCGCCAGTCGCATGTCCTGGCGGTACGGCCGGCGCTCAACGACCGGCGCATCGCCCTGGTCGAGACCCGGGACTGGCAGACGTTCAGCCCGCCGGAGTTGGCGTTGCAAGCTGACGCCTTGGATACGCCCTGCGCGGAGGTCTACGGCATGCCGGTCGTCCCCTACGAGCACCTCTTCATCGGCCTGCTCTGGCTCTACCACACCAGCCCGGTCGTCGACGCCGCCAACAAATACCTACTGGGCACGATCGATTGTCAGCTCGCCTACAGCTACAACGGCTGGCATTTTCAGCGCACCACGCGTGATCCCTTCCTCGCCACGAGTGACCCCGGCGCCCACGGCGCCGGCTGCATCTACCCCTACAGTGTTGTAGCGGTGGGCGATCACCTGCGCATCTACTCGAGCGCGGCCAAGGGCGAGCACGCCCAGATCCGGATGAACCCGGCTAGCCGCCAGGGCGCCATTCTCCTGCACACGCTCCGGCGCGACGGTTTCGTCTATCTCCAGCCGGAGGGTGGCCCCGGCGAGTTGGTGACGCGCCTGCTCCTCTGGAAGGGGGGCGAGCCGGTCCTGAACGTCGCCGCGCCGCAGGGCGAAGCGCGCTTCCAGGTGCTCGACGCCAACGGCGAGCCGCTGGATGGCTACCGCCACGACGATTGCGTCCCGTTCCGCGGCGACTCGACGGCCTGGACACCCGAGTGGCGGGATGGCCGGCTGATGGCGGCCCTACGCGACCGTATCGTGCGCCTGTCGGTGCGCCTCACCAACGGCCGGCTCTACGCCATTCGCGGGCAGTTCGAGGTCAAGATGGCCTACGAGGCACACCTCTTCACCGAGCGCGGCCTGCGCACCCCGTCACGGCCGGGGTTTTAGTAGTTCGTCCACCAAGTTCGGGGGACTTCCGGTGGCGACGGACACCCGGCGAATAAATTCGCGCGCTACCGCCGGGCGAAGCCCGCCTTCGCGGGCTGGGTCGAGCGGGCCGGCGGCATGTGGATCTGGCCCCCTGGGAGTCCGCGAAGGCGGACTTTGCCGGGTGTAGCCCGCGACGTCAGTCGCCAGGGGCCAATTGCCACCTGACTTTGCAGGATGCACCACTCACTGATAGCCGCCGCGAGGATTAGGAGGGCTCCTCCCTCCCCCGATACCGCAGCCCATTTGGGTGTGGCGGCGACCCGGCGGGATAGAAGTTGCGCACCTCCTCGGCCCAGCGCACCACCGGCAGCGGCATGACGCCGCCGTCCTCGAATTGCACCAGCGGCGGACTATCCGCTGGGGACTCACCATCCGGTGACAGCAGGTGGGCCCGACCGGCACGCAGGTAGCGGATGATCCGCTCGCGGTGGGGCGAGGGCGGTAGCCAGCGCGACCACTCCGGCTCACCCGGCAGCGCCCCAACTTCCTGGGCCTCCTGCTCATCCAGTACCCAGGGGCGGCTGCCGCGCACATCGCGATAGGCGCGCGCCAGCGCCAGCGCCAGCGTCTTGTAGCGACCCAGGTTGTCTTCCAGATCCTGGGCAACCTGGCGAATCGCCTCGGCCAGGCCGGTGACGTCGGAGCGTTCCGCGCCGGTCAACGTCCGGCCTTGGCCAAGCAGCACTCGCAGCGTAGGGGCGAGCGCCAGCGCCTCCTGGCGGCGCGAGCCCTCTATCGCCTGCAGTCGTGCCGCGATGGCCGAGACTTGCTCGCGGAACTGCTCGTACTCCCCCAGCTGCAGCTCCATGCGCGCCTCCATGAACAGGGCATCGTCAATGAGCGCATCGAGCACCTCGGCAGCAGCATCCGGCTCTTCGTCCAACGTGCGCTTCAACTCATCGATGCTGCCACAGACGTCGCTGAAGCGGGTGCGACGAGTCCCTGCGCTCGCGTTCGCGAGCTCGCTGCCTGCGCTGGTCACTGCTCGCTCCTCTTAGAGACCTGCAGACGGTGTCCGCGGCCGTCCCGGCGCTCAGCGTATCCAAATGGATGTCGTGTGGTACCGCCGGGCCACAGACCACACGGCGATCGCCGCCGCCCTATACTATAGTGATCCCGTGTTCTGGTTGCTGCCTTCGCCGAGCAGCCGCGCCACTAACCGGTGGTGCAGTGGAGGTCACCGGACATGTCTGCAGTTACGTCGGCGCCGTCATTGCCGGGAAGCGTCGTGCGGGCGCCACTTGTCACCGTGTCTGATGCTGTGGCGACGTTTCAGCCCGTGCGCGGCCGGTTTTTCTGCTGGCTGTTGCGCCTGCTACCCTGGCTCATGCTGGTGGTGCCGGTGGCAGTGCTCACCGGCCGGTTGACCGTTTCCGGCGCGCCAATGTTCTTGAGCGGATGGGTCATCGCCGCCGCCGCCCTGCTCGCCTTCGATGTGCTTATGTGGCGGATTCCCTGGACGCTCGGCGCATTGTGGAACCGTTCCCTTATTGCCGGCACGTCGACAACGCCAGCGGCCGCTGCGGCGCCGTTGGAGGGGCAGTACGCGGCCTTCATCCAGAACATTGAGTCATGGCTGAATCACCCCGGCCAGTGTGCTATGGGGATCGGGTTCGCCGTGCTCGTAGTGACCTGGTACCAGGTGCGATTCTCCCCGACCTACACTGGACTGCTTACCATCGCCGAATTCGGCGGGGAGTGCCTGGTCGGCTTCACGATCGGGCTGATGGCCTGGCGCATGGGCGTGGTAGGCTGGAAGGTCTGGCAGCTGGGCCGCTGCTTCGACGTGACGCCGCTGCTGCAGCATCCCGATGGCTGCGGCGGCCTGGAGCCGCTCGGCCAGCTCTGCCTCTCCAACGCCCTCATCGTCAGTATGGCGGGCCTGTTCCTGGGCGGCTGGATCGTCGTCGGTCCGGTCACCCCGTATCACGCTCTCGCGGCAGCCTACGCCCCGTTGTTCACCAAGCTGCTGATCATCCCGCTCGCCTTTGCCGGGATCAGCTTCTTCTGGCCGCTCTGGAGCGTCCACGAGATCATGGTGGCCAAGCGTGCGTTGGTGCGCCAACGCCTCGATGCGCTCGGCAACTCCATCAACGACGTTGCCCGTGAGTTGCTGGCCTGCGCGGGCGATACCGACCCGGCCAGGGCCGCCGATCTCGCCAAGCGGTTGGACCTGATGCAACAGACCTACGCGTCGGAGCAGCGTGTCCCCGTCTGGCCGTTCAATACCTCGATACTCACCAAGCTCCTTACCGCGCAGGCCGTCCCCTTGCTCGGACTCACCGGCATCGGCGAGCCGGTGCTCAAGGAGATCCAGGCGCTCGTCGGATTGCTGGGTCAGGTGCAGCAGCCGTGAGTGGTGCATCTACGAAGTCCTGGGACCGTCTGGTGGCGACGGGACCCTGGCGACTAAAGTCGCGGCTATCACCTGCGAAGTCCGCGAATTTATTCGCCGGGTGTCCCGTCGCCACCGGAAGTCCCCCGAAATTGCTGGATGCGCCGCTAAGACACGGTTCAAAACGACATGACACTTTGGGCCGCCGCGCCTCTGGTAGCGGAACCCAAACGGTCATGTCTGACCCCACCTGGGCTGAACCGTGCCTAACTGGTGTATCTACCAAGTTCGGGGAAGTTCCCGTTGCCGTGTGGCCCGGCCGTTGTCATCCTGAGCGCAGCGAAGGACCCCTGACGTGACCGTCGGCGCTGCGCGGACCCAAAAGGCGGCTGGCTTGGTTTGCCAGGGGTCCTTCGCTGCGCTCAGGATGA
The DNA here is from genome assembly GCA_937967325.1 of uncultured Chloroflexota bacterium. Taxonomy (GTDB): domain Bacteria; phylum Chloroflexota; class UBA4733; order UBA4733; family UBA4733; genus UBA4733. The sequence continues at coordinate 13,000 of CALBSQ010000118.1, forward strand.
CAACGGGAGGACGGCGCCTGGCGCTGGGAACCTCCGCGAACTTGGTGGACGAACCACTAACCGTACGCCACCAAAATCGTGCCCTCACCATCCCGATGGCATGCCCAGGCTGCGCGCCAGCGCGCGATCGCGTGTGGCCGGTATCCCCAGGGCGATTCCGTACACGGGGATCTCTTGCTCGACATCCAGCCCCAGGAGGCCCGCGAGCTGGTCGTCCAGGAACCCGCCGAGGCTCAAAGCCCCGAGCCCCGAAGCCGTTGCCAAGAGTGCGACATTCTGGGCCACATGGCCGGCCTCGAAGAGCACGTAGCGATAGCCGCGGTCCCCATACCGCTCCAGCAGCCGTTCCACGACGGCGGTGAGCAAGACGATCACGCTGGCGTTCATGAGATAGGGCTGTCCCAGGAACAGGTCGGCGATGAGTGCCCTGGCCGGCGCCGGGCCGGCCGGCGCGAGCGCGTGCTCAAGGGCGGCGTAGCGGTAGATACCGCCTTCGATCCCTTCGACATCCAACACCAGCAGCGAGAGCTCTAACGGGTAGCGGGCGCCGGCCGAGGGAACCGGCCGCTCCTGGAACGCGACTCCGCCCAGCACGGCGGTGCCTTGGTGGCCATAGGCGCCGCGCAGCAAGGTCGAGAGGACCGCCAGCGTCAATGGCCCGCCGGTAAATTGCCGGCAGGAGTGCCGAATGGCGATGGCCTCACTGAGGGGCATCGTGACCGGCGCGGGGGCCGGCAGCCGGACGTTCGGTCCGGTGACCCGGCCGCCAGTTGCCGCCGGCGGGGACGGAGGGAACGGCCAGGTAGCGGCCGCGCTCGGTAACCAGCCGGTGTTACTCGTAGAGCGATGGAACATCCAGGCGATTGGGTGCTGATATTGGAACATGCGAATACCCCAGCTTCCGTCCAGGCCGCTTTTGCTTCCTGCTTGTCAAGCTCGACTCATGGATCAGTTGGTGTGCGCGTTGCCATTCGCCCCCGTGCGGTGGGCCGCGGTCCGGCCGACCTGACCGACAGCGGTATCCCCCGTCCCGCGGACGACCATCGCCGGATGAAACGCGACCGCGGCCGCCCTGGTTGGTTAGCCGCCGATCGCAATCGCGGCCCCGGCTTCTCCGCCACCACGGTTGTCGCCAAATTGCACATTAGTCGCCGCCCCCGGTAATGGCAACACCCATGGCAACTGACTCCCTCGTTATCTCGTTATCGCGCTACGGGAACGGATGCGGCACCCGGTTGAGCTCCTCGAAGGGCACAGCGTCGGCCCGCAGGCCGGCGGCTACGGGTGCGTTGCGCATCCGGACGCCGCCGAAGTGCGGCCAACGGCTGTCGAAGTTCATCGGGTAGGTCCCGGGAATGAGCGCCTTCACCGTCCAGAGGCCAAGCTCCTTGATCTCGGGTGGCGTCAGGTCGACCACGAACACCTGCAGCCCGGCCTGGGCGATGGCCCCGATACAACAAAAGAGCCTGGACCACGGCGATGTCGCCGGCGCGGCGGGCGGCAGGGGCACGCTGCCAGCCGGTTCCCACCACGGGTCGAGCGGACCGACCATGTCCGGACGCGCGTAGAGCAAGCCGTGTGCCGCCTGGTCGATGATCAGCGCCGGATCGGGTGGAGGGAAGCGGCCCTGCGCCCGGAGCATCTCGTGGCGAATGTACTGCCGGTTGGCGACGAGCTCCTTGAGCGCCCGGCGGCAAGCGCTCGTCAGGTCCAAATCGGCTGCCGTGGCGATGACCGTGGCCGGCTCATTCGGCTTGCTGGCCCGTGCCATCGCCACCACGAGGTGGGATCCCAGGTCCAGGCGGATGGCGGAGCAGCGGACCTGCAGCCCACGGTCCTCGAACGCCGCGACGTAGGCGCCAACATCGTCCGCCGACAAGCGGTCGATCTCCAGGCGCTGCATGGGCAGTCGGTTCGCCCAGGCCAGCATGAAGGCATCACGCTCGAGCACCTCAAGCACGGCGCCCAGCGTCGCCTCTTCCAGCGTGTTGCCGGTCGAGAAGCCGCTCAGCGTCGGCACGTCGGTCTGATCACCCGGGACGAGCGGCCGGAACGGCACGAAGACGCGCGCCGCCGGCGCCAACACCGGGCGCCGCTCCCCCAGGGCGTAGCCCCACACCCAGCTCACCGGTTGCTCGTGCGCCGGCGCGAGGTACGGGAAGCCCGCCTGTTGCCGCGTAAGCGGGTGGAACACATCCCAGGCCAGTGGGTCGATGGCGTCCGCGGCGACATCGCCGTACGTGGCGACGCGCATATCCCCGTAGCCGGGCTGACAGGCGGCCGACCGTTCGACGGCTTCGCCGAGAGCCGCGGCCAGCGCGGCTTCCTCCGACAGATCGGTGCCGCCGCAGTAGACCGCGTCCGTCCCAAAGCTCGTCCACCCAATGTCGGCTACCGTAGCCACCCACTGGGGGACGGACGGATCGTCAGCGCTGACCTCCGCGCGCTGCAACGTGCGGATCAATCCCGTCACCGGGTCGACCAGTCGGTTCTGGACGCCCAGGATGCGGCGGGCATCAGCAGGTGGTTGATCCTGGTACACCAGCTCGGTCGGTGAACGGAGTGGCAAAAAAGGCGGTAACGCCGCACAATCGGGGCAGCGCGTGGTCCGCAGCACCGGGTGCTGCGTGGCGGCGCCGTTGGACCACAGGTAGTGCAATATCCCGTTGGTGGTGAGCTGCTCGGGTGTGGTGATGAGCCGCGCGACCTCGTCGGCCAGCGCCCAGCCGACGCGACCAGCCACCGCCGGATCAGGGAGCATGGGCGCGGGGTACGACGGCCGCTTGGACGTCGTGAGGATGCGCAGGTCGGCGCAGCGCAGGCATGGACTTCCACCTGAGCGAACCAGCGGGCCGAGCTGCCCCACGACGCCCATCAGGAGCCCGGGCAGCAGTGGAACGCCGT
>CALBSQ010000119.1 GCA_937967325.1 uncultured Chloroflexota bacterium
GGTCGGCGGCAAGGACGGCAAGCCCTATTTCATCGCCGGCCCGCACGACAACGTGGCACGGATCCTAGCTCAACTGGACAAGGCGGTCGGGCCCGGCAACTTCCAGTACACGGTCCCCATCGGCCCGGGCGCGCTCCCGTTCTGAGCGCGACCGTCCCTTCGGGTGCGACGCAAGGTAGTGCAGAGCAAACGAGCGTCCGGTTGGTGGCGGGTCTGATCACCGGAGCGCGGGCGTCCCGCCCGCCCCGGTTCGCCGCCGGCCGCGTCGCCTCACGACCGGGGAGACCGAGGGGGGACGGAGCCGCCGGGGCGGGCGGGACGCCCGCGCTCCGTCGAGATCGCTTCCCGGTCGCTGCACAACCTTGCGGCACACCCCGTCCCTTCTTGCTGGTGGCGAAGGAGTTGAGACAACGGTATGATTGTCTCATGGTTCCGCCGTTCGATCTCACCAGGGGGAACCTGCCGCCGGGTGTACATGAGGCGACGTGGGGCGAGATTATGGCCCGGTACGGCCATAGCCCGTGGCGCCTGACGCTGCTTGCCGGTCTCAAGGCAGCGCTCGATACCCTCCGGCAGGCGGGTTGCGGGCGGGTGTATCTCGACGGCAGCTTCGTTACGGCCAAGGAAATGCCGAATGACTTTGATGCCTGCTGGGAAATGGCCGGTATGGACTTCGGCCTCGTGGAGCGTCTCGATCCCGTGCTCCTCGACTGGAGCAATCGGCGGGCGGCCCAGAAGGCGAGGTTCGGTGGCGAGCTCTTCGTCGCGGAGTCAGCGGCGGACCCGTGGGGCACTCTTGATCTCGAGTCTTTCCAACACGATAGGGACACGGGGGGGCCGAAGGGAATCGTCGCGCTCAATTTTGGAGACCTACCGTGATCACGAATGAGCGGCAATATCGTCTAACCGGAAGTTGGCTGGAACGCTTCGAGCAGGCGCGCACTGGCGTCGAGGGGCAGGATAGCCATCTCCCTCCCCGAGCGAGGCAGGCGCTCCGCGATCAGTATGCAAGCCAGGTAGACGAACTGCGAGCGCAGCTCACGGAATACGAGGCGCTGCGGCGCGGCGAGGTAGCCGTCTTGGAGCTTGACTCGCTTGGCGAGCTGCCCGAGGCATTGATCCGCGCGCGCGAGGCGTCAGGTCTCTCCCAGCAAGCGCTGGCCGAACGTCTCGGGCTGAAGAAACAGCAGGTGCAGCGCTACGAAGCGACGCGCTACGCCGGCGTCAGCCTCGAACGGCTCCAGTCCGTCGTGGATGCGCTCGGGGTAACGATCCGCGAACAGGTGGTGCTGCCGGCGCCCACTGGCGATCCCAGTACGGTCGCCGCGAGCCAGACCCTGGCCCACCGGCAGGAGACACCCGTCCGCCCGGCCCCCAGGCTCCCACGTCGGAAGGGTGGTGGAAGGCCACCAGTACCAGCACCGTGAGGCCGGCTCGGCTAGCACCATCTGCACCAATCTGGCGCGACTGCTCGGAGGCTGCCGAGTCAGTGCCGGAGGGGGCGGGGAGGAGCAGCCGTTCGTGGATCAGTACGCCCAGCGCATCGCCGGACCGGCGCGGCCGCTCAGCTGCTCGCGCTGCTGTAGTGCCGGACTGCATAGCCCCAGAACAGATGCGTCGCCAGCAGCGCCGTGCCGGCGAGCACCAGACCAATCGGCAGGAGCCTGCTTTGCACTGTGCCCAGGAGCGCCTTCGTCGGGAAGGTCGTCGCAAAGGCGACCGGGACCACGAAGGTGAGGAACGTGCGCACGTCGCCGCGGAAGAAGTCGACCGGATATTGCGCCGTGAGGGAGACGGTGACGAAGAGCTCGTGCAAGGTTTCCACCTGCACCAACCAGAAGGCGCAGGTGACGATCAGAAACCAGACGGCGTAGAGCAGCACGAGGCCGCAGAGGCCGTAGGCCAACGCCTCCGCTATGTTGCCGGCACCCCAACGTACGCCGGCAAGGTTGCCGGCGCAGATGGTCAGGGCGATGCCGATGAGCACGTTCACCAGCTCCGCGGGACTCAGCAGGCGCAAGCTCACCAGGAACTGGCTGGAGACTGGCCGCAGCAACAGGAAGTCCATGTCACCCCTCCGGATCGCCTCGTCGATCGCCCGTAGGTTGGGAGCGATCTGGAGGCTGAGCAGCCCCTCCACGATCCGGTAGATGCCCAGCAGGAGCAGCACCTGCGCCCGCGACCAGCCGGCGACGTCATTGGTGAAGCGATAGAGCAACAGAAAGGTAAGGACGGCGAGCGCGAGTTGGGCGAAGCCCACGCCGACGCTGACCAGGAAGTTGAGTCGGTACTCCGCCTGCCGGACCAACGCCAGCACGACGAACTGCCGCCAGAGTCGCAGATAGCGGATCATGCGAATCTCACGCTCCCGTCGCCGAGTAGGCCCGCAGGCCGGAGCGCCAGGGCAGGCGGCAACAGCACCACAAGACCAAGCAGTAGCCGGAAGCCCAGGCGAAGCCGGACGCCAGTGCTCCGGCCGAGAGCGTGCCCATGAGCACTTCGAGGGGAAACGAAAGGGTGTAGCGAAACGGCTGGGCATCCAGGAAGCCGGACAGCGACGGCGGAAAGAGCGCCAGCGGTATGTATTGCCCGGCCAGGAAGGCGCCGAGAACACTCTGCAAGGCCAGCACCCCTTCCACGTCCTCCACCCAGAAGGCCAGTGAACAGAGCACCAGCTCGAGCAAGAAGCGGATCGCCATGGCTAGCGGAAGCGAGGCAGCGAAGATCAACCAGGGCAGAGGGCTGGTGGGCAAGCGCAGATCGGCGCGGAAGGCGAATGCCACGACCAGAACCAGTGGGAGCAGCGTAGATAGGTTCACCAGCTTCTGTCCGAGGTTTTCGCTGATGTAGTAGAAGACGTAGGGCGCTGGCCGCAGCAGCCAGGGCGACAGGCCGCCCAGGCGGATGTGCTGAGGCAGGGTCTCGTCGAGCCAGGTCGCCGTGAGCATGGATACCACGCCGAGCACGACGTAGTAGGTGACGAGCTGGCCACGCCCGTACGGCAACCGCACGCCCTGGTCGCTTACCGTGAGCCAAATCAACAGTGAGATCACCGGCCGTGCCACGGAATTGAGGATGAAGACCGAGACCGCCGCCCGGTACTCCAGTGTCAGCATCACGTTCATCGCCGTGAGCCGCCCGAGGGCGCGCGCCTTCATTGCAATCCTCCGCCAGTTGCGGTCTCGCTGAAGATGCCGCGGATGATCGCCTCCACCGGAACGTCCTCGATGCTCAAGTCGGCCAGGCGACCGGCATGCAGGAGACGCTCCGCCACCGCTGCTGTCTGTTCCCGCGGCACAGCGACTCGGATACGCAATGGATCGTCGGTTGGTTGCAGAGGAAGACCGTTGAGCGCAGCCGCGATCGCCGCATCCGGCACCGGTCGGGCGAACACGGCGCTGAGAAGCTTAGGCGGCGCGGCACGCTCCACCAGTGTAGCGAGCGATCCGTCGAAGTGTAGCCGCCCCTGGTCGATCAGCAACACGCGCGGGCACAATGCCTCAATGTCCGCCATGTAGTGGCTCGTCAGCAGGATGGTAGTGCCTTGCTCCCGGTTCAACTGGCGCAGGAAGTCGCGCACCCTCTGTTGCGAGACGACATCCAGCCCGATGGTCGGCTCGTCCAGGAACAGCACGGCCGGACGATGGACCAGCGCGGTCAGGAGCTCCATCTTCATGCGCTCTCCCAAGGAGAGCTTGCGCACCTGCACCCGCAGCAGCGGACCAACGTCCAGCAACTCCGCCAGGTCATCGACGGTCTGCCGGAACTGGCCGCTGGGGATGCTGTACATCTCCTTGTGCAGCAGCAGCGTCTCCATGGCCGGCAGGTCCCACCACAGCATGGCCTTCTGTCCCATCACCAGCGAGATCTGACGAAGGAAAGCCGGCTCCCGTCGCGACGGCGTGAATCCAAGCACCTGGGCGGCGCCGTGACTGGGATAGAGCAATCCGCAAAGCATCTTGAGCGTCGTCGTCTTGCCGGCGCCGTTGGGACCGAGGAAGCCGACCACGGCTCCCGCCTCGACGGCAAAGGAAACGCCGACCACGGCGCACTTTTCCAGCGTTTGTCGCCGGAACAGGCTACTCAACGACCCGCGCAGGCCGGGGTCCTTGTGATGATACCGGTAGGTTTTGCCCAGATCGGACACATCTATTGCAGTCACATGTGTGCCTTCCAGAACGCGCAACAGTGCGTGGCCAACAGCTCGATACCGTGACGACGGGGCCAGCGTCAGGGGCACAAAAAAGCCGCGACCCCACGAGGGTCGCGGCTTTCGGAGCAAGCAACCGCCTCCCGTACACTGGCCGCCAGTGGGGTGGTGGGGAAGCGTTGGAGCTTTTCTGCCTGCTCCGGGCTAGTTACGTTGCATGACGGGAGCAACTATAGGGAATGGCTGCGCGGATGTCAACGTCCGAAATGGCGACCCGGCTTACCGCTGACCCACTAGCCAGCCGCCTTGCCCTGGCCCTTCGACAATCGCAGCCGTGCCGCCAGCACCGGCGGAAAATCTGGGAAGCTATCCCAGGAAACGGGGCTGCTCGTCGATGACGCCGGACTGTTGCCGGCCGGGTCTGGGTGAAACGCCGGCTCCTCAATACCGTCCAAGACGAAGCCGGCGCGGAAGCACGAACCGAAGAGCACGTGGAGCGGACGATGAAAGTAGTAGTGGCGCGCCGGCTCCCCCACGATGCCGATCCCCTTCCTGGCGCGAGCTTGCAAGTATTCCCTGATCTTCAGTGCATAGGTCGTTACGAGCTGATCGTCCCGCTCTGCCCGCTCGGCTACCAGAACGGTGCTCTCCGAGTTGAAGCACGGGTGCAGCGGCGAGAACCCGAACTTGTTCGGCGTTCACGTTGCCCTCCCACAAGTGCGCCACACGTTTTCGCGCCGGCCAGTTGGTCCGAGGCGGTAGGATAGC
>CALBSQ010000120.1 GCA_937967325.1 uncultured Chloroflexota bacterium
GCTGGCCAGCGTCCCAGTGAATCAGGCTGTCACCGTCGCCGGCTACGCGGCGGGCGAGACCTTAGCTCCTGCCAACCCCATCTGGTACAGTGTCGTCACGTCGCAAGGCAGCGGCTGGATGTATTCCGGGCTGGTCAGTCGGATCCCTCCGGTGCTGCAGCCGGCTGCGGCGGTGGCGCCGCCGCCAGGCCCGCTCCCCGCTGCTATCGGCAACGGGCGGTCCATCGGCATCTCGCTTTCTCGACAGCACCTGTGGGCCTACGATGGCGGAAATGTCGCTTGGCAGGCCGACGTCACCACCGGCGCACCGGACAAGCCAACTCCGCCTGGGCTCTACGCTATCCAGAGGAAAATCCCCTTCTTCAAGTTCGTCTCTCCCTGGGCGCCCACGTCGCCGTTCTGGTACCCCGATTCACCGACCCACTACGCGCTACAGTTCCGCTCCGACGGCTTCTACATCCACGACGCACCCTGGCGACCGTACTACGGCCCCGGCACCAACTTGCCGCACATGGACCCAGACGGCACAGTCCGCGCCGGCTCGCACGGCTGCGTGAACACCCAGCTCGACACCATCGAGTTCCTGGCGCCCTGGACGCCGATCGGCGCGCCGGTGAATATTATCGCTTGAGGTGCGTACTTGGGGCCCATCACGCGGATGTGAGAGTATTGGCGCCGGAGCGTTCACCCGCCGCTAAAGCGGCGGGCTAACATGACAAAGCACCCTAAAGGGCGCTAGTACCCGCTACAAACGCGGACGAAGACCAAGATTATGGAACGCTACTCCAGTTTGCAGCGTATCCAGCCCGCTAAAGCGGGCTTCGTCTTGTTAGCCCGCCGCTTTAGCGGCGGGTGAAAGTTGCGCATCGTATAGCATCCCAAGCATTGGGTATGCGCCACGGAGTAGTGCCATTGACTGCACTTCCATCCCCTGCTAGACTCCCAGAGTTCGTCGTTGCGTACGGTGGCCTCACCATGAATGGCGAGCTGCCACCAAGAGGCGAGGGAGGAGAAACATCACCATGGTTACCCGACGAGCCTTATTGCAGGCCCTCGGCTTACTCGCCGTCGCCACTCCGTTGCTGCAGGCTTGTGGTGGTCAGGCTTCCGCCCCCACCACCTCGTCCGCGGCGCAGTCCTCGGCGGTCAGCGCCGCGCCGTCCACTGCGTCGGCGACGGTCGCCACCTCCGCTACCAGCGCCGCGTCGACTTCCAGCTCCGCAAGCACGAGCGCCGCCCCGAGCAGCGCCTCCGCTGCCACCAGCGCCGCGCCAACGCCAACACCGGCCCCGGCAAGTCAGCCGGGCCGGTCGGTCTCCATGAGCATCGGCACCTACGCCGGAGCCGGTGACGAGTGGCAGCGGTATTGGGCCAAACAGTGGGCGGCGAAGCATCCTGAGGTCACGCTTCGCATCGACGACATCGTCTACGGCGATATGGCCCAAAAGCAACTGACGGAGCTCGCGGCAGGCGATATGCAAGATGTCGTCTTTAGCGGCATCAAGTGGTTCCCCTATTCCGTCTCCAAGGGTGCGTTCCGAAGTATCGACGACTACGTCAAGCAACAGGACCCCGGAATGAGTGACTTCTTCCAGACGGCGCTCACGAGCGCCAGCTTTGAGGGTAAGCTCTACGCGCTCCCCTATCTACTCCATCCCGGGAACCCCGCCCTCTTCGCCTACAACAAGGATCTGCTGACGCGACGTGGCGTCAAAGAGCCGACCGACGACTGGACCGTGGACGACTTCATCAACATCGGCAAGGCGACCACGGACATCGGCCAGAAGACCTACGGCACGAACTATTGGCCAAGCACCTACTACGATTTCTGCTCGCTCGCCCGCACCTGGGGCGGCGACGACCTCTCGGCCGATGGCAAGCAGTTCACGTTCAACACCGATTCCAAGTCGCAAGACGCAGCCCAATGGGCCGTCAATCTGCGGGTCATCAACCACGTGGCGCCGGGCCGTCAAGAGTCCAACGGCCTCTCCTTCACGGCGGGACAGTTCGCTATGGTGGAGTCCGGCTCCTACAACGTGCTGGTGCTCCAGAAGCAGGTCGGCGCCAAGTTCGAGGTGGGCTGGGCGCTGTTCCCGAAAGGGCCGACGGGCCTTCGCGGCTATCAGGGCTTCGTCGAGTGCTTCTCCATCTTTTCTGGTAGTAAGCAGCCGGAGCTCGCCTACGACTTGATCCAGATGGAGACGTCCAAGGATGCCGGCGTGTGGGCGGTGCTGAACAGCCAGTACCAGCCGAGCGCCCGCAAGTCGGTGTGGGCGGATCCCCAGATCCAGAAGATAACGCCGGTCTTCCAACGGGTCCTGAACTGGATGAGCTCGGTGAATGGTCCTTTCCCCATGCCCTATAACCTGCGTTTCACCGACGTCGAAAACGCATGGGAAAAGGCCATACCGCCGTTATTCTATGGCGAGGTCGCCTTCAACACGGGCATGCAGCAGATTCAGCAGGCCTGCGATGCTGTGGTGCAGATGCCCAGAACCTAGATCGTTGCCGGCTAATCGGTATCCGGTGGCAACAAGGACAGGCAACACTGGCCGCCGGAACGGACGTGGACGATGCCGAGCTGAACCTGATTGCTGCCGTCCGGTAGGTTCAGCCGCTGTTGTCCCTGGTACAGGCCTACGTTAAGTCGATAGTCGCCGGGCGGCAAATCACTCGGCAGGAGCACCCCATGCCGGTCGTACACCACTTCACCGGGAGTCCATTGCCGCGTCGGGCGCAGGCCCGTCGCCGGCGGGCCGTCCTGTTGCGCGGCCAGTTGGCCGGACGCGCTGTCCAGGTGGACGAAGACCGTATAGTCGCCTCCCAAGGGCCGGACGTCACGCCAATCGATTTGGACGGCAACGGCGCCTCCAGGCGCCGCGCGGCTCGTGAACCGAGCTGCGTCGATGGCCACCAGTCCACCGAGCACCACGCCGGGTTGGCGCCGCGCGTTCGGCGCCGCCGCGAGATACAGTTGCAAGTCGGTGCCGGCTATCTGCTGCTGCCAGGCCAGATAGGCCAGGCTCACCAGCGCTTGTCGGCCGACTGGGGGAGTGTTCGACGCCTCGCCGCTCTCCGCGTACCACAGCCGCGAAGAGGTCTGAAGCAGACTGCCGATGATATGCGCAGCTTCCTGGGGAGTCGAATGCAAATAACTCTCCGTGGCGTCGGACGTCATGATGACGGCACAGTTCACCAGCGCGGGGCCGTTGCCGCAGCCGCCGTTGGTCCCCGGAAGCGCCGACGATTGTCCGTTGACGTCGGACGCCTGCCAGTTGGCTAATAGCATGTATTGAGCCCGCCGAGCGTGGTCGGAGAAAACCAGCGCGTCGCCGGCCTGAACGTGCGCCGCGACATACTGCAGTGGCTGATCCCGCGTCCACTCTATCGGCGCGCTCGAGGACTGGACGCCATACCAGGCAAGCTGAACAGCGAGCACCCCGGCCACGCCCGCCGCCGCGGCGAAGCGAAGGGAACGCCGCGCGTCCGTGAGCGCAATACCTTGGAGGAGCACCACGAACGGCAGTAGCGCGACGATGTAACGACCGAGGCTCTCCAGCCGCTGCCACCGGAGCAGGACAAACGCCACCTCCATGGAGCCGAGCGCCAGACCGATCGGCACGATCACCTGAATACCAGGTGTGCTGAGGGGACGCCGCATGTCGCTGGCGCCGGAACGGTGGGACTCGCTTCGCCTCCAGCAGCACACTAGGCCGATGAGCACGGCGAGCAGCCAGCCGGCCGTCGCCAGCAACGTCACCACACTGGCGCTGCCGCCGACCACCGTCTTCGGAATGGTCGCCAGGTCAGCCGGCGATGGCAGCCGAGGGGCGGCATCGTATCCGGTGGTTCCATCCGCCATCTTGGCGAGCAGTTTGGGCAGGGCGTAGGCGTACCAGGGGAGCGCCAGCGCGACGCCGACGACCAGCGCCGCCGGTCCGAGGAGGGTTCCCTTGGTTCCGCCGCCATGGCGCCGCCGAGCCTGGGCGTACGCCGAGACGAACACCACGACTTCCAACAGCAAGAAAAAGATGTGAAGATACCACATCAGCAAGGCTGCAACCGTCGCCAGCCCCAGCAAGAGCCCGTCGAACCAGCGTCCGTGCAATCCTCCACCAACATCGACAAATCGAAGCGTCAATAGCAACGTAAAGAGCGAGACGAATAGGCCGGGGACGAAGTCTCGTGTCGTTGCAGACAATTGCAAGAACGCGGGCGACAGCGCGAGCAGCAACGCCGCTGCCAGCCCGGTCTGCCAGTTGCCCAGGCGCCTGCCAATGCGCTCGATGGTCACCAGCGCGAGCACGGCGCAGGCGATCGTCACGAACTTGGTTGTCGCGTACTGGATTCCGGCCAACGGGAACCAAACGTGCAGGAGTGCATAGTACAACGGTGGGTGGACGTCGAGTGAGGTGTAGGCGAGCATCTGCGACAGGGGACTGAAGCCCAGGTCGACCGACAGGAAACCGTCCTGGCCCAGCTCGCTCACCCCGAAGACGCGCCAGGCGAGGCCCCAGGCCAGCAGCAGGATGACACACAGCAGTGGCAGCGCCCTTCGCATCTGCGCGCGCTGCCACTGCTGCTCGGCCGTCACCGCCGCGAAGCCCTTCGCGAACTGGGCTAGGCCGGGTTGGCGATCGTGACGTGGTCGCCGTCGACCAGCGTATCCTGCCCTTGGGTCACGACCTGCTGGCCCTCCGCCACTCCCGACGTCAGCTCCGACATCTGGGCGTTGCTGATACCCACGTTGACCGGTGTCTCCTTGGCTATCCCGTTACCCACGACAAATACTACCTGTTTGCCGTTGCGCTGCACCAGGGCGCCCGTGGGCACGGCCAGCACATCTCTGTGCTCGTCCGGAGTGATAGTCACCGAGGCAAATGTTCCGGCGGCGAGGCCACTCGCTTGCTGCGTCGGGGCCACCTTGACCACAAAGGTGCGGCTCTTGGGGTCCGCGCTCGGCGCCACGTTGGTCACGCTGGCGGCGATAGGAGCGGATCCCGTTGCTCCGGAGCCAATGGCCGCCGGCTTACCTACGGTAATCCCGCCCAATTGCCCTTCGGGTACCGCCACCTCTACGTCCACGTCCTTGCTCGAGATCGTGGCGAGCGTGGCTCCCGTGGTGACCAAGGCGCCCGCCGACACCGGAACCGCCGTCACGACCCCGTTCACCGGCGCGGTCACCGTTGCCTCTTTGACGTTCTGAATCGCCTGATCCAAGGTGGCCTGGGCCTGGGCGACCGCGGCCTTGGCCTGGTCGATGTCCTGTTGCGTATAGGGATGCTGGGCCGCCGAGAGCTGCTGCTTCGCGGTATCCACCGCGATTTGCGCTTGCTGCATATCCTGAGCGGTGTAGGGCTGTTGGGCCAAGGTCAGGCTCTGCTCCGCCTGGGTCACGCCGGCCTGCGCCTGTCCCACCGCGTCCTGCGCTGCCGCCAGGTCCTGGGCCGAGCCGGGATGTTGCGCCAGCGCCAATTGCGCCTGCGCCTGCTGAACGGCGGCCTGGGCCTTGGCGATATCTTGCGGCGACCCCGGCTGTTGCGCCAGCGTCAGCTGCTGCTGAGCCGTCTTGACCGTATCCTGCGCCTGCTGCAGATCTTGTTGCGTGTAGGGCTGCTGCGCCTGTTGCAACCCGGCTTGTGCTTGGGCCACGGCCGCTTGAGCCTTGGATAGGTCCGCCGCAGTCGGCGGCTGCTGCGCTTTGGCCAGGGCCGCGGTCGCCTGGTCGACACCCGACTGCGCCGCGTTCACTTGGGCATTCGCGGCATTGCACCCGGCCTGCGAGTTCACCGGATTGCCCAAGTTGCAGGCCGCGTCGCGACTGAGCTGGGCCGATAGCAGCGAATTCTTCGACTGATCTATACCAATCCGCGCCGGCTGCACGTCCGCGGCGCTCGGACCTTGCTGCAGCGCCTGCAACGCCGCCTGCGCCTGCTGTACCGTTGCTTGCGCCTGGGCCACCGCTTCCGAGCGCGGTCCTCCCTGAACGGTGGCCAGCTTCTGTTTCGCCTGGTCGACGGCGAGCTGGGCCTGGGCAACAGCCTCTGGCCGCGGATGCTGCAGGGCATTCAGGGTCTGCTGTGCCGTCGTCAGGTTGGCCTGCGCCTGGGCGACGCTCTCTGGTCGCGGGTGCTGCAGCGCCGAAAGCTTCTGCGCCGCCCCGTCCGCCGCCGCTTCAGCGTTGGCCACCCCCGCCTGAGCGCTGGCCACGTTGGCCGGCTTCGGACCGTTCTGCATCGCCTGCAGCTTGGACTGGGCGTTCTGTACGGCGAGTTGCGCTTGGGCGACCGTTTCAGCGGTTGGCCCCGCCTGCTCCGCCGCCAGCTTGGCTTGCGCTTGCGCCACCCCGGCCTGCGCCTGCTCCTGCACCAGGTCTAACTGGCTATGGTCGAGCTGGGCGAGCAGATCGCCGGCCTGCACCGTCTGGCCAACCGTTGCCGACAACTTGAGCACGCGCCCGGCCTGCTT
>CALBSQ010000121.1 GCA_937967325.1 uncultured Chloroflexota bacterium
CTCACATGATATACGTCGTCGCAGGGAACGCGGATGTACGGGTCCAGCGGCAACCGGCATTAATGTGGGGCGAGCGCCTGGCGCCATCGACGACAGGAAGATCTGTCCGCGGGGTCATTCTTGGGCACGCGATGCAGTCGTTCGCGTCGATTGTTCCGGCGGCTAGCTATGGCCCGTGCTCTGTTACGTTTCCCGGGCGGAATCTCGCGCCTGCATCGCCTCGCGTATGATCGGAGGTGGCGGCGCCAAGAGCGGCGCCTGGAGCAGCTCCGACAAGTCGAAAGCATTGACGATGGCGAAATTGCTCCGGTTGTTATTGGTAAGCAGGTGGACTTGCGTGACCTGCTCGGCCACGCGATGGACGTTGGGGACCCATTCGGCCAGCTCAGCGCGCTGATAGAGGTAGTTGAATCGATCCGCGCTGCTGGCGGCGTCCCGCACGTACCAGGTGCGCACATTCCGACCATGGAAGCGAACAAGCGCCAGACGAGAATCGGTCACGGCAAGCGTCGCGGGCACGCTGCCCGATCCGACTTGTGGCTCATCCACCATCACAAAGCTCAGCCCGTGGTCCCGCAGCACGCCGAGCGTCTGGTCACGATGGTCCGGTGTAAGCCAGCTCCGGTGTCGAAACTCTACGGCCAGGAGATCGTCGGGGAGAAAGTCGCGCAGACTGCCCAGGTAAGCCATGGACTCGTCGCCGAAGGTAAACCAGGGCGGGAACTGGAAGTGGAGGGCGCCGAGCTTGTGACTGCTTCTCAGTGGCTGCACCATGCGCGTGAACCGCTCGAACGTTTCCGCGCTCGGGGTAATGGGATGCTTCTGATCGTCCCGGTGGTGCCAGGTCAGCTCACCGTAGGCTTTGACATTGAACAGGAAATCCGGCGGCGTGCGCTCGGACCACAACGCGAAGTTACGCTCCGGTTGCAAGGCATAGAAGGTAGAGTCCACCTCGACCAGCGGGAAGAACTGGGCGTAATAGCTGATGCGGTGCGATCGCATCTTCGCAGTGTCATAACTCGGCGGGTAGAAGGGAGCGTGATCGGTCCAGCTACAGGCCCCGATTAGAATCTGCGCCATTGCTGCCGACCCGAATGTCGCCTGCGAGCGCACCGTGAGCGGAGTGCCGGAGTCGAGTAACGCCGCAGGGCAGGGCTAGGACAGGCGGCCTGGGCAACACCGCGCTGCTCTTGCCGATACATGGCCAGCAGCCCGGCAATGTCCCGAAGGCCATAGCCACGTCCGACAAATGCGGCGATGCCGCGGACGGGCGTGATCAGGTCCACCTTTGTTTCCACGCTATCACCCAACCTTGCCTGCCCGTATTCCTTGCCGGCGCTACTGTGCAGCTCCTACCCCCACGATGCTACGACGCCAACCGCAGCAACCGCGTTGAATCGTGCCGTTGGACCGTTGCAAGAGCGTTGCAGATGCACCACCGGAAGGGCTTGACATTGCATCGGCGGCTACCGCCGGTTGCGCGCTACACGTATGGGATATCCAGCCGGCAATTCTTGGACGCGGGCTACCAACCGTGGCCGGCATATTGAGACACGCCCGGCTGCGCCATCGGAGCGATGGTACACACCGCCAGCCGACCTAACCAGCTAGTAGCCTGTCATCGCAGGCAGCTAGAGCTTCTGCCGGTCGTGCTCCAGCTTGCGCTCGCGTTCGACCTTCCGCTCCAGCTCGAGCGCCTCCTCTGCCAGCTCGGAGCACCGCTGGGCAATGGTTGGTGACGCGTCATCGGTTTGATCGATAGGAAGCTGGCAGAACGGGTCGCTCTTGGCCTGCTCCGCCAATCCCGCACAGATCGCCCCGACAGTCTGAGACACGTATTCCGGGTGGCGGTTCTTCACCTTGGCGCGACTGGTGCCCAGCCGCTCGCCGATGACGGTGATCTCGTCGCGAAGCTTGACCCGTTGCGGCAACGGTAACCCCACCAATGACCCGCTTGGACCGGCCTTATTGATTCCGTCCACGAGATCCTGGAGCGTCTGCCAGCAGAGTTCCACCGTGTCCACCGTCTCTGGTTGAGCACGATTTGGAATCTTCGGCCCCGTCTGAGTTCCGGAACCGCCCAAGAGTTTGCGTAGGAAGCCCATGTCTGGTCACTCCCAATTCTAAGAGCCACGCCGATGCGAGTATTCTATGTGTGCGGCCTACGGTCTGCAACTCCGGTAGACCAATGCGGCCTGGTGCTAGCCATTTGTGCGCGCGACTCGACCAGCCAGCCGAGCGGCCCCTTCTGCCGGCGATCGGTCCAGCCGGCGGCAGGTGGCTCCAGCGCAATCCGCGAGCGCCGCCTGCACCGCCTCCATGAGTCCCTGAGCGCCCCACAGGCCCCCCGCGCAGACGACGGGATAGGTGGCGGGACCAAGCCCGAGCCGCCAGACCACTGCTCGCACCTGGTCTGCGAGGGCCGAGACGGTCCGGCGAACAAGTTGCGCGGCCACCTCGTCGCCCGCGTCCGCGGCAGCGAGCGTCAGGGGAGCCAGCGCGGCAATCTCCTCGCGCGCCCGGACAGACCCGTAGACGCGACGGACGAGATCGGGCGGCGCCTCCAGACCCCACTGGCGCAGCACCAGCCCCGTCAGTGACGTTGCAGCTGAGCGTCCATCGTAGCCGGCCAGCACGGCGGCGAGACTTCGGCGGCCGAGGTCGTAGGCGCTGCCTTCGTCGCCCAGCAGATAGCCCCAGCCGCCCGCTCGCGCCGTCACACCGTCGCTTCGCCTGCCCCATATCAGCGACCCGGTTCCGGCGATCAGCACGACGCCAACATCATCGTTCGTCGCTGCTGCCAGGGCCGCCATGGCGTCACCGCTCACGCCGATGCCGCCGTCGATAAGGTGGCCCAGATGGGAACGAAGCGCCGGATCCGTGCATATCTCCCCGATGATCGCCCGTGCCATCGCCTCGTCTTCCGGGCGTCCGATCCCGGCGAGTGCCGCGTGAAATCCCGTCACTGCCGCCTCGGCGGGAAGGGCCGCCATGATGCCCGTCAGCACGTCCGCCAATGAACGCGTCGCGACCTGGCGACCGGCGGCGTGGATGTTGCCGGGTCCGGACGTAGCCCTGGCGACGATCGTCCCATGGGGATCCAGCGCGACAGCTTCGGTCTTCGTACCGCCTCCATCGATGCCGATCGCCACGCTGAGCCGGGGAGCAGAGGGGCAGGGACTAGGGGACGCATCGCGGACAGCCGGAAGGTGCGCGCCCGCTTGGCCGCACGTACAACCCGTACCCGGGTCACCCCTGCTCCTGTCTCTTATACACATCTCCGAGCCCACGAGACAGGCAGAAATCT
>CALBSQ010000122.1 GCA_937967325.1 uncultured Chloroflexota bacterium
GCTGGCTTGTCAGAGACGAACAGCTCAACACGCCGAGTGGAAGGGGAATGCCGGATGAGTTCGATGCAGGCCGAGCAGGATCGCGGACTGACCAGTCGGGTTGGTCCCCTGCGGATCGACTGGCCTCGCTCCATAGGGTATTACGGTGGCATTGGCCTGGCCGTCGGCTTCGGCCTCATCGAGCCGCCGCTGGCTATCTTCATCGCCGCGGTGCCGTTCCTCAAGATGCTGAACCGGCCGAAGGCGCCACTGCCGGCGCGCTTTGTCGCACAGATGCTGGATGGCGCTTCCAAGCCGGTCGGGGGCGATAGCGAGGCGACCGTCGAGCTGGAGACGAAGCAGGTGCCGGGCCTCCCGAAGGAGGGGACGGCGTCGTGAAGGCAGGTGGAGCGGGTCCCCAGAGGGGGCTTGCTCCTGGCGGCGTTGCTGGCTCGGACTCGACACCGCGCTCTGGGCGCTCCTCCATCGGAGATAACGAGGAACTGTCGGGAAAGTCCCTTATTGGGAGGTGATCGAAATCGGTCGGTGCGCCTGGACGTGCTGGTCGGCGACCTGCACGACCGTGTCCAGATCGAACGGCTTGGCCAGGTGTCCGTGGACTTGCAGCGTCGCCGCGTGCCGCTGTACGTCGCCGCCCGCTGACATGATCACGATTCGCGCGTCCGCCACCCGGTTGTGCCGGTAGGCCGGAACGAAGTCCCAACCGTTCAGAACCGGCATCATCAGGTCTAGCAGGATCAGACAGGGCGGGAACCGCGGCAGCAATTCCAGCGCCGCCTGGCCATGGGCAGCGGAGCGCACGTCGAAGCCTTCCAGCACGAGTAATGTTTCCAGCATGGACCGGATGTGAGGATGGTCGTCCACGACCAGGACGCGGCGTAGCGCGCACACGCGGTCGTTTCTCCTTCCTGATGGGTCTGGCCAACCCGCATGTGGCGCCCACACCGGCAGCCCCGCACAGTCCGTGCCAGCAGGACCCAGGCGACTATGGCGCCCGGAGCGGCGCCTTGGCTGACCCAAATCTTGCGTCCCTATCCGTCCATCGCCGAATGGGCGAGGGCGCGCTCTACAGTAGATGCCGCGTGAACCGCCGACGGTCTGTTCCATTTGAGGCTATGCTATGTCTCTGAGGTGAGATAGTGTTGCCGCCCCGTTGCTAGATGAGCAAAAGATTGTGTCGGACGTTGACGCGGCTGCCTTAGAGGCATACCGCGCCGCCCTCGTCGAATACGTACGCTCGCACACTGAAGCGTCACTCTATCGCGCGTCACAATTGAGTCGTACCTTCGTGGAGCAGGGAGTCGGTCCGGAAGAGATTATCGCGCTGCACGTCGAGGCTATCGAGCGGGTGACCGCGGGACACTCCTACCGGGAACAAGCTCGAGCTACGACCGATGGGTTGCAGTTCCTCCTGGAGATGATGATCGCCTACGGCGTGCAGTATCAGGTCTATATGGCGCTCCGGCTGGAAGAGCTGCGTCGTCAAACAGAGGCGCAAGCCGTGCTGCAGCGGCAGCGTCTGGAGCTTGCCGAGCAGTCGGAGCGCGAGAAGATTGAGATTTTGGCCACCGTTGCCCATGAGCTAGGCACACCGATTACCGCTGCCAAAGGGTACGTCGATTATGCACGCCGGCTGCTCTCCGCCGGAAAGGTGGACGCTGCGCTCGACGCGCTCGGCACGGCGCGCGAGGCTGTCGAGCGTCTCATCGAGATCACCGGCGATCTGGTACGAGCCAGCGGCGACGAGATCGGCGCGCTCGACCGCTCGCCGGTTGACCTCCGGGGGATCGTCCAGCAATCGCATTCCTGGGCGCGTGCCGCTGCCGAGGAGAAGGACGTGGCGCTTTCCTACGACGGGGGAACCGATGGCGCCGCCACTATCCAGGGTAGCGCGGACGCGCTCTTGACTATCTTGGGAAATCTACTCTCCAATGCCATTCGCTATACCCCCGCTGGGGGACGGGTGGTCATTCGCCAGGGGCGCAACGAGCAGACCGCATGGGTGAGCGTTGCCGATACCGGCATGGGTATGGCGGCGGAAACCCAATCGCGCATCTTCGAGCGGTTCTATCGCGCTCCGGAGGCGCGTGGAATGGTTGCCAGCGGGCTTGGCCTTGGGTTGGCCCTGACTCAGCAGTTGGTACGGGCGCACGGTGGGGAGATCACGGTGGAAAGCAGGTTGGGGGAGGGGAGCACCTTTACTGTTGCCTTTCCCGTAGACGGTCTGGAAGTAGAGAAGGGTGGATCAAGTGGACCGGCTGAGTAGATCGGAGCTCGCGGCGGAAGCTGAGCAACAGCGCCAAACCATCAGCGAGCTGCAGACACCGGTGATCCAGGTTTGGGAAGGCGTCCTGGCCCTGCCGATCGTTGGAGTGCTGGATACGAGCCGCACACAGCAGACGACCGAAGCTCTGCTGGACAAAATAGTTGACACCAGTTCGGAGATTGTCATTCTGGACATCACCGGCGTGCCGGTTGTGGACACGGCGGTGGCCAAGCATCTTCTGGAAATGGTCACCGCCGCCAGGTTGCTTGGCTGCGAGGTGCTCCTCGTCGGCATCTCGGCGCGCATTGCTATGACGTTGGTGCATCTCGGCCTCGACCTGTCCGGAGTGACCACGCGGACCACCCTTGCCAAAGGCCTGGAGCTGGCCTTCCGCCGCCTCGGGCTCGAGGTGGTCTCCCGCCGTGGTGACGGCCGCGCCAACGGCGGCGGAGAGGACGAGCGCTAGATGGCGCGTGTCCCAGTCATCCGACTTGGCGCCACACTCATCGCTACGGTGTTGGAGGATCTCCAAGATAGCGACGCCCTAGACCTCCAGGAGAATCTTAGCGCCGCCCTGGAGCGCACGGGCGCAGAGGGGGTGCTGCTCGACATCTCCGTCGTGGAAACGGTCGATTCCTTCTTGGGGCGGCTCCTCAACGACGTTGCCGCCGCCGCCCGATTGCTCGGCGCCGTGACCGTCGTGGTCGGCGTGCAGCCGGCCGTGGCGATTACACTCGTTGAGCTAGGCCTCGGCTTGTCCGGAGTGCATACCGCGCTCACGGTGGAAAAGGGGATGGCATTGCTCGAACGTCTGCTTGCGTCCGCCCGGCGTCAGGGACGTTATGGCAACTACTGACGAGCGCTTGCCCATTGTCGGGGAAGGCGACATCGTTCGCGCCCGGCAACGCGCCCGTGAGATCGCCAAGGGCCTCGGCTTCGGGTTGGTTGACCAGAGCCGCATTGCCACGGCGGTCTCTGAACTGACGCGCAATGTCGTGCGCTACGCGACCGGCGGGAAAGGCGACGTGTCCATAAAGTCGCTCTCGGGATCCGGCATCGAGATTGTCGTCAGCGATCACGGGCCAGGTATTGCCGACGTCGAGCAGGCGTTGCGAGACGGCTTCAGTTCCGGGGCCGGCATGGGCATGGGCTTGCCCGGCGCCAAGCGGCTCATGGATGAGATGCATGTCGACAGCGAGTTAGGCAGCGGCACAACTGTGACGATCCGAAAATGGCGCCGCTAAGCATCCTGGCCGTCACCCGCCTGACCATCGGCGGCCCCGCTGCTGTGGATCGGGCCCGGCGTGCGGCCAGAGGTCTGGCTGTCTCCCTGGGTTTCCATGTTGCCGACGCCGAATGCATTGCTCTAGCGACCGGCGAGTTGGCGGCCAATCTGTTGCGGTACGCTGAGATGGGGGCCATCGTGCTCTCCAGCGTCGAGCGGTCCGGCAGCAAGGGAGTCGGCGTGGCGAGCCACGACGGAGGACCGGGGATTGCCGACCTACCGCGGGCCCTCGAGGACGGCTTCAGCACCGGCGGCGGTCTGGGCAGCGGTTTGCCCGGCGTCCGCCGGCTCATGGATGAGTTCACGATCAGCACCGGTACCACTGGCACGACGATTGTGACGTACAAGTGGCTGACCCGCCCATAGTCGTCGCTGCTGCCAGTCGCCCGTATCCGGGCGAGAAGGCGAACGGCGACGCTTGGACCGTCCAGAGGCAAACGGACGGCTGTCGCATTGCTCTCATCGACGGCTTGGGCCACGGTCCGGCCGCCGCCGCGGCGGCCGGCGCCGCCGTAACTGCGCTGGAGGGGCGACCACAGGCGGACCCCGTCGAGGCGCTAACGGCGTGCCATCAGGCGCTGGTGGGCACGCGCGGCGCGGTGATCTCTATCGCCGCTATTGCTCCGGCGCGCGGCCGGCTGGTATATGCTGGAGTGGGGAATGTTGAAGCGCGCCTCTGCCAATCCCGCCGGGTGGAGCGGCCAATTGCGCTGCGCGGCATTCTCGGGGTGGTGATGCCTCGCCTGCGCTCCTTCGAGTTTGCGCTGGCGCCTGACTGGCTACTGCTTTTGCACACCGATGGGGTTAGCGCGCATTGTAGACTCAACACAGAGGGCGTGGTCACCGCGTCCGATCCCCAAGCGATCGCTGATCTCATGCTCGCACGGTGCCTGCGCCCCACGGACGACGCCACAGTGATCATCGCCAGCCCGACCATGGCGGTCACGGCCCAATCCTGGGCGCTGCTGCTCCGGTAACGGACGCCGAAAGAGGGGGTGCGAGCCGGCTGGTGCGACTCGGAAAAGGATACAACAGATGGGTGCGCAGTCGCCGCTCGCAGCCCTCACCCCTGTGCAGCCAGCCGGTCCGGCGGCACACCAAGCGGGAGTGGTCCAGTGGCGGCCGATCCCTCGTCCGAGGCGCTCTGTCCGCCGCCCTCGACTTGCTCGGCGGCCTCGCGCTCCTGCTCGTCCTGCTCTACCAGCATCGCCGTGGCGACGGCGGCTGCCTCGGTGGCCGTCGCTCCCTGCGTTTGGGCCGCGTAGGCTGCCTCGGCTTGTTCCTCCTCGACGTGCTGAGCGGCTTCGCCCGATTGCTCCCCCGGCAGGTCGATTCGCAAATCTTGGACGATCACGCGGATACCGGCGGCCACCGGCAGTGCAAGCAAGGCTCCGATGATACCGAGCAGCGTACCGCCGGCCAGGAGCGCCAGCGTCACCGCGACGGCCGAGAGGCGCAGGGTCCGCCCGTAGACTCGAGGGATGAGGACGTGGCTCTCGAATTGCTGGTAGAGGAAGATCGCCGCGAAGACCACGATCGCCGGCACAAGACCGACCGGCAGGGTCGCCGCCACCGCTGGGATCAGCACCAAGATACCGCCGACGAAGGGGATCAGATCGGCGAAGCCGGCGAATGCCCCGAAAGCCAGGGCATTGGGCGTGCCTACTCGCCACAGCAGCACGAACACGAAGGCGCTAATGAGCGCCGACGTCAAGGCCTGGCCACGGATGTAGCCGCCGACGACCGTTTCCATATCCAGCAAGATGCGCGCGACGCGGAGATGCACGTGCCGCGGCAGCAAGGCGAACAGCAGGCCTTGCACGCGCTCTCGATCGGCCAGGATGTAGAACGCCAGGACGGCGGTGGTGAGGCCCAGCGCCACGACGTCCACCACGCTGCCGGCCACGCTCAAGGCGGATGCGCCCAGGGGCGCCAATAGCGCCTCCGGCGTGGCGGTCCGGACGGATGTTGCCTCGTTGGCGAGCGGCGGGAACTGGGCCAGGGTGTCGGCGAGACGGTTCTGCATGGCTGGCGCCCCGGCGATCAGCGCCTGGACCTGGCCGATGAGTGCTGGGATGACGAGCGCCGCCAGCCCCAGCGTTCCGAGCACCAGGCCCAGCAGGATGAGGCCCAGGGCAAACGATCGGCCTATACGACGTTGCTCCAACCAGTCCACCAGCGGGCTGAGCGTACCGGCGAGGACGAGTGCGATTGCCAACAGGACGACGATCTCCCACAGCCGGGTCAGCAGCCATAGGCCGACCACAATGCCCAGGACGGTGAGCATCGATCGTAGCGATAACTCGATTCGCACGGTTCGCGCGCCGGCTCCGCCGTCAGCGGACATAGCCGGCCAGCATGGTCAGGAGCGTGTCGACATCGAACGGCTTGGGCAGGACGCCTTGCGCGCCGATCTGCGCTGCCCGCTGAACCGCGTCGTGGGCAGCGGTCATGCAGATGATCGGGACGTGCGGTCCTGGGCGTTGCCGGTAGGCGCTGGCGAACTGCCAGCCGTCCATCACCGGCATCCGCATGTCCAGAAGAATCACCTGTGGCAGCGACTGCTCGATCCGATCGAGCGCCTCGGCGCCGTGGGCGGCCACCACGACCTCGAAGCCTTCCTCGGTCAGCATGTAGCTGAGGAAGTCACGAATGGCCTCGTCGTCGTCCACGACCAGCACGCGCGCTGCGCACCCCATGGGTGATCCCTCCTGATTGGAACGATTCCCCTGCCCGGTTTCGACGTGGGAGCGTGCCATGCCCCAGCCGGCTACCCCCCCGGCGGGGTCGACAAGACGCGGGCTCCCGATGAATGGTTCACCTTCGGTAGCAAGAGTGATACCGTGGCCGATCTTGTCATTGCCTGCAGGTCCGGATGGCGCGGCCGCGGGTTACGCGGCCGCGTTCGCGCTGTTCATTTCCCGGCCATTGGTGGCGAACACAGCGTAGGGAGGTCTGGCACGCTAGTTGCTCGCTAGTGGCAGCCAGGTGAGATGTGCTCTCGCGGTCGACGAAGTCAAATCGTAAAGGAAGCTATCATTTATGAGCTAAGTCAACGTGAACCAACCGGAGCCGTCCAACCCCCCCCGACAGCGGGGGCGCCGCGGTGGCCGCGGGGATTAATCTCATCACCGTCCTAATTATTTTGGCCGTTGCCGTAGTCATCATCGCCGGTATCATCTGGCTCGTCAGGAGCTCAGGGTATTTCTCTGCTCCTTCGGTGGCGCCCCAGAAGACCTCCGAGATCATCGCTGCGAGCTTTGCCCTGGTCTAGTTAGAGTGTCCACAAAGAAGGAGCAGCGATGGTAACCGAACCCGACCACCCGATCGCGGCCAACGCGGATGCTCCGGAGCAACACCTTTCCTGGTGGCTGTCCGCCTTGCAAGGGCAAGCCCAAGCCGGGCACCCGGTCTACGGGGAGACGCTTCATGCAGAACTGCAGGATGAAACCCTCGTGATGACCGGTACTGTGCCGTCTGAAGACTGTCGCCATGCCGTGCAGGCCGAGCTGCGAACGCTGCAAGCGCACACGGATATCCCCGTCCGCAACGAGCTGACCGTCGCGGAGCCGACGGGCGAGGAGCCCGGCGTGCTGCAGCAGACGCTGGTCGCAACCTACGAGAACGCGACCCAGGCCAAGGTAGTGGCGGAGCAGCTCCGCGCCAATCCGGTCCTCGATTCAGGGCGACTCCAGTTGTTGACACCGGATAGCTCCATCGGTGATGGCGACCGGACGGAAGCATTCCGCACGGTCACTGAGACGTATCGCGCCGACCTGGACCGGGCGCTGGAAGAGGGCCATGCGGTGCTCGTCGTGACCGTCGATGAGACGCGGACCTTCGAGATGCGGCAGCTCTTAGATGAGGAGACGCGCAGCCTCCAGACGCTGGTCCTGCCGCCCCGCGTGGCGGGGTCCGGCACAAACGCGGTGGCTCCAGACACGGCGGAGCGTGCGCGATGAGCACGACCCTTCCGCCGCCCTCCACCGAACAACCGGCGCAGGGCGGCAATCCGTCCGGAGATGCCCAACGGGCCGTGGACGTCCAACAACGATTGAAATTGCGCGATGTCTTGAAGGTCGTCGGCCCCGGCATCATCACCGGCGGCGCCGACAACGATCCCGCCGGGGTCACCACCTATTCGGTGGTGGGGGCGCAGAACGGCTTCTCCCAGAACTGGCTGCTACTCCTTTCGACACCGTTGCTGATCGTCATCCAGCAAATGTCGGCGAAGATCGGCAACGTCACCAAGACCGACCTCGCCACGGCCATTCGCACCCACTACGGCGTCAAGGTCGCCGCTGTTGCCGTGCTGGCCACCGTGATAGCCAACGTGTTGACCCTCGGTGCGGACCTGGAGATGATGGCGGCGGTCACCGGCCTGGTCACCGGACTGAACTTTGTGTATTTCATCGTGCCCTTTTCGGCCATCATGGCCTACGTGACCATCTTTGCCGACCATAGGGCCCTCTCGAAGTTCCTGCTCTGGCTGGTAGCGGTCTTCGCGGCCTACATCGTAGCCGCCTTCCTGGCCAGACCGAATTGGGCCGACGCCCTCACTAATCTGGTGATCCCGCACCTCGACCCCAGCCCCGACTATTTTCTCGGCGCCGTGGGCTTGCTTGGCACGACGATCACGCCCTATCTCTTCTTCTGGCAGACCAGTGGTGAGATCGAGGAGCAGCGCGGCGTGCAGCAGATCACGCGCACCAACCTGGACGTGGCAGTCGGGATGATCTGGTCGAACGTCACCGCCTTCTTCATTATCGTCGCGACTGGTACGGTGCTGTTTGCGCACCATTCCAGCATCAAGACGGCAGCCGACGCCGCCAAGGCGCTGGAGCCGTTTGCCGGCACCTTCGCCAAGTATCTGTTTGCCGTCGGCATCATCGGGGCGGGCTTGCTGGCCGTGCCGGTGCTGGCCGCTTCTACCGCCTACTGTATATCCGGGCTCGCCGGCTGGCGGCGGGGGCTGACCCGTGAGGCGCGCAATGCCCCCCAGTTTTATCTGGTGTTGGGGGTCGCCTTGCTGGTGGGCATTCAGTTCGCGGTGTCGGGGGTGGACCCGATCAAGGCGTTGTTTTACTCCCAGGTGCTGGACGGCGTCATCGCGCCGGTGCTGGTGGTGCTGCTGTTACTGCTCACGTCCAGTCGGAAAGTCATGGGCGACTTCGTCAACAATCGCGCGATCAAGGTCATCGGCTGGCTTGCCGTCGCCGTCCTGGTGGTCGCTGATGTAGCCATGTTCTCTACCGTGATCACCAAGGGCCTGCCGGGCTGACTCGCCGGCGCACTTTCGCCGATTGTGATACGGCCACGCGAGTCGGCACGCGGAATGCGTGGTGACGACGGTATGGAACGAAATCGTGTTGAACCACGGGGGAATGCACGTCGCGCGCCGGCGTTGACGTTGGGGCGACGGCCACGGCGCTTAGTTGCTGCACTCGGTATCGCCGCCGGATTCCTTGCCGGCTCGGCGTTGCTGGTATCCTGTGGGCTGGCCGGCCCTGCGACCCAGGGAGCGGCAGCCACGGCCACGTCGGATATGCGGGAGTTCACCTTGGCAGCGCAGCCAATCGACACGCCGGTGGTTCCGACCGATACGCCGGTTGCCCCCTCGCCGACGCCGACGGATACACCCATGCCGCCGACCGCCACCTCCAGCCCTGACGCCACAGCCACGGCGTCGGCGCAGATCGTCCAGCAATGGCAGGCGAGTGTGGGCCGCATCGGCGGCGTCAATCGCGCACTCGGCGACTTGGGCACGCGCTTCAACAACGGCGGGCTCGGCGTGGCTGAGGGTTCGACGCAGCTGCAGCAACTGGATCAACAGGCCGCATCTGCCTCCCAGTCCGTGCAGAGCTTGCCGGCGCCGCCAGCGGCGGATCAGAGTACCTTCGCGCGTTATCGCCAAACCGTAGGCCAGTGGGCGGCGGCCATTCACACCTTGACTATCGAAGTTGCCAATGGCGACGTCTTTCGTGCGCCGGGTCAGGCCCAGCGCGTCCAGCAGTTGGCGCAGGATGTTGAAACCCAGGGCGCGAGCCTGCGTCTTCCCAACGGTGGTTGAACGGGCGGTGTGGGCAGCTAGCCCAGCCGTTCCAAGCGGGGGACCCACGGCTTTGGGCCGAAAACGAGAGGGGCGCCGCGGCCTCGCCGCGGCGCCCCTCTATCATGCCGTACCGAATCGTTCAGCGGAGTGCGAGGCCGCAAGGGCGCTAGATGACCGCCAGGCCGAACGGGGTTGCGCCATTGGGCAGGGAGAAGGGTGAGGACGAGAGCTCGCTCAGGCTGCCGCCGCTTACGGAGAGCGCGGCGACTGCCCTGTGCTTCGACTCCAGGCAATAGAGCGTGCGGCCGCTCCGGTCGAAACCCAGCTCGACGGCGCCGAGCGATCCTTGCCCGGAGCCACCCGTTAGTATGGTGCTGCCGAGGAGGCTGAGCGTGCCATCTCCGTTGACGCGGTAGCGGGAGATGGAATCGCTGGCCGTGTTAACCACGAAGAGGTAGCGGCCATCACGCGTGATGGCTAGCCAGCAGGGGGCGATCTGCTGGTCGGCGTAGGGCGACCCGGTCAGCGCGGTCAGGTTCCCGTTGCCGGCCACCTGATAGGCCGAAACAGTACCGGCCCCGGCTCCGCCCTGGGCGTTGTGGGCGTTGGAGACGTAGAGCTGTTCGGAGTTGGTGGGCCGGAAGGCGCTACCGAAGGGACCGAACCCCTGGGCAGTAAATGGCGAGCCCGGCGCCTTGGTCAGGCGACCGTCGTCGTCGACCACAAAGGAGTCGATTAGCGAGGTGGCGATGCGCGTGGCGACGAGGCGACGGCCATTGGGACTGAAGAAGATGTCGCCTGGCGCGGAGCCGGCGGGGATCGTCACCGTCAAGTCGGACAAGGGGTGCAACCCTCCGGCGGTGGTCAGAGTGAACCCGGTGTAGTTGCCCGCTATGCCCGAAGCAACAGAGCCGCCGGCATTCGCCACGTAGACCAGCTCATCATGGACGGCGATGCTCACCGGCTGGATACCGCCGGAGGAGAATGGGCTGTCGTCTACCCGGTGGAGCGTGCCGTCCGCATGGATACGCAGCACCGAAATGGTGTTGCTTCCCGCGTCCGCGACCAGCAGCAGACGCCCGTGCCGGGTGATCTGCACGGCCCCCTGCGAGCCAATCCCCGTGCCGGTTCCCGCCCCACCGATGGAGCAAGGAGAGGTGGGGAGCGCGACCAGCCGGCCATCGGCCAGACGGGCGAAGCCGGCCACCGTGTTCGCGCCCTTGGTGTTGTCGTTCACGTAGAGGTAGCCGGCCGCGTCCCACGATCCGTCGCTGCCGCCTGCACTGTCCGCCAGGGTAACGCCGGCGAAGGCCGGCGCCGCCAGGATGAGCGCTGTTCCTCCGAGCGCCCCGAACGCCTGTCGTCGCGTCAAAGTCACCATGCCATGTCTCCGTTCCGAATGCCGGCCACGAAGCCGGAACGTTCAGCGGCCGCCAATCGCGAGCAGCGCTGTATGTCAGCATTGCTCATGTCCATTACCGGGCGCTTACGTTGCACATTGGGACGGTCAGTTAACCGTGAATGGCCGGTCCGGACGAATCCGGACCGGCCATACGGCTGGCCGAACGCGCGCTGGCGCGCTTGAAGCCTCGGTTAGACGACCGTGCGGCGGGTGCCGCCGGAGACGGCGCGGACGATGAGCAGCAGGATGACCGCGCCGACGAAGGAGACGACCAGGCTCCAGACGAAGCCGCCGCTGGCCCCGTTGGGGTTGCCCAGCAGGATCTGGACGATGAAGCCGCCGATCAGCGCCCCGATCAGGCCGATGACCATGTCGCCGATCACGCCGAAGCCGCCGCCGCCCACCACCAGGCCCGCCAGCCAGCCCGCGATGATGCCGATGATGATCCAGCCGACGAGTGCCATTACCACCAGACCACTGTCCTTTCGTTGCTGCCGGCGGTCCCTTGCCCTGACGAGCCGTGTCCGTTGCACGCCGTTGGCCGGCGACCTGCCAAGCTACTTCCAGGACCCTGGGTACAGCAAATGCCGTGCCAGCTTGTGCCAGACCGTGCATGGCGACTCCAGTGGCGCATAGAAGGTATCCTATCCCATGCACGTGCGCCGGACCGTCGCAGGTTTGGCGCTAAGGTTCGGAGGTCCCATGAGCGTACTCACCCAGGCATCTATCGCACCCACCTCGAACGGATTCCGGTTCTCGGCCAGCGACGCGCCTCTCGGTGAGCTGCGCGATTCCTCGGGTTTGGCCGATAATCCCGTCGCGCTGCGCGAGCGGATGAAAGACGATGGCTACCTGCTGCTGCGCGGCCACCTGAATCGCGATGAGGTGCTGGCCGCCCGCGCCGAGCTCTGCGCCAAGCTGGATAGCATCGGCCTGCTCGATCGGTCGCTGCCCCTCACGGAGTCGATCTACTCCGGCACGAATGAGGGCATCACCCGCGTCGATCGTAAAGTATTTGCCAAAGACCTGCGCACGGGGCCGGCGCTGAGGACGCTGTTGCAGCGCGGACGCATCGTCGCCTTCTACGAGCAGTTCCTGGGCGGTGATATCCTGCCTTTCTCCTACATCTGGGTACGCAACGTGCGGCCCGGCGCCGCCACCGGCTGCCACTACGACTGGGTCTACATGGGCCGGGGCACCAAGAACCTCTACACCACCTGGGTACCCATCGGCGACGTCCCCTTCTCCGATGGGCCGCTGGCTATCCTGGAGGGGTCGCACCGCTTCGAGGAGCTCAAGTCGACCTACGGCGCCATCGACGTGGACCGCGACAAGGACACGAACCCCTACGGCGGCGGCTGGCTGAGCAAGGATCCGGCAGCGGTGCAGGCGCGCTACGGCGGTCGCTGGCTGACCGCCGAGTTCGCGCCGGGCGATATGCTGCTGTTCGGCATGTTCACGCTGCACTGCTCGCTGGACAATCTCAGCCCGGTCAAGCGTATCCGGCTCTCCACGGACACGCGCTACCAATTAGCCTCCGAGCCGGCCGACCAGCGCTGGATCGGCGAGGAGCCCTTCGGTCACGGGATGCAGTAGGCCGCTTCTTCAGGGATTCAGAGTGCCAAAGAGCAGGGACGACGCCGTTCCCGAAGCGGTGCTGTCCATACGGCGATTGCGCACCCGGCAGGAGCGGGAGCGGACCGGCGCCTTCTACGTCGAAGGGGTGGGGATCGTGGCC
Source organism: uncultured Chloroflexota bacterium (assembly GCA_937967325.1). Classification (GTDB taxonomy): domain Bacteria; phylum Chloroflexota; class UBA4733; order UBA4733; family UBA4733; genus UBA4733. The sequence continues at coordinate 12,744 of CALBSQ010000122.1, forward strand.
CAGGCGGTCCGCGCCAACGCGACGATCGAGACCTGCGTGATCGCCCCCGAGCTGCTCTCCGGGGAATACGCCTGGGAGGTCGTCGATGAGCTGGACTCGGCCGGGGCGCCGATAGTGGAGCTGAGTCCCTCCGCCTTTGCCGGCATCTCCTTCAAAGAGAACCTGCAAGGCATCGGCGCGGTGGTTCGGATGCGGTCCGACCGACTGGGCAGTGTTTCGCTGAAGGGCAGTTTGGGCTGGGTCGCGCTCAGCGATGTGGGCAACCCCGGTAACCTGGGCGCCGTGCTGCGCACCTGCGACGCCGTCGGCTGTGCCGGGGTCCTGCTGTTGGGTGATACGGCTGACCCGTATCACCCGGCCGCGGTCCGCGCCAGCCGTGGCGCCATCTTTTCGCAGCGGCTCGTGCGGACGACGCTGGGGGAGCTGACCCGCTGGAAGCGCGCTCGGGGCTGCGCCATTATTGGCACGTCGCCGGACGCCGGCCTGGAGTATCGAGACGCTGGCTATGCCACACCGCTGGTCCTGCTCATGGGCAGTGAGCGCCTGGGGCTCTCGGCAGAGCAACAGGCGGCGTGCGACCAGCTCGTGCGCATCCCGATGGTGGGGAGCGGCGACTCCCTGAATCTGGCCGTCGCCGCGAGCGTGCTGCTCTACGAGATGTTCCAGCAACACCGCCAGCGGGCGAAGGGCGGCGGGCCAAAGGGCCTGAGTGACGCTGCCGTACGTTGAGCGGGGTGTGATCTGGCGCTGGACGCTCGCCGCGGATTGCCTACATTGCATGCTGGCTACGTCAATTGCAGGCTACATCGACGTAGGTTAAACTGCCGGCATGGTGTTTGTCAACAGAACGCAAGAACTGCACCGGCTCGAGCGCTGGTGGGATCAGGAGCGCGGCGGCAGCATCGCGATCATCTGGGGTCGCCGCCGCGTCGGCAAGACCGAGCTCATCCGGACCTTCGCTAGCGGGCGCCGCTCTGTGGTCCACATCGCTGCGCGCCGACCGCTGGTCGACGAGCTGCGGGTCCTCTCTGCCGAGGCCGAACCGGTCCTGGCCGGGGGGATCCGGGACCTTGCCGCCCGCCCGTTTGCCGACTGGACGGACGCCTTGGAGACGATCGCCACGGCGGCCGCGAGCGAACCGGTGCTGCTCGTGCTGGACGAATTCCCTGAGCTGGTCGAAGTAGCTCCAGAGCTACCGAGCATCCTGCGCGCGGTCTGGGACCGCGCCCGCGCCCGAACGCGGTTGCGACTCCTGTTGTGCGGCTCCGCCGTGCGAACAATGGAGGCGATGCAAGAGCAGCGCGAGCCCCTGTACGGTCGTGTCGACCTGTCCCTCCTCGTGCATCCGTTCCGGCCGCACGAGGCGGCGGAGATGTTGCCCTTGCTTTCCCCCGCGCAGCGAGCGCTGGTCTGGGGCATCGTCGGCGGCGTGCCGCAATATCTTGCCTGGTGGGATGAGGGGCGCAGCCTTTCCGATAACCTGGAAGCCCTGGCCGGTACGCCGGGCGCACGCCTGCTCGTCGAAGGTGATCTCGTGATGGCGACCGAAGGTGGCTCGTCCGATCTCGCCAGCCAGGTTCTCTACGCCATCGCCGCCGGTCGCACGAAGTTCAATGAGATCAAAGACGTGGTGCGGACGGACCCCACCAGGACGCTTGAGCGGCTGCGGGCGCTGCGGCTCGTCGATCGGTTGCTGCCAGTCACCGAGGATGAGCGAAGCAGCCGGCGTCGCCTCTACCGGATCGCCGATAACTTCCTGGCCTTCTGGCTCGGGCTGCTCGGGCGCCACCGCACCCAGATTGATCTGGGCTTGGGCAGGACGATTCTTCCCGTGTTGCTGCGTGAGCTCGACGATCACATGGGCGCCCGATGGGAGGAGGCCTTTCGGCTCCACTTGCGGCGGCTGGCGGACCAGGGACAGCTCGGCGAGGACATCGTCGCCATCGGCCCGTTCTGGACCGGCGTTGAGGATGGAGGGGGGCAGCACGAGATCGACGCGGTCGCGCTCGCCGGCCGCGATCGCGCCGCGGTCCTGGTGGGCGAAGCGAAATGGACGCGGCGCGTCGACGGACGCCGTCTCCGCTGGGAGCTGGAACAGAAGGCCCAGGCGCTGCCCACGGTGCATCCTGGGCTGCGCTACGCCATCGCCGCGCGGGAGGCCGTGGACGGCGGTGAAGGGGTCTTGTCCATTACCGCGGACGTTATCTTCTCGTAGCCGGTAGAGCTTTTTCAGGAACCGCTCGTCGCCGCCGTGGATGTCTTGGCGGACAGGATCGGTAGGCCAAGCAGCTCCGCACCCGCTGGTGCCCGCTCGGTCGCGCCCACCGGCGCCAGCCCGAACGCGCCCTCTGGCAGGGCGTGTACCTGCGCCACGGCTTGGAAGCCGGCTTTTTCGATGCCGCGTGCGGAGGCGGCGTTGTCCCAGCGGTGGAGGATCCAGAAGCGGTCCGCCGCACCGCGTTCGTTGGCGATGATCGCCTGGAGCAGCCGCGGGTAGAGGCCGCGGCCACGCCAGGCCGGCAGGGTGACGAAGGACCAGAGATACCGGTTTCCGTCCGGAACGGAGAAAGCGGTCCGCTGTGGTCCAAACGTCGCCTCCCTGGTTGCGGACCAGCCGTAGGCAACCGGTGCGGCGTCGAGACGAGCGACGTAGGCTTGGTGGCCGGAACGACGGCGGCGCACGACCTCCTCCATTGTCAGCAGCGTTTCCTCCTGGCCGAGATGCGCGACCGTGAGCAGCAACCGGTCATCGCCGCTGGCCTCGACGCTGAAGCCGGCAAGCGGTGGAATCTCCGGAAGCGGATCGCCACGCCACCAGGTCCAGAGCAAGCCCGCTGGCGAGGCTGACGCTAACATCACTTCGCTCCTTGGTGAGTAGGCAGGCGGCCTATCGCGGACCCCACGCCGGCCCAGCCCGTGGACGGACGTGCCCCGGTAGCGCTGGCGCTGTAAATTAGACCACGTCTGGTGGATCAGTCGAACTGAGCGAGGAACAACCTGATGAATATGCTTGCCGGTCGGGCAGCTTTGGTGACGGGCGCGGGCATGGGGATTGGCCAAGGGATCGCGCTGGAGTTGGCCCGGCAGGGCGCCGGCGTGGCCGTCCATTACGCCCACAGCGACCGCGGCGCGCGGGAGACGGTGGAGCAAATTCGGCAGGCCGGCGGCAAGGCGGTCGCGCTCCAGGGCGACCTGAGCAAGGTGGGCGACTGCCGGCGCGTGGTGGACGAGGCGGTCCAGGCGCTGGGTGAGCTGGCCATCCTGGTCAACAACGGTGGCGTCACCCGGGCGCTGGATTTTATGGAAACTACCGAGGTCATCTACAACGAGGTGCTCGACATCAATATGCGCGGCTACTTCTTCTGCGCGCAGCAAGCGGTCGCCTCAATGATGCGGCGTGGCGGCGGAGCCATCGTCAACGTCACCTCGGTACACGGCTACGCCGGCTTCCCCCGCCACGCCGCCTATGCCGCTACCAAGGGCGCCATCAACGCCTTCACGAGGGAACTCGCTGTCGAGCTGGCGCCGCGACGCATTCGCGTGAACGCGGTCGGCCCGGGCGTGATCGAGGTGCCGCGCTACTTCGACATCCCCGCCTACACCACCGAGTTCGGCAATAGCCTGGCGCCGTGGGGGCGAGTGGGCACACCGGGGGACGTCGCGGCCGCAGTCGCCTTCCTGGTGTCTGACGCCGCCGACTTCGTCACCGGCCAGGTGCTCTACGTGGATGGCGGCACCACCGCGCGCATGGGCCTGTGGTGGGATCAAGGGGATCAGCCTCAATAGGCAGCAACAGCGGTGGGGGACGCTCCCTCACCCCCGGCCCCTCTCCCGCTGAGCGGGAGAGGGGAGCGGACCGGACTGCAAGGGGCAGTAAGGAGAATGGGCAATGGCTGACCTGTATGCCGGGGTCTACCCCATCGCGCCGACGCCGTTCGACGAGCAAAGTGAGCTTGACCTGGAAGGCCAGAAGCGCGTCGTCGACTTCATGATCGATGCCGGGGTCAACGGCATCTGCATCCTGGCCAACTATTCGGAGCAGTTCGCCCTCACCGACGACGAGCGCGAGCGCTTGCAGGCGCTCATCCTCGACCACGTGGCCGGTCGCGCGCCGGTGATCGTAACCACCAGCCACTTCAGCTCCAAGATCGCCGCCGAGCGCAGCCGCCGCGCCCAGGCCGCGGGCGCGGCGATGGTGATGCTACTCCCGCCGTACCATGGCGCGACGATCCGCGCCGACGAGGCGGGAACGCTGGAGTTCTTCCGCACGGTCGCCGCGTCGGTAGACATTCCCATCATGATCCAGGACGCGCCGATCAGCGGCGTCACGCTCTCCGCCGGTTTCCTGGCGCGATTGGCCCGCGAGGTCGATCACGTCCGCTATCTCAAGGTCGAATCGCCGTTCGCGGCGGACAAGCTGCGCGCGCTCGTTCAGATGGCCGGCGACGTCATCGCCGGACCGTTCGACGGCGAGGAGAGCGTCACCCTGCTACCGGACCTGGACGCCGGAGCGACGGGCACTATGCCCAGCGCCCTCATCCCCGACGTGCTGCGCCAGGTCGTGGATCGTTATCGCGCCGGTAACCGGCCCGGCGCCGTCGAGCTCTACGAGCGCTACCTCCCGTTGATCCACTACGAGAACCGCCAGTGCGGCCTGCGAGCCACCAAGGCTCTGATGCGCGAAGGCGGCATCATCGCCAGTGAGGCGGTGCGCCACCCGATGCCGCCGCTGCACCCGGCCACCCGCGCCGGCCTGGTCGAGCTAGCCCGTCGTCGCGACCCGCTCATCCTGCGCTGGGGGCGCTGAGCGCCCCCACGTCAGCCAATCCGTCCGCTCAGGGGAGCCAGTTGCGCTGGACCGTCACCGCCTCGCCCTGATCGCCGGTCGCGCTTTTCGGGCCGGGGAGCGGCGCAGGCTCGGTAGGGCTGTATCCGGCCGATAGCGCCCCGCGGCGCGGCGCGGTCACGTCGTCCGCTATGTGTACCCTCGCCAACTCCAGGTCGTCGAGGTAGTCCGCAAAGCTGTGAGTGTCCCAAAACTTGGCCATTTCCTTCCGGCTCTGGAAGTCGGGAAGACGGCGCGGAGGGGTGGTTGTGTCGCCGTGTTCGCTCATGGTGTCGTCGTCAGGAGTCGTGAATCCGGTATACCGCTGGTGAGCCTCAATCCCACGATCTCCGGCTCGCTGGCGTCTGGTCCCAGGCTGATCGCCGTCGCCTCGGCAGCTTCCCCGATCGCCCAGGCGCCCGCGATTTCCAGGTCCTCGAAGCGCAGCCCGGTCGTCGCCCCGTCCACGCGGATGGCGGCTTGGCCGTTGCCGGCGACCTGGGTGCGCAGGAAGCGGTTGCGGTGCGCCGCCATGGCCGCCGGCTCGTCGCGGAAGTGGAGGCCATAGCGGCCGTTGCCTTCGCTCTTGACGTCCTCAAACACGTTGTCGGTGTCTTTGTGCCCGATGGAGAGGCCGTCCTGGCCGTTGTTCCGAAGCAGCAGACGCGCGAAGTGGCCATCCTTCACTCGCCAGCAGACGTACAGCCCGATTTTGTCGTTGCCGAGGGACCGGCAATCCAGCACCACCGGCCGCTGACTGCCGCTACCCGGATGGATGCCGAGCCCGGCGTTGCCGGTACAGACGCAGCGCTCGACGCGCACGTCGTGCGAGGTCTGGAAGCTGATGCCGTCACCGCGGTAGTCGCGGACGGTGCAGTCGCTGATCGTAACGTCGTGGCAGCGATAGAGGAAGATGCCGCCGCCGCGGCAGCCATTGAGAATCGGATCCGCAGTTCCAGCCCCTTCTATTGTCAGGGAGGCGATGCTCACGTTGGCGAGGTGGTAGCCGCTCACGATGGGGAAGATCGTCGCCGCCTGGCCGCCCCGCTGGAAGCTGTAATCCGCCTGCATTGGCACGGTCACGCGGACGGTCCGGGCCTGAGTGTTGGCGCCGCCTGCAGCGTTGATGGCATCCCATCCACCGATGCCGTGGCCGGCGCGCAGCGCCGCCGGCCGGTCCGTGGCGTGTGAGCCCGGCTCCTCGGCCGGCAGCGCCTCCGCGATGCGCGCCACGGTGACGTGGAACCCCTGGCCGCGCTCGTCCCAGATAGCCACGCCGCAGCCCGGATCGAAGCCGGCGCCGTCGCGCACGGTGATCGCCTCTTCGCCGTAGTCGGCGTCCGTGAGCAGCGGGCTCACGACTGCCGGCGCCTTCCGCAGCACGGTGCCCTCGCCGGCGCCGACGACGCTGATGCCGCTGCGCAGGTGCAGGGAGTCGCGCATCGTGTAGGCGCCCGGTCCCACTTCCACGAGGCCGCCACCCAGCCCCGCCACGTAGTCCACCGCCGCCTGCAGGGCCCGCTGATCGCAGCCCACCAGCTCGGCCCCCGCCGCTTGCCCAACCCTGATCCGCACGCCTTCGGGCACTGGAAACCCCTTTACGCTCTCCCTCGGCGCCGTCACGTCTGACGTGTGGACGCCTCATTGCAGGATCTACGCTAGCATGGGAAACGTACCGACAGGGGGACCCCGCGGAGTCTCGCCCCTTCTCACCGGATCAGTCGGATGGTGACCCCCAGTTGCATGTGCCGCCAATTCCGATCCGCGGTCACGACGGGAAGTCCGAGTCTTTGTGCCAGGGCTAGGCAGGCGCGATCCCCCAGGGACAGGCCGGCCGGTTTCGTCGCCTGGCGTAGCAATCCGGCGTCGTAGGCCTGGTCGGCGTCGAAGTCGACCACGTCCAAGGCCAGTGAATCGAGCACCGACCGGATCGCGGCTTCACTGAGGCCCGCTTCGCTGAGCTTCGCCACCACCTCGCTCAGGTTGACGGCGCTCATCGTCGCGCCCGCGGCCAGGGCGGCTTGCACCTGCTCACTTCCCTGCTCCGCATTGAGGAGTGCCAACAGCGCTGAGGCATCGAGCACATCGCTACTCACGCCCGGCCTCGATCCGGCGCTCGGCGAGCAACTCCTCGACCAGTGAGCGTCCAGCAGGAACGTGTTGCCGGACGGTCGCCTGAGCTCGCGCGATGGCCTGATTGAGCGTGAGCAGGCGGAGCTCGTCGTCTTGGAGCTGCAGAACGAGCTCGTCACCGACGTGCATGCCCAAGGCCTTGCGATATTCGGCGGGAATCACGATCCTGCCACCTTCGGTGATCCTTGCCCTAACGGTCGACACTGCCATACAGACCACTATCCTCCACTCATGACTTCGATTGCCGGGTAGTGCGGACTGTACCATCTTTGAGTCTCAGCGCGCTGGCCGGTCGGAACCTCCGGTTCTGCCTGCACCAGGAGCGCCACCCGCGCTGCCGGACGCGCGGGGTGGCGCCGAGCAGCCCTCGGGAGCGCCTGCTGGCCGGCGGAGGCTGGAAACTGGAGAACCACTGGCCGCCAGTGCCTGCCGGCGAGCTGACGCTGGTGACGGCGCTGGCCGACTATGACGGCATGTGCCGGCCGCTGGAGTTCAACGTGTTCGTCTTCTCCAATGGGGACTATGCCGGCACGCTCTCGCCGGTGAACATGAATTCACGCAGCGACGGGGTGCTGGCGACACCCAATGGCAAGACCGGTGTCAGCATCTCCCCCGATGGCGTCATCCGGGCGGAGTTCACCCGCTATGCGCCGAACGACCCCCTCTGCTGCCCGTCTCGCGGGATGACGCGTGTGGTCTACAGAATGGAGCAAGCGAACGGCAGCCCGATAGTCGCGCCGGTGCAGATTGGCAACGCCACATCGGGACTCCTGTCGCGTCCGGCCAGATGGCTCCGATCACGGCGCAAGTGCCGGCGCGGATGCCTGGCACGGGCGGTGGTGGCGGGGCGCTCTAGCCGTGGGCGATGCACGCCGTCGCCAATAGTGCGCTCCGCCTTGTCGGCCTGCTGGCCTTGACACTCAGCGCCACCATCCCTCTACGGCGGTGAGGATCGGCAGAGGAGGACGGGCGTCACGGAGCACCGAGAGGGTTTGGTCGTGGCTATTGGCCACGTACACCCGTCCGGTGCGCTCGTTGACGACCACTGCCACCGGATAGCGGCCAACGCGTTCCGTCGCAACGACCTGATCGCGTCGGGTATCCACTATAGTGACCGTGTCGTCGTCGGCGTTGGCGACGACGAGGTGGTCGGTCACCGAGTTGATGGCGAGACCGCTCGGGGCGCGACCGACAGGGATAATGGCGATGACGGCGCCAGCGGCGCCGTCGATCACGGTGACGTTGCCGCCGATCGGGTCGGCCACGTAGACGCGGCGGGTGCGGGGGTGGACGGCGACGGCGCCGAGTGCGTGGCCTAGGTTGACGGCGCCGCGGATGGCGTACGTATCGCCATCAAGCACAGCGAGGCGGCTCGTGGCAACGTCGGCGACGTAGACACGGCGGGTGGCCCCGTCCACTGCCACTGCGCCCGGCACCCAGTCGGCCGCGACCGTGGCGACGGCCTGATAGCGGTCGGCATCCAGCACGGTGAGCGCTCGCTGGCCTGGCCGGGCCACCAGTACGCGATCGGCAGTGGCGTCGACGACGAGGCCGGTCGCGGCGGCGAATGGCCAGGGCACGGCGACGGCGCCAGTCACGCCATCCAGCACGGCGAGCCCGCCCGTCCAGTCGACTACATAGACTCGGTGGCGCGCGGTGTCCACGCCCGTTCGCGCCGCCGGGGAGAGGTACGGCGCCGTCCCGGGTAGAAACTGGCCATCGCCGCCCGAGCCGGCGCCCGTATCGGCCTGGCCCAACAGGTCTCCGCTCGCGCCGTCCAGGATCCAGACCACGCCGTCGTCGCCCGCGACGTAGACGCGGTCCAGGATAGGGTCGACCGCGAGGCCGGCGAGTGAATGCCAGCCCGGCAGGGACAGCGAACGAACCGACAGGTCAGTCGCGACGCCGAGTTGGGCCAGCATCAGGCGACCAAGCAGCATGAGCGCGAGCACGACGCAGGCTCGGCGAGACCAGAGGAAGACGCCGGAGCGCCGGACCGGCCAGAGCAGCAGGCGGATACGCATGCCCAAGGGGTCGCCCATCGCCGGTGTGCTCCGTTCGCTTGTTGCCGTGCTACACTGTCGGCGTTCCGATTCGCCTTGCCCACCGACGACTCGCCTTGTTGGTCGCCTGTTCGGAACAGGCGACCAACAAGGCGGCTCACGTGTCGTACCTCGGGCCGCCGCGGCCTCAGCACATGCATCGGCGACGGCGACGCGGCAGCCCTCGGGGAGGGAGTGGCCAATGCTCGATGCTGCGCCGACGGCCTTCCAACAACTGCTGCGGCGGCACCGTCTGGCCGCCGGGCTGACGCAGGAGGCGCTGGCGGAGCGGGCCGGACTGAGCGTCCACGGCATCCAGAAGTTGGAGCAGGGGGTGACCCATCCCTACCGCGACACTATCCAGCGGCTGGTGTCGGCGCTCCGTCTCAGCGACGAGGACGCGCGCGCCTTCCGGGCCGTGGCGCCCACGGCCCGGCGACGTCAGCCTTCTCCGCCAACGTCCCCGGCGGGGCCGCCCTGGCATAACCTGCCCGGCCCGCTCACGAGCTTCGTCGGGCGGGAGCGGGAGCTGGCGGCGGTCGCGGCACTCGTGGGGGCGGCGCGCCTGGTGACGCTGACCGGTCCCGGTGGTGTGGGCAAGACGCGGCTGGCGCTGCGGGCGGCCGAGGAGCTGGCGGCGGACTTCCCCGACGGGGTGGTCTTCGTCTCGCTGGCGGAATTGGACCAGCCGGCCCAGGTGCTGCCGGCGATGGCGCGTGCGTTTGGGGTGCGAGAGGGGCGCCGGCCATTGGGGTCGGTGCTTGGCGAGCTGCTCCGATCGCGCCACATCCTGCTGGTGCTGGACAACTGCGAGCAGGTCGTCGGGTCGGCGCCGGCCCTAGGCGCGCTGCTGGCCGGCTGCCCGCGGTTGACGCTGCTGGCCACCAGCCGGGCGCCGCTCCAACTGTCCGCGGAACAGGTCTTCCCGGTGCCGCCGCTGGCGCTGCCGTCCGTGGCGGCGGCGCCGGAGGAGCTGGCACAGGTGGAGGCAGTCGCGCTGTTCCTGGAGCGGGCGCGGGCGGTCGCGCCGGAGTTCTCCCTCACCGTTGGCAACGCCGCGGCCGTGGCCGGCATCTGCCGCGCGCTAGACGGGCTGCCGCTGGCGCTGGAGCTGGCCGCGGCGCGGGTGCGGCTGTTGCCGCCCGGGGCGCTGCTGGAGCGGATGACCAACCGGCTGGCGCTGCTCACCGCCGGGGCGGTCGACCTGCCGGCGCGCCAGCGCACGCTGCGGGCAACGCTCGCCTGGAGCTACGACCTGCTCGGCCAGGACGAGCGGGCGCTCTTCCGGCGGCTGGGCGTGTTCGTCGGGGGCTGCGCGCTGGACCTCGCGGAGGCGGTCGCCAGGGGGGCCGGGTCGTGCGAGATCGACCTCTTGGAAGGACTGGACGCGCTGGTGCGCCACAGCTTGCTCCGTCAGGAGGAGGCGGACGGCGAGCCGCGTTGCTGGATGCTAGAGACGGTGCGGGAGTTCGCGCTGGAGCGGCTCGGCGCGGCGGGGGAGGAGGCGGCCACCCGGCAGGCGCACGCCGACTCCCTGCTGCGGCTGGTGGAGGTGGACCCGCCGCTCAGGAGGAGGGAGCGCCTCCTCGTCATCCCGCTGCCGCTGTCGCGGTGGGAGCGGGAGCGGGAGAACCTGCGGCAGGCGCTTGAGTGGTACGCCCAGCAAGGCGACGCTGAGAGCGAATTACGGCTGGTCACCCGGAGCTTCCAGTTGTGGTGGAACGTGGGGCCGCTGGCGGAGGGCCTGGGCTGGCTGCGCCGCTCCGCCTCCTGGCGCTCCGGGCCTGTGCCATTCTGGCGCACTCGTTGGGCGAGGAAGCCGCCGCCCCCGCCTCCCTGGCCGAGGCGCAGGCGCTGGCCCAGGCGCTGCACGACGACGAGGCGTTGGCGTCGGTGCTATGGACATCCGGCGCGGTGGCGCTGGATGCCGGCGAGCTGGACGCGGCGCAGACGGCGACCGCGCGCGGGCTGGCGCTGGCCCAGCGGGGCGGGTGGTCTGACCTCGAAGTCCGCGCGGTGATGCGCCTGGGGGCCATCGCCTACCTGCGCGGCGACCTCGCCGCGACGGCCACCGCCTATGAGGAGGCGTTTGCGTCCACGCAGGCGGACCCGTACACCCGCCAGTGGCCGGGCCGTATCCTGGGCTACCTGGCGCTCGCGGCGGGCGAGCTGCCGGCGGCGGCACGGCGCTTCCGGGAGAGTCTGGACGACACCTGGCACGGCCACTGGGATGCGGCGACGGTGGAGAATCTCTGCGCCTTCGCCGCGCTGGCTCGGGAGCGGGCGCAGTGGGAGCGGGCGGCGCGCCTGCTCGGCGCCGCCGATGCCGGCCTGGAGCGTCGGGGCGGCCCCCTGATCGAGCCGATCGGCGGCCGGGAGCGGGAGCGGACGCTGGCGGCGGCGCGGGAGCGCCTGGGCGAACCGGCCTGCAGCGCCGCTTACGCCGCAGGTCGGGAGCTCTCTCTAGAGCAGGCGGTTACGGAGGCGCTGCAGGAGGGCGGCGATGGCTGACCAGCCCAACGGCACCGTCACTTTCCTGTGCCCAGACGTGGCGGGCAGTGCATGGCTGTGGGAGCGTGTAAATTCAAGTTGTCAAATCCGCGGAATTCAAGGTAGGAAATCGGCATGTCGCCGCTCGCCAGACCGTCTGACCAGCGGGTGGTGTCCTGGGGTTCAGTCGCCTCCTTTCCGCAGCGCCGGATTCGCTGGCAAGATGAGGGAACCGTTCTCGTCCACCATGCGGTGGGGATGCTTCGTGCCTGGGAGTTGGTGCTGGCAGGCCAAGTCGATCAACCGGCGCAGGCCGAGGCTCAGGTTGCCGCGACCGACGCGGTTGAGCACGCCGACATCGGTGAGCCGGATGGTGAAGGAGTAGGTGGAGAGCGGTTCGCCTGGCTGATCTTTGGCTTTGCGCCCGGCACCCGGGCGCGCCCCGCCGCGTGCCATCACCGTCCCTCCCCCACGTGCGTTTGATTGGCAGGGCCATTCAAAGCGTCCGTCGCGACTGCGGGGGGCGGTTCCTGGCGCGCCGACGGGGTCGGCGGCAATACCGCCTCCTTGCCGCGCAGGCGGTGGGAACTGCCGCGCAGGTAGAAGACCTCACCGTGGTGCAAGAGGCGATCGAGGATCGCCATCATCAACGCCGTGTCCCCGCCGATGACGTCCCCCCAGGTGGCGAGGCTTTTGTTGCTGGTGATGGCGGTCGCGCGCTTTTCATACCGCCCGCTGATCAGTTCGTAGAGCGCCGGCCCAAGGCGCGGATCGACCGGGAGATAACCGAACTCATCCAAGATCAAGAGATCGCAGGCGAGCAGCGGCTGGAGCACCCGCGCCACCTCCGAGCGCGTTGTCGCCCCTAGGACCTGATTGGCGAACTGCTGGGCGGTGAGGAAGCGCACGCGGTAGCCGAGCTGCACCATCTTGGTCCCCAGGGCCACGACCAAGTGCGTCTTCCCGACGCCGCTCGGGCCGATCAAGATGAGGGCGCCCGCCTTCTCGATGAAGGAACTGTCGAAGAAGCGCACCATCACCGCCCGCTTGAGCTCCGGCCGCAAGCTGAAGTCGAATTGCTCCAAGGTGGCGGCGAACGGAAAGCCGGCTGCCTGGAGTTTCCGCCGGATCTGGTTTTCCTGGCGGGTCAGCACCTCTTCATTGAGCAACTCTTCCAGGAACTCGCCGTAGCCTAGTTGGTGGTGTTCGGCTTGTTGGATCCACTGATTCGCACACCTCACGGATGCGCCCCAGCTTGAGTTGGGTCAGCTTCAGTTGCAAGGCGGTGGTGCTCATCGTCCGGCTCCTTCCGCGACGAGCGCGCCCGCCCGGTTGGCGACGTAGGCTTCGTAACTGGACAAATCCCGCTCCACCTCCTGCTGGGTCGGCCCCAAGAGCCGGAGCGCCAGGCGTGGCGTTTCCGACGCCGCCGGGGAGGCGGCCGCTGGTCGCGCCCGCAGGTGCTCCACCCCCACCGCATCCTGCTCCAGGGCGCGCTCCACCAGTCGGCAGAACGGGTCGGTTCCCACCCCCCTGGCCAGGCCGTAGAGGCCGGCGATTTGCTGGTCCATCTCCTGGTAGCGGCGCTGGCACAGCCGCTGGACGTAGGTCGCCACACTCGGTGCCAAGGCGACCAGCCAGTCGCGGTAGACCATCGTGCGCGCCCGCGGCTTCTGGGCAAAGACCGGCTCGTAGTGCTCCGGGACCACGATCCGCGTGCGGCGACCGTGGCAACGGGGATGGCTCGCCACCAAGGCCGTCCCCCGGTAGAGCGCGATCCGCTCGGGATGAATCCGCGCCGTGAGCGCCTGGCCGACGTAGGCCACCGGGACGGAGTAGCGGTTGGTGGCGATGGTCGCGAGGCTCTCCCGGCTCACCAGCACGCTGTCCACCAGCCCGTAGTCCCAGGCGGTCGCCGGCAAGGGGTTGCAATGTGGCCGTTCCTCGGCGAGCAGCGCCACCGGGACCTGCTCCGTGGCGTCCGAGGGGCGGTCCTCGTTCACCCGCCGCAGCCAGGCCGCGCACTCCCGCTCCAAGTCGGCGTCGTCGTAGAAGGCCCGCCCCGCCAGGAAGTTGGCCTTGACGAATTTCACGAGATTTTCTACCGCGCCTTTTTGTTGCGCGGCGGCCGGGGTACACAGGGAGGGATGGAAGCCAAACTCCACCGCCGCCTGCTGGTAGGCGGGGGGCAAGATCGGCTGCTGCTGGCGATCCCGCCCCACGGTGATCGTCTTGGGATTGTCGCTCGTCACCACCCAGGGCACACCGCCCAGGGCCACGAGGCAGGCGATCAGGCAGCGCAGGAGCGTCTCGCTCTGCATATCCTGGGTGAAGCGCGCCCACATCCAGCGGCTGTACTTGAGGCGGGCCGCGAAGAAGTAGCGCGTCTGGCCGGCGAGGCCGACCTTGGTAAACGGCATCTGCCGGTGCTCGCCCCAGTCGATCTGGACCAGCTCGCCCGGCAAGCCCTCGAAGCGCACCACCGCCTGGGCCGGCAGGGCCCGAGGCGCCTGGCGCAAGGGACGCACATAATTGTAGAAGGCCACATCGCTGCCGGTAAACGGCCGCGCGGCATCGGCGCGCGCCAGCTCGACCATGCGCCGCACGCTCAGCCCCTCCTCCAGCCAGCGTTCGATCTGCTCGGCGAACGCCGCCGCCAGCGGCTCCCGCGGTCGCACGATCGGCTGCTGGTCCACCGGTTCCTTGAGCACCTGGGCGATGGTGTCCCGATGGTGGCCGACGAACGCCGCGATCTGCGTCTTCGTCCAGCCCTTCTGTCGTAGGTAGTGAATCGTCGATCGGTCCATATATCTCAGCACGCTCCCTATCCCTCCACACCGCCTGCTGGCCGTATGGAGGCACTCTAGTCCGTGCCGATTTCCTGCCTTGAATTCCGCGGAATTCCGACCTGCAATTTACAGGAGCGAAGGCCAGAGAACATGCCCGGGCGCTCGCTCTGCCGGCCCCAATGTCCTAGCAGTCGCAGGTGGAGGGTTCCTGCGGCGCGGGTGCCGCGGCCCCGTCGGTGCGGGCGATCACATGGGCCTTGGGGCGCCCGAAGCGGCCGTCCTGGAGCAGCCGGAGGGTGCCGTCCTCCAGATCGGTCACGTAGACGCGGTTGCCCGCGGCATCCACGGCCAGACTGGCGGGCTGGGCGCCGGCGGGCAGGGTGGCGAGCGGCGTCGCATCCGGGCCGCCCAGGACCGTGATCGTCCCGTCGCCGCGGTTGGCCACGAACACTCGCCCGGTGGCCGGGTCGACGGCGACGCCGGCCGGGCGCCGGCCCACGGGGACGGTTTGCTGGACGACGTCGCGCCTCGTGGCGAGCACCCGGAGGAGGGGCGCCTCCAGGTCGGTCACGTAGGCTCGGCCGGCCCGGGCGTCCACATCCACGCGGTAGGGCGTGCCACCCACCGCGATGGTGGCCCGCACGGCGAGGGGCTCGCCCTCGAGGACGGTGACGCTCCCGCCGCCGGCGTCGGCCACGTAGAGGCGATGGCTGCGGAGATCGACCGCCAGCCCCAGCAGCTGCACGCCGACAGGGACACTCGCCATGACGGTATCTCGCGTCGCGTCCAGCACGACCAGCCGGCCGCTGCCGAGGCCGTGCTCAAAGGCGACCGTCGTAACGTAAACCCGATCTAACGCCGGGTCCACCGCCAGGGCCGTCGGTGGGTCCCCGAGCCCGACGGTCCTCGGTGCTGCCGCGCCCGCCGCGTCCAGCACCACCAAGCCGTTGAGGGTGGCGACGCAGACGCGGCCGGCGGCAGGGTCCGCGGCGACGGCCACCGGCAAGCCAGCGACCTTCTCCGCGCCGATCAGACGCTTGCTGGCCGTATCCAGCACGTAGACGCTGTTGTCCGCCGTGGCGACGTAGAGGCGACCGGCGCGGCCGTCCGCCGCGACGGCCAGCGGCGCGCTCGGCAGCGCGATCGGCTCGCCGTCCTGCGGGGGCTGGAGGGCGAGGCCTCCCCCGGCCAGGAGGAGGGCGAGCAGCGCGCCAAGCATCGTCCAGCGCACGGCACGCGAACGCCGCGCTCGCCAGAGGAGCAGCGCCGCCGCGCCCCCGAGGCTCGGCGGCGCGAAGGCATCGTGAATCGTCCGGCGATGCATCGCTCCTCCTCTCGCGTCGCCCATCGCGGCGACAGCAGCGCGGCGGCGCCTGCACTGAACGGCAGTGTGCGTCCAGCGAGGAGCGAGGACCACGGACAGCACGTACACTTATGCCGCACAATCCTCGCAAGCCCCAGTTGTCCGTGGCAGGCGGGCAGTCCGGCCTGTCCGGGCTGCGCGGCCCGGCCGCGACCGCCGGCCATACGGCCGCGCGGCGGGGCGCTCGCGATAGGAGGGGCCGTGGCCGAGACTACCCCCGTGACCTTCGGCACGCTCTTGAGGCACTTTCGCCTGGCGGCTGGGCTGTCTCAGGAAGCGCTCGCGGAACGGGCCCGGCTCAGCGTGGAAGCGATCAGCGCCCTGGAGCGGGGGACGCGACTGGCGCCCCATCAGGACAGCGTGGACCTGCTCAGCCGAGCGCTCCACCTGAATGAGGCCGACCGCGCCCGGCTGGCCGGCGCCGTGGTGCGCCGGCGCGCGCCGCGATCGTCCGCGGCCTCCTGGCCGCGAGCCACGTCGCCGCCACTCCCGGCGCCATTGACCCGGTTCATCGGTCGGCAGGACGAGCTGGACCGGCTGCGCTCCCTGCTGTCCAGCACCCGGCTGTTGACCCTCACGGGTCCGGGCGGGGTCGGCAAGACGCGGCTGGCCCTGCGGCTAGCGGAGTCCGTGGCCCGGGCGTATCCCGGTGGCGTGGTCTTCGTCTCGCTGGCCGAGTTGCAGGACCCGGCCCTGGTGCTGCCGACAGTAGCACGGGCCTTCGGCGTCCAGCCGGGACCGAAGGACCTGGGCGAGGTGCTGGCCGAGCTGCTGCGGCCATGCCGGCTCCTGCTGCTGCTGGACAACTGCGAGCAGGTGGCCGCGGCAGCGCCGGTGCTCGGCGAGCTGCTCGCCGCCTGCCCCCGGCTGGTACTGCTGGCCACGAGTCGGGCGCCGCTGCGGCTGGAGGCAGAGCAGGAGTTCGCCGTGCCGCCGCTCCGCCTGCCCGAGGCGGAGTGCCGCTTGTCGCTGGGGGAGCTTGCGCAGGTCGAGGCCGTGGCGCTCTTCGTGTTACGGGCCCAAGCCGTGCAGCCGAAGTTCGCGCTCGGCGCCGACAACGCCGCCGCCGTCGCCGCCATCTGCCGGCAGCTCGATGGGCTGCCGCTGGCGATCGAGCTGGCGGCGGCGCGGGCGCGCCTCCTGCCGCCGGCGGCGCTGCTGGCGCGGCTGGGCCACCGGCTGAGCCTGCTCACGGGTGGGGCGGTCGACCTGCCCCCACGTCAGCGCACCCTCCGCGCCACGCTGGCCTGGAGCTACGAGCTGCTCGCTCCCGCGGAGCAGGCGCTCTTTCGCCGGCTGGGCGTGTTCGTCGGGGGCTGCCCGCTCGACCTTGCCGACGCGGTCGCCACGGCGGCTGGGCCGCTCGGCCTGGACCTGCTGGAGGGACTGGACACGCTGGCGCGGCACGGTCTGCTCCGCACGCAGGAGGCCGAGGGCGAGCCGCGCTTTACCATGCTGGAGACGGTGCGGGAGTTCGCGGTGGAGCAACTGGCGCTGGCGGGGGAAGCCGGGGCGACGCGGGCGGCGCAGGTGGAGGCCCTGCTGCGCCGGCTCGATGGCGAGCTCGGCCCTGAGCCGTGGGGACCGGGCCTGGTCTGGAGCGCCTTGCCCCTCTCCCAACTGGAGCAGGAACGCGAGAACCTGCGGCTGGCACTGACGTGGTGTGCCGAGCATGGCGACGCCGAGCGCGGGCTGCGGCTGGCCACCCGCTCCACGTTCCTCTGGTGGCAGGCGGGGCCGCGGGCGGAGGGGCTGGGCTGGCTGCGCCGCTTCCTGGACCAAGCGGGCGCCGCGGCGCCGGCCTGGCTCCGCCTCCGGGCGTTGTTCTTTGCCGGCGTGCTGGCCAGGTGGCTCGGTGATCTGGAAGCGGCGCGGGCCCACTTCAGCGCAGGGCTGGCGATGTCCGAGGCCAACGCGGACCAGCTGGCCGTGGCGCTCTTCCTCGTCTGCTTGGGTGATCCGATCCTGCAAGCTGGCGACCCGGCCACGTCGCAGGAGGCACTCGAGCAGGCGCTGGCACGGGCTGGGGGGAGGGGGCTGGCCGCATGGCTGGCGCTCGGCTACCTCGGGATGCTGTCCTGGTGGCGCGGCGATCTGGCTGGGGCCGCCGCTCGCTTCCAGCAGGAACTGGCGGTCTTCGAAGGAGTCGCCAACCGGCAGTATCCGCGGCGCTCGCTGGGCTACCTGGCGCTGGACGCCGGACGGTTCGAGGAGGCTGGGGCCCGCTTCCGCGAGAACCTGGTGGAGGTCTGGAGCCTGCGCCTAGACTATGCGGTGGTGGAGCAACTGCACGCTTTTGGCGCGCTGGCACGAGCACGGGGCCAGTGGGAGCGGGCAGCGCGACTGCTCGGCGGCGCGGATGCCGCGCTGGAGCGGCTGGGCGGCGTGCTGATCGAACCGATCGGCCGGGGTGAGCGCGAGCGGACGCTGGCGGCGACGCGGCAGCGGCTCGGCGAGCCGGCCTACGCCGCCGCCTACGCCGCCGGCCGGGCGTTGTCGCTGGAGCAGGCGGTGGCGTACGCGCTGGACGAGCCGGAACGTAGCCCCCTCGCGACTTCTCCGATCGACGCTCCCGGGCCGGCGGGCTGTCTCTGAGCAGACAGACGCGGCCGGGAGCGCCTGGGTGTGCCGCGGAGATGGCCGGCGCGGAGGCTCAGCCAGCGCGCGCAGTATGCCCGGTCAGCGCTGGTTGATCGAGCCAGCGCATCAGCCGGGTCAGCCGAAGCGCCTGGTCTGCCCCATGGCGGTGCCGTCCTGTACCAGGCCGTCGCGGCGTGGGTCGACGTAGCGTGCGAACCACTCTTCCAGCCGCGCCTTGAGCTCCTTGACGCGGCCGGCTTGACCGGGATCGCCGGCCAGGTTGCGCCGCTCGTCGGGGTCCTCGATGAGGTTGAACAGCTCGTGCGGGCCATAGGCGTGACGGTAAACGCACTTCCACTCGCGCGTGCGGACCATGCGCACGGGACCGTACTCGTCGAACACGACGACGTGCTCGCGCTCGGGCATCGTCTCGCCGCGCAGCAGCGGAAGGAACGACTGCCCCGGCAGGTTGTGA
Source organism: uncultured Chloroflexota bacterium (assembly GCA_937967325.1). Taxonomy (GTDB): domain Bacteria; phylum Chloroflexota; class UBA4733; order UBA4733; family UBA4733; genus UBA4733. The sequence continues at coordinate 31,441 of CALBSQ010000122.1, forward strand.
TCGGCGGGGATGGGCAGGTCGAGGTAGCTGAGCAGCGTGGGCATGAAATCGTAGGCGGAGACCATGGCCTCCTCCACGCGGCCGGCGGGGATGGCGCCGGGGTGGCTGAAGATGGCCGGCACCTTGATGGAGTGCTCGTACATGTTGCGTGGCGTGGTGCCGTTGCCCTTACCCCAGAAGCCGTGCTGGCCGCAGGAGAAGCCGTTGTCGCTGAGGAAGATAACCAAGGTGTTTTCACGCAAGCCGCGCTCCTCCAGCCGGTCCAGGATGCGGCCGACGTTCAGATCCATGGCGGTGACGGCGGCGAAGTAGCCCTTGAGCATCTCGCGGTTGCCCAGACAGTTCGTGGTGAGCGATCCGGCCCAGGGATGGCGCGGCTCCTGAGGGCAGGAGTTGAACGGGCAGTCGTCGTAGGAGTCGACGATCTCCTGGGGGTGGCCGGTCCAGGGGGAGTGCGGCGCGGTGTAGTGGACGCTCAAATAGAAGGGGATGTTGCCGTCCGCGTAGCGGTCGAGCAGCCGCAGCGCTTCGTCGGTGATCACGTCGGTGACGTAGCCGGGCTCGTTAACGAGCTGGCCGTTGCGGACCATGGGGGCGTTGTTGTAGGGCCCGCCGCCGACCTGGTGGACGAACCAGTTACTGAAGCCGTGCTGGGGGATCTGACTGTCGCCCAGGTGCCACTTGCCGCTGAGGCCACAGGTCCAGCCCTGGCGGGCCAGGAGGTCGGTGTAGGTCAGCTCGTGCTCCAGGTAGCGGATAGCGTCGGCGCCGATGTTGCCGCCGGAGAGCCAGTCGTGGACGCCGTGCTGGGAGGGGATGCGCCCGGTCAGCAGCGTGGCGCGGCTGGGCGAGCAGACGGGGGTGGCGACGAAGAAGTTGGTGAAGCGCGCGCCGGAGGCGGCCAGCCGGTCGATGTTGGGTGTGCGGATCTCGTGATTGCCGTAGCAGCCGGCAGCCCAGGGGCCTTGATCGTCGGTAAGGATGAACACCACGTTGGTCCTGGCTGGGTTGGCACGGTTTCCCTCGCTTGGTCCTTGGGTACTGGCTCCGTCAGGCATCGCCATCTCCTCCTCCACGCGGCGAGCACGCTGCGTGGATGGATCATATACTCTGGACGCCAGTCTGCGGCCACATCTCCGCTCGCCTTCCCGTGGAAGGCCAAGATCGGGCCGCGACAGCGAAAGGAGGATCGCGAATGTACAGGTCCCTTATCAGGTATGCCTGCACCGTGACGATGGCCGCGCTCCTCACGTTGACAGGGACCGTGTCGGCAGCGCCGGCCACCGGCAGTCCTACGAATCCGCTGCCTCTGGTCGGTCCAGTTGATGGGAGCCTGATTGGCAACAGCGGCGGCGCCTATGCCTTCTTTCAGTTCAGCTACCCCGGGGACGGTTCAACTGTCTCCTTGACGCTGACTACGAACAATGCCACGCCGCTGAATAGCGGGGCGGCTGGACTCAATGTCTATCAGGGCCACACCACAGCAACGGCGGGCCGCGACGGCCCCTTCACCGACCTGGCGCTCTTCTCCTCGACGACACCCGGTCCGGTCCTGGCGCAGGTGTTCGACTACGACCCCGCCAACAACATCGCGTTCACCCTGACGCCGCAAGGTCTGCCCGTTCCGTCTGCCGCTGCGACCACGGCGTCCTCCGGCGCCTGCCGTGACGCCGCGATAGCAGCCGTGATCAACCGAACTGGTCCCAAGCGCGAGACCGAGACGGGCGCAAGTCCGGATTATCCTTATCCGCTCAATTCCGGGGCCGTACAGGGGAGCCTCCTGGGCAAGAGCGATGGGGCGTATTTCTATTACCAGACCAGCGCTCTACCGCCGATCTCAAGCAGTAACAACGGCGGGCGGGCGTTCATGCTCACAACCGACGCGCCCCAGCTGGTGGAGAGTGGACAGGTAGGTCTTGATGTCTATTATAAGGAGAGTCCGCTCCCCAGTTACATGCGCGGAAACCCGCTATTGCCGGAGACGATCAACGCTCTGGGATGGGTGACCGTCAACGCCACGGACGCGAATGGCGCCCCACTGCTCGGGCCGATGCTGTTGCAAGTATTCAACTGCGATGCCGGCAAGACCGTGCAGTTCACCCTCAGCGTAGAAGTTGTCACCGGAGAGGCTGGACCAGGTCCGGGCTGAGCGAAGCCGAGGTCGGACTGTGCTGCCGAATAGCGCCCTTTCATTACCCCAAGCCAGTGGGCCCAGCGGGGATTGCCGAGGCCCCGGCCTCCCCGGCATTAGCCAGCGTAGCCAAAGGACTGGGCTGCTGAGACCGAGGGGCTGGGAGCTCGCCGGAGAAGGTCACACCGGTAGGTGCTGGTCCAGCGCCGTGGCGATGGCTGCCTCCATCGACATTGCCTTCCCCTCGGCCCAGGCGGCGGCAAACGCCTGCTCCCCCAGCGCCGACTGCGCCGCGGCGCGGGTGCGATCGGCGGTGGCGCGCGAGGACGATGGCAAGGAAGCCCCGCTGGCCTCGCAGAGCGCCGCCGCCGCGGCCAGGAGGCGTGTGGCGAGCTCTGGCCGCCCCAAGGGAAGCATGACTTCCGCAAGTCCGACCAGGTCGATGGCGGCGCCCCGCTTGTCGCTGAGTTTCTGACGTAGCGCGAGCGCCTGCCGGTAGAGTGCGAGGGCGCTTCCGTGCTCGCCTCGCAGCGCCTTCACCTCCGCCATGTTGTGCAGGCAGCGGGCGGCGCCGCTCCGGTCGCCCAAGGCGCGGCAGGTGGCCAGCGCCTCTGCGTACAAATCCGTTGCCCGCCCATAATCACCTTGAGCCTGCGCTACCAAGCCGAGGTTGCCCTGCAAGATCGCGACGCGCTGCGTGTTCCCTAGCTGCCGCTGCACGGCCAGCGCTTCCTCGTACAGCGCCACAGCGCGATCCCAGGCGCCTTGCTCGTAGGCGACCATTCCCAGGTTGAGCAGGGAGAGGGCAATGCCCTGCTGATCACCGAGCTTCTTGCGCAGGTCGGCAGCCTGCTGGAATAGGGCCGCCGCTCGCTCGTAATCGCCCTGGTCGTAGACGGCGATCCCCAGGTTGTTCAGGGAGCTGGCAATCCCCGCCTCGTCCCCGGCCTCGCGCTGCAGCTTCAGCGCCTCCTCGTAGCGCGGCACGGCCCCCCGGTAGTCCCCCTGACCGTCCGCGACCAGGCCGAGCCAGTCTAGTGCGAAGGCGATTACGGGCTTGTCGCTGAGCGCCGGGCGTAGTGCCAGCGTCTGTTCCAGACTTGCCTGCGCGTCCACGTGATCACCCTGATACCAGGCCAGCCTGCCGGCAGCGTTGAGTGCTTTGGCCCGCGTCAGGACCGGCGCTTTGCCTCCTCGGTCCAGGAACCCCTCCAGCCAGCTCCGCCCTTCGCTGAAGTGGCCATGGGAAGCCCAGAAGGCGCCCAGCGCCCCGGCCAGCCGCAGCCCATCCTCCGTCGCGCCCGTTTCCTGCATCCAGCGCAGCGCCGCCCGCAGGTTGTCGTGCTCGCGCTCCAGCCTCTGGAGCCACCCCCGCTGATCCGGCCCGCGTAGCTCGGGCTCCGCCTCCTCCGCCAGGGACCGGTAGTAGCCAGCATGCGCGCGGCGCAGCTCGTCCGCCTCGCCACGCTCCCCCAACTGCTCGAGGGCGAACTCCCGCAGCGTCTCCAGCATCACGAGGCGCGCTTCGCCCTCCACGGTCTCTTCCTGCCGTACCAGGCTCTTGTCGACCAGGGACTCGGCTCCCTCCAAGAGGTCGATCTCCAGATCGCTCCGCGCGTTGCACACCGCCTCGGCCGCCTCCAGCGCGCAGCCGCCCACGAAGACGCCCAGCCGGGCGAAGAGGGTCTGCTCGGCCGGGGTGAGCAGGTCGTAGCTCCAGGCGATGGCCCCGCGTAGCGTCCGCTGCCGCTCGGGCAGGTCGCGCGCCCCGCCCGTCAGCACCGCCAGGCCGCTCGACAATCGCTGCAGCAGGGCCGGCGGAGGTAAGAGTCGCACCCGCGCCGCCGCCAGCTCGATCGCCAGCGGCAGTCCGTCCAGCCGCGCGCAGATCTCCGCCACGGCGCGGGCATTGGCGTCGGTCAGGGCGAAGTCCGGCTGGACTGCCCGGGCGCGCTGGACGAACAAGGCCACGGCGTCGTACTGCTCGAGCTGCGCGACCGCGGGGAGGCGCTCCGGGTCGGGCAGGGGCAGCGGCGGCGCCGGCAGGCGCTGCTCGCCCGAGAGGCGCAGCAGCGATCGGCTCGTCACCAGCACGCGGAGCTCGGGGCAGGCCGCCAGCAGATCGGCCACCAGCGGCGCCGCCTCCAGCGCCTGCTCGAAGTTGTCGAGGACCAGCAGCAGGCGCTTCTCGCCAAGGTAGGCCTTGAGGGCATCGGTCAGGCTGGTCCCGCCGGCCTCGCGGACGCCCAGCGCGGCGGCGATGGCGGCGGCGACCTGTTGGGTGTCTCGCGCGGCGGCCAGCGACACGAACGCCGTCCCATCGGGGAACGCTGCCGCGACCTCCGCCGCGACCGCCAGCGCCAGGCGCGTCTTGCCCACGCCGCCGGGCCCCGTCAGGGTGAGCAGCCGTGCGCCGTCGTCCAGCAGGCGCGATCTCGCCGCCGCGATCTCCCGTCCCCGGCCCACCAGGGGCGTCGGAGGGACCGGCAGGGTGATCTGGTGCTGGCCGCCGGTCCTGAGGGCGACAGATGGCGGGGCCGCCACAGTCGTGCCGTCCGCCCTCGCCGGCGCGCCGCTGGGCCTTCCGCTGATGGCAGCGACGAGGCGGTCGAACGCTCCTTCCGCGTCAAGGCCGTCGCGGAGATCCACCCACGTCCGCGTGAACAAGAAGGCCGGCACGTCCGAGTGGTCGGGCAGCGCCGCCAGCCCAGGGAGGAGCACGAGGAAAAGGCGGAAGGCAGGATCCTTCGCCGCGCGATCCAGCGCCACCCCCACCTCCTCGCGGACCCAATCGCCCACGCCGTGGGCTCCGATGCAGACCGCGCAGGCGGCGCAGGCGCGCAGCCCGGCCGCGAGCTCGTCCTGCCAGCGACCGCCGGGGGCGAGCGCCCACTTGTCCAGCCAGGGGCGGAGCCCCGCCTGCTGCAGGCGCACGGCGATCTGCTCTACCACCGGCTTGTCGCGGCTGTTGTGCGAGAGGAACACATCGAAGCGCGAAGGCGGGCTGCTGTCCATCGCGGTCTCCGGCTTCGCATCCGCAAAGGCCGTCCACGGCTCCATGAGCACGAGCGATGCCGGCACGAGTATACTCGAAGGCGCTACTCTGCCGGCCAAGAAAGGTAGGTCAGGCACGTGAGGCCCCTGCTGTTCGTCGCGATGCCCTTCGGGCGCAAGCCCGACCCTTCCGGAACGTTCGAGATCGACTTCGACGATCTCTACGAGCGGGTCATCAAGACGGCGGCGAAGGCCGCCGACGTCGACGTCATCCGGGCCGATGAGGAAACCTATGGAGGTTTCATCCACGGGGCCATGTACGAGCGATTGCTCCTGGCGGAGATCGTCCTCGCCGACCTGACCCTCGCCAACCCGAACGTCTTCTACGAGCTGGGTATCCGGCACGCGGCGAGGCCGCACGCCACCATCCTGATGTATGCCAGCATTGGCCGTCTGCCCTTCGACGTCAGTCCGGTGCGAGCCGTGCGCTACGAGCTGAAGGAGGGGCGGCTCGTCGACGATCGCGTTGCTCCGCTGACGACGCTGCTGCAGCAGCGGATCGAGCAAGCCAAGTCCGACCTCGCCCACACCGACAGCCCGCTCTTCCTCTTGCTGCCGGGACTCCAGCCGCCTACCCTCTCGCGGGAGACGGCGGACTCGTTCCGCGATCGTCTGCGGGGGGTGGCCGGCCTGCAGGAACGGATCAGCGTGGCGGCGCAGCAGCGTCACGGCGTGGCGCTGGAGCAGTTGCGCGCGATCGAGCAGGAGCTCCGGCCGTATCCGAGTTGCCCTCCGCAGCTCCTGCTCGACCAGATGCGGGGCTACCGAGCCATCAGCGCCTGGGACGACCTGATCCGGCTGGTCGACGCTTTCCCGGCCCCCGTCGCGGCGATAGTGAGCGTGCAAGAGCAGCTCGCGCTCTCCCTCAACCGCCGGAACCAGCCTGGCGACCGCGAGCGGGCAATCACCCTGCTGCGGAAGCTGCTTCGTGAGCGTCCGCCTTCCGCGGAGACCATGGGCGTGCTCGGGCGCGTGTATAAGGACCTGTACGCGGAATTGGCGAAGGCCGGCAGGACGCTGGAGGCGGCGGCCGCCCTGGAGCAAGCGATCACGTCCTACGCGGCGGGCTTCCAGGCCGACCCCCGGGATTACTACCCGGGCCTCAACGCGATCACCCTCTCCCTGCAGCAGGAAGGCGTGGAGGCCCGTGCCCGCGTCCAGGAGTTGCGCCCCGTGGTCGCTTTCGCCGTGGCGCGCCGGGGCGGGCTGGCGTCGTGCGAGTATTGGGACGTGGCGGCGGTCTGCGAGCTAGCGGCGATCGGCGAAGATTGGCCAACGGCGCAGCGGGCGGCCGGCGAGGTCGGCATCCTGGCCAACGAGTCCTGGATGCTGGAGACGACGGCCAACAACCTGGAGCTGATCCGCCACTGGCTCGAGGCTGAGGGCCGGAGCACGAGCGCACTGCCGGCCATCGTCGAGCTCCTCAAGCGACGCGCCGCCGACCTCGCCGGGCCAGGCGCGACGCAGTGACCATGTGACCGGCGTGATGGGGGACGCCAAGCCGGCCGTGCGGCGTGTCGGCGCCATTCCCTTGCGCGTGCGCGTTGGCGTGACGGGGCACCGGCAATTGCCGGATGATCCCGCGCTCACGGCGCGGGTGAGCTGGACACTCCAGCGCATCCAGCAGTTGACACGCGCCTCCCCAGCGACATCGGTCCAGTTGGCGGCTGTCTCGCCGCTGGCGGAGGGCGCGGACCGGCTGATCGCTCATCAGGTGCTCCAGACGCCAGGCGGAACGCTGGAAGTTCCCTTGCCCTTACCACAATCTGACTATCGTGTGGACTTCAGCAGCGAGGAATCCCGTCGTCAGTTCGACGCCCTCCTGGCCCAGGCGGGCCAGGTCGTTGCGCTGCCACCGGCCGGAACCAGAGAGGAAGCCTACGACCAGGCCGGCCACTACGTGGTGGACTGGTGCGACGTGCTGATCGCCCTTTGGGATGGCCATCCGGCGCGCGGCCAGGGCGGGACCGCGGATGTCGTGGCGCGGGCACGGGAGCGAGGACTGCCGCTATTCTGGATTTCCCCTGAGTCCCCGTTCGCTGTCCAGGAAGAGCGCGGGGCGCAGCTCTCGATGCTGTGCCGGGATCTCGACGTCTACAATCGCGGTGCGGTCGACGATACGCGGCTGGCACGGCACGCGGACCAGCAGGCGGCACTGTTGCTGGAGAAGGCGGACCAGGCAGGCCTCAGCCGTGACGTGCCGCTGCCGTTCTGGGCATGGATGGCGCCCTACCTGGCGAGGGCGGCCACGCTGGCCCGGCAGCGTCAGCGGCGGTTCTCGCAGCTCGGCGCCGCCCAATACTTGCTTGCCGCCGCCGCGGTCGCGGCCGGCGCCCTCCAGAGCACCCTCTTCCCGACATTCTGGCCGCTCGCCTGGCTCGAAGTTGTCTTTCTGGGCGTCATTCTTGCGCTGCTCGTCGTTGGGCGGCGCTCCCGCGCGCAAGAGCGCTGGATCGCCTATCGCGCCGTGGCGGAGCGCCTTCGCTCCTGTCTATTCCTGGCGCTGGCAGGCGCGGAGGCGGCACACGAAACCGAGACCGAGCGTGTCACGCTGAGCCACCCGTCCGAGCAGTGGATTCAGCGCGCAGTAGTCGAGGTGTGGAGCACACGTCCGGCTCCAGTCGTCCTACCGGGAGAGGTCGCCGGGCTGAAGCGGTTTTTGTCGGCGGCGTGGCTCCAGGAGCAACGTCGCTACCATCAAAAGGCCAGCCGGCGACACGCACGGCGCCATCGCCGGCTCATCTACGCCAGCGCGGCCGCGTTCGCGGTGACTCTGATCGCCGCTCTGCTGCACGCCTTCGGCTGGCTCGACACCCGAGTCGCTGCATCGTCAGCGAGTACCTCCTGGGGGTCCGTGCTGATCCTGGTGACGATCGCCCTACCGGCGCTCGCCGGCGCCTTGCGCGGCGTCGGTGTGCAGCAAGAATTCCTCCGGAACGCGGAGCGCAGCGGCCGGACCATATCGTACCTCGGGGCAATCCAGCGGAGGTTGGAAGCCGCGCGCGACCTGCCCGGCGTTCGTCGCGTAGCGCAAGACGCGGCCCGCCTCATGCTGGAGGAGAACCACGATTGGTACACGGTGATGCTGCTGCACGACATCGAGCTGGACACCTGAGCAGCGCATTGGCCGGGCATAGCGGGAGGCGCGGACGGCGGAAGTGCTACAGAGTATTGCGTCGACCTGGCGGAGCGCCACGGAGCGCGGGCGTCCCGCCCGCCCCGGTCCCGCCGCCGGGGTAGGCGCCCCACACGCTCACTAGGCGCTGCCTCACCGGTAGCCATTGGGCGGGCGGGACGCCCGCGCTCCGTGGCGCTCCACCCTCGGCGATAACTTGCTGCAATAGCCTGTGGCGCATCCGTGGACGGCCCACGGCTTGCGAACAAATGACCCATTGCTGTAAGATACGACCGCGGTGACGGGACGGCCGAACTCCGGACCCACCGCGGCGACACGATGCCGTGAAGCGGATCGGGACGCGGAGCGAGATGGGCGGGACTACATGGTGAGCGAGGTATCACTCCGGCAGCTCAATCGCTGGACGCTGGGCCGGCAGCTCTTGCTCGAGCGCAGCGAGCTCGACGCCGTAACGGCGATTGCCCGGCTCGCTGGGATGCAGGCGCAGTACTCGCCGTCGCCGTACATCGGACTTTGGTCGCGCCTGCGCGACTTCCGCCGCGAGGAGCTGGAGGCGGCGCTGCTGGCCGATCAGGTGTATAAGGCCACGCTGATGCGCGGGACGCTCCACCTCGTCGCCGCGCACCACTTCGACCGCTACCGCGTCACTGCGCCTAGCCTCTGGCAGGTCTACGCGAACACCGCGCGGCTGCTGCGCGAGCTGGATGTGGATGTCGATGCCGTCCGCGCCGCGATCCATGCTGCCGTGCGCGAGCGGCCGCGGACCCGTCAGGAGGCCATGCAACTGGCGCGGCAGATGATCCCGGCCGAGCTGAACGACTACGTGGCCTGGGGCACAGTCGCCCTCGCCAGCGACCTCATCATCGCTCCCGAAGACGCCCATTTCGGCCGTTTCGGCGGTAGCCGCTATCGCATGGCGCCGCCGGTGACGGCGGAGGCCGCGGCGGCGTATCGCGAGGTCGTGGTCGCCTATCTCGCCGCCTTCGGCCCCGCCTCGCGCGCCGACCTGGCCCAGTGGAGCGGCCAGCCGGTGGCCGCCTTCGCCGCGGCGCTGGAGACGCTCGACCTGGTCACCCTCAACGCCGATGACGGGCGGATACTCCTCGACCTTGCCGACGCCCCACGCACCGAATCGGACATCCCGGCGCCGGTGCGATTCCTGCCGAAGTGGGACAACCTGCTGCTTGCCTACGAGCGGCGCGCGCGGGTCCTGCCGGAGGCGCTCCGGCGGATCGTGATCCGCAAGAACGGCGACGTGCTGCCCACCTTCTTGGTGGAAGGCATGGTGGCGGGGACCTGGGAGGCGCCGCTGCGCGGCCGCGCGGTGATGACGCTCAGCCCGCTGGGGCCGCTCACCGAGCGCGAGCGAGCGCAGGTGGAGCAGGAGGCTGAAAGCCTGCTCGCCTGGCTGCGGCCCGATACCGACGGCCGCGATGTCCGCTGGGCGACTATGTAGCCGGCGGTGGCTGGCGGGTTGCCAGCCGAATCCTTCCAGCACCTTGTTTGGCGTGGCTTCGCTCAATCCAAAGACATTGACTTTGTCCTTTCCGCCAGGGCAAACTGTTTGCCATGCAGAACAGCAGCATCGATCCCGGCGGACCGCAAATCCGAGATGGCGCGTGGGGACCTATCTACGCAACCCTCTTCGGGGCGTGGTTCGCACCCTGGCCCGCGGCCATTTGGGCAGGCTGGGCGCTGTCGAGCTACTCCGGCGCGGGCGTGATCGTCCCTGCCGTGATCAGTGGCCTGCTGACCGTGGGGCTGCTCGCCGTCGCGGCCAGGCTGTACGTCCGGGTGCGGCCGGTTGCGGTGCCAAGCTACTACCACAGCGGACGCTTCTGGGCGCTGTTCTGGACAGTGATCCTGGCAGAGGGCGGCCTCATAGCGGTCGCGAGCCAGATACTTGACAGGACCGGCCAGTCGGTGTGGATCCTGCCGCTGATCCTCGCCGTGGTGGGCCTGCATTTCTTCCCGCTCGCCTATCTGAACCACAATCCCATCTGGTAGGGCACGGGCGCGGCTCTCTGCCTCGTGGCCGTGGTTACCGCCCTCGCCTACTCGAGCGCGGCGACCATTGACCTCCTTGGCGCTAGGCACGCCAACGCCTGGACGCTCCTGATGACCTGGGCCGCCGCGACCATATTCTGGCTGACGAGCGCGGCGTCTGCCGCCGCGACGAATGTCGCTCGTGTAGCCAAGCGACGCTGAGGATCTCAGAGGCGGGCTCTTCCAGGCTGGCGGCGATCACTTCCCCCACGACGCCAACCTGAGAAATCCCGCCCAGGTCTGGAGCGGCCCCTTTTGGTCCGGTCGGTAACCATTCTGGTGTACAGAGGTTACTCTCCGGTACACCGACCGATGTGAGGAGGACCGATGGGGACCACGGCGGAACGGACGACTGCGACCATCACAGCGCGCATCCCCAATGCGCTGAGAGGCGACCTGGACGCGCTGGCGAAGTCCACCGGACGGAACAAGAACATCCTGATCGAGGAAGCCCTCCGCCGGTTCATTGAGGTCGAGCGCTGGCAAATCGCCCTCATCGAGGACCGGGTGAGGCAAGCTGACGCCGGCAACTTCGCCAGCGACGCGGACGTGGAGCGCGCGTACGCCAAATTCAATATTCGTCGCCGCGAGCAGAACGGACGTGCTGCCGATTGATGCGCCTGCATTGGCTTCAGCCCGCGCTAGCCGATCTCGAGGACATCGGCGACTGCGTCGGACGGCACAGTCCGAGTGCCGCCGAGATGATTACCGCGCGCATCGTCGCCGCGATCGATAACCTGGCCGACCTCCCCGGCCTTGGACGCCTCGCCAAGCCCATCGTCGAGGCGAACGCCTGCAGTATCCCAGGTCCATCGAGCTACGCTGCCGGATAGCGATGTACCATCTCCTCGCGATTTCGATGCGTAGGATCGGATGCAACGGGTAGGTATGGCTGGCGCACAATGATTATTGAGTCGACGATCGAGGTCTTTGCCAGGGGCTTTGCTTTCACACGCAGCTTTACGCATCCCTACCTCGCCGAACGTATCGCACCGGGAGTCTGGGTGCTTCGCGACGCGACCCGGGCACGTGGCAGCTACCGTGCTGAGGAATAGGTTGCCCATGGAGTCCCAGCCGCTGCGCTGGATGCGATCGCGCGACAGCACGCGCGCGGTCGTTTCCGCCTCTGCGCCGTCCGGAGCGCCCATGAGCCGCGCGCTGGTATCCGGGCAGAGTTCCGGTCGTTGGGGTACCGGCTGATGACCACCGAACCACTCATGATCCATCGACTGGGCATGGTCGGGCCGATGGTCGAGCCATTTCCTGTTACGCGTGTCACGACTCAGGCGCAGGCTGAGCTTCTGCGGAAAGCGGCCGGTAGCCGGCAGA
>CALBSQ010000123.1 GCA_937967325.1 uncultured Chloroflexota bacterium
CTCATCGATCAGGCGATAGAGCGCCTCCTTTGCCGTCATCTGTCCTTCCTCTCCTGATGTAGGCAAGGCCGAAACTGCTTTCCTCGCGATTGGTCGACATCTTCATCATAGCGTCCGTTGGCGGCAGACGGACGATATCTAGGCGCAACCGTTAGCCCATTCAGCCACGATGTTGGTGACCGGCGTATGACGAGCTATCATACGCTGTGGCGTTCGATGGGCACGCCGCCGGAAGTGAGCGGCAGCGGTGAGCACAGTCCTGGTGGCGGAGGAGATCGCCGCGGCCGTTGCCGGCTGCCGTGCGGCAGGGGCTGGTCTGGTGCTGGCGCTGGTCGCGCCGGGCGACGACGATGCCTTTTCGGCGCTGGCCGCGGCGTTGGGGCTGCCCTACGTCAACGCCAGCCTGGAGCTGGCGCGGCGCTTGCTCGACGTGCCGGTGGGCCGGCGGGCCTGGCGAGCGGGGGAGGCGCTGCCCACGCTCGTCGATGCCGCGCTGCCGGCGGTCGCGCTGGGACGGCTCGGGCTGTTGCATCTGCCGGAGCTGCAGATCGATCCGTTACGAGCGCTGCAACAGCTGGCGCGGACACGGGTCGTGCTGGCGGAGTGGCAGGGGACGCTGGAAGACGGCCGGCTGACCTACGCGCGACCGGGGCACGCCGAGTACCGTTCCTGGCCGCTGCCGGCCGCGGCCGTCATTCCGCTCACCCCCGCACCAGGAGGATTGCCGCGTGCGTTACCGTGACGTCGTCCAGTTCGAGCCTATCGACACCGTCGTGCAACTGCGCAGCGCCGAGGAGGCGGACGCCGCCGCCCAGCTGGTCGCCACCTACGTCGTCTCGCCGCACATGGCGGAGGTGCTGACCACGCTGGTCATTCCCCAGCTCCAGTTTGCGCGCGCGGCCGACCAGAAGGGGCTCCTCATCGTCGGCAACTACGGCACCGGCAAGAGTCACCTGCTCGCCCTCCTCTCGGCGGTGGCCGAGCGGGCCGACCTGACCCAGCGCCTGCGCAGCAAGGCCGTGCGCGCGGCCGCGGCGGAGATCGCCGGCAGATTCCAGGTGATCCGCCTGGAGATCGGCGCCACCGAGATGCGCCTGCGCGACATCGTCACCAGCAAGCTGGAGCAGGCGCTGGAGGCCTGGGGCATCGCCTACCACTTCCCGGCGATGACCGAGGTGTCCAACACCAAGGAGCCGCTGCTGGCGATGATGGCGGCCTTCCAGGAGCGCTTCGCGGAGCAGGGACTGCTGCTGGCGGTGGACGAGCTGCTCGACTACCTGCGCACACGCGACTCCCAGGCGCTCATCCTGGATCTTGGCTTCCTGCGCGAGCTCGGCGAGGTCTGCGAGATCAGCCGGCTGCGCTTCATCGGCGGCATCCAGGAGTCGCTGTTCGACTCGCCGTCGTTTCAGTTCGCCGCGGACGCCGTGCGCCGCGTCAAAGACCGCTACGAGCAGGTGCTGATCTCCCGCGAGGACGTCACCTACGTGGTGTCCCAGCGGCTGCTGCGCAAGAGCGAGGCGCAGCGCGCCCAGGTGCGCGGCTACCTGGAGCCGTTCGCGCCCCTCTACCCCGACCTGGCGACACGCCTGGAGACCTACGTCGAGCTGTTCCCGGTACACCCGGCCTATATCAAGACCTTCGGCGAGATCTTCATTGTGGAGAAGCGCGAGGTGCTGAAGACGCTGAGCCGCGAGATGGCGGCGCGGCTGGACAGCGAGGCGCCGCGGGACTCCCCCGGCCTGATCGCCTACGACTCCTACTGGGACGTGCTACGCGCCAACCCCTCCGTGCGCAGCATCGCCGACGTGCGCGACGTGATCGACAAGAGCGAGGTGCTGGAAGCCAAGGTGCAGAGCGCCTACACGCGGCCGGCCTACAAGCCGGTGGCGCTGCGCATCATCCACGCGCTGAGCGTCCACCGACTCACCACGGCGGACCTGCGGGCGCCGATCGGCGTGACGGCCGTCGAGCTGCGCGACGATCTCTGCCTCTCCCTGCCCATGCCGGAGCAGAGCGCAGAGTTCCTCGAGGCCACGGTGGGCGCCGCGCTGAAGGAGATCTCGCGGACGGTCAGCGGCCAGTTCCTCTCCTTCAACCAGGACAACGGCCAGTGGTATCTCGACGTGACCAAAGACGTCGACTACGACGCACTGATCCAGCAGCGCGCCGACACCCTCTCGGCCGACCAGCTGGACCGCGCCTACTACGACGCGCTGACCCGCGCCCTGGAGCTGACCGACGTCAACACCCACGTCACCGGCTTTGCGATCTGGGAGTACGAGGTGGAGTGGACGGAGAAGCGGTCGGCCCGGCCCGGCTACCTCTTCTTCGGCGCGCCCAACCAACGCTCTACCGCCCAGCCGCCGCGGGAGTTCTACCTGTACTTCCTCCAGCCCTATCACCTGCCGGGCTACGGCGAGACGCGGCAAGGCGACGAAGTCTTCTTCCGGCTGGCCGGCAAGGACGAGGCCTTCGACCGGACCCTACGCCTGTACGCGGCGGCGACCATGCTGGCCGAGCAGGCCTCCTCGGCAGCGCGACCGCTGTTCCGCGAGAAGGCCGCCACCAACAACCCGCAGCGGCCGGGCTACCTGCAGCAGCTGCTGCGCTGGCTGCAGGAGCGGGCGCCAACGGCGCTGGAAGTCACCTATCAGGGGACATCGCGGCCAGCCGCGGACTTGCTGCGCGGCCGCGCGGCGTCCATCCGCGAGCTGGTCGACCAGATCGCCTCGACCTGTCTCACGCCGCGCTTCCGCGACACGCTGCCGGAGTACCCGACCTTCCCACTGCGGGTCACCCGCGCCAACCGCGCTGCCACGGCGACGGAGGCGTTGCGCTGGATCGCCGGGACCATGAAGTCGCGGCAGGGGGCGGAGGTGCTGCAGGCGCTGGAGCTGCTGGACGGCGACCGCCTCAGCAGCGACGGCTCTCGCTACGCCCGCCATTTCCGCGAGGCGCTGGCGGAGCGCGGCGAGGGGCGGGTGCTCAACCGCGCCGACCTGATCGAGACCAGGTATCAGGGCGGCGTGGAATACGACCGGCGCTTCCACCTGGAGCCGGAGTGGCTGGCAGTGGTGCTGACGGCGCTGGTCTACGCCGGGGAGATCACCCTGGCGCTGCCCGGCAAGAAGATCGACGCGGCCTCGCTCGACCAGGCGGCCACGCTGGGCAGCGAGGCGCTCAGCCGGTTCAGCTACATTGAGCGACCGCGGGACCTGCCGCTGGCCGCGCTGACGGCGCTGTTCGGGCTGCTTGGTCTGCCCGCCGGTCTGATCCGCAATCAGGCTGCGCACGGCGAGGCGGTGCAGGCGCTGCAACAGCGCGCCGCCGAGGAGCTGGGGCAGGTGGTGACGGCGCGGGCGCGCGTGGCCGAGGGGATCGTCTGCTGGAACGCCACGGTCGTCGAGGGCGCTGAGCGCGACGATCTGCTGGCGGGCCTGGACGGCTACCGGGGCTTCCTGGATGGCCTGCGCCCCTACAGCACGCCCGGCCGGCTGAAGAGCTTTGCCCCGACGGTGGAGCAGGTGCAGCAGCAAGCCGGCGCGCAGGCCAACCTGAAGGAGCTCCGGGAGCTCCAGTTACTCGTCGCCGAGCTACAGCCGCTCGCCGCCTATCTGCTCCAGGCGCGCTCGGTACTGCCCGGCGACGACGCGACGGCGATCGCCATTGCCGGCCTCCAGAGCGAGCAGATCGCCGCCCTGCGCGATCCGGCCCGCCGCACGGCCACTGGAACACGCGCCCAGCTGGCGCAGGCGGCGCTGGCGCTGAAGGTGCGCTACGCCGCCGGCTACCTGGAGCGGCACCAGCGCGCTCGGCTCAGCCTCGACCAGGATAAGCGCAAGGCCACGCTGCTGAAGTCGCCGGTGCTGCGGCGCTTGCAGGCGCTGCGCGCCATCTCGCTGCTGCCCCGCAGCGCCGAGGAGGAGTTGGAGCGGTCGCTGGCCGCGCTGCGCACCTGCACGGAGCTCACCGCCCCCGAGCTGGCGACCTCGCCGGTCTGCCCGCACTGCAACTTCCGCCCACTCGAGGAGGGTGACAGCCCACCCGCCGCGGCGCGGCTCGACGCCTACGAGCGCAAGCTGGAGCGGATGGAACAAGAGTGGCTCGCCACGCTGCTGCAGAACCTGCAAGACCCCACGGTGCAGGAAACGCTCGCCCTGTTCGGCGCGGCCGAGCGGCGTCCCCTGGAGCGGCTGCTCGGCGAGCAGCGCTTGCCGGAGACGGTAGACACTGCGCTGGTGCGAGCGCTGGACGCCGCCTTCCAGGGACTCGAGCGGGTCGTGATTGGCAAGGAGGAGCTGGTCGCCAGCCTGACCAACGGCGGCGCGCCGGCCACCGTGGACGAGCTGTCCGGGCGCCTGAAGGGATTTCTGGAGCAGCAGACACGCGGCAAAAATGTGGAGCGGGTGCGCATCGTGGTGGAGTAGGGAGCGTGCTGCCATGTCACGTATCCACGCGTCGCCCGGCGGGCACACCGGGGAGCATTTTCGCCGGCGAGCCCACCCGCCGCTAAAGCAGCGGGCTAACAATACAAAGCCTGCTAAAGCAGGCTAGACACGCCATATATGGTGATATTCCCGCGTCTCGGCCACGTTATTACCGTAACAATCGACCTTGAGCCGCCTTTAGGCGGCTTTGTGATGTTAGCCCGCTGCTTTAGCGGCGGGTGGGCTCGCCGGCGCCAACCGGCCGTGCATCTTGCAGGTGGCGGGCCAATCCGCACCGAGATTCGCGATGAGAGGACCAGCCGGTGACCGAACTCCAGCAACAATCGCTCGCGGGCCTGGCGACGGCAACCGCCGATACAAATACCGATGGCCGCGACGCCGAGCGGGAGCGTTACCGCGAGCGCCTGCGCGCGCGCCTGCCCGAGCTGCGCAAGATGGACGGCTTCCCTAACGGTACTGACGAGGACATCCTGGCCCTCTCCGATCCGCCCCGCTACACCGCCTGCCCCAACCCGTTCCTCGGCGAATTCGTCCGGCAACACGGCACGCCCTACGACGAGGCCACGGATACGTACCAGCGCGAGCCCTTCGCGGTCGACGTGAGCGAGGGGAAGACCGATCCGCTCTACAAGGCGCACAGCTACCACACCAAGGTGCCGCACCTGGCCATCGTGCCGTCGATCTTGCACTACACCGAACCGGGCGACCTGGTGCTCGACGGCTTCTGCGGCTCCGGCATGACCGGCGTGGCGGCCCAGTGGTGCGGCCGCGCGCCGGCCAGCTACCGAGCGACGCTGCAGATGCAGTGGGAAGCGGAGGGGCGCGGCAAGCCAAGCTGGGGCGCCCGCCGGGCCGTCCTCAATGATCTCTCTCCGGCCGCCACCTTCATCGCCGCGAACTACAACCTGCCGCTCGACGTGAGCGCCTTCGCTTCCGCCGCCCGCCAGCTCCTACAAGAAACCGAGGTGGAGATTGGCTGGATGTATGAGACCCGTCACACCGATGGAAGCACCGGCCGCATCGAGTACACGGTCTGGAGCGAGGTGTTCACGTGCCCCTCCTGTACGTCCGAGATCGTCTTCATCGACGAGGCCTTCGACGAAGAGACGAAACGCGTCAGCGGCGAGTTTCCCTGCCCGCGTTGCAGCGTGATGCTGAACAAGGACCGGCTGGAGCGTGTCCTGGAAAGCCGGTCGGATCCGGCCACCGGTGCATTGTGGCGGCGTATCAAGCTCCGGCCAGTCCGCATCGTGTACAGCGTTGGGAGGAGCCGGCACGAGAAGGGTGTCGATGCGGAGGACCTCCGGCGGCTGGAGCGGATTGAGGCGCTACCGTTACCGCCGGAAGTACCCACCGTGGCATTCCCGATCAAGGAGATGTATCACGGCTCGCGCCTGGCGCCGAAAGGCTTCACTCACGTCCACCACCTCTTCTTCCCCCGCGCCGCGCACTCCCTCGCAACCCTTTGGCGCAAAGCCGATGGCTGCCCGGACGCCCGTGTCCGGCACATGCTGCTGTTCTTTGTCGAGCAGGCGATTTGGACAGCATCGCTTCTGAATCGGTTCCGGCCAACGGGCTTTTCCCAGGTGAACCAGTACCTGACCGGCGTTTATTACGTCCCCTCCCAGATCTCGGAGGACTCTCCCTGGTACATCCTCGACGGCAAGCTGGAGCGGCTGCGCACCGCCCTTGCGCCGCTGGCAACCTTCGCCAACGAGATCACGGTGACGACCGGCGACTGCGCGGCGCTGCGCTTGCCCGCGAGCTGCATCGACTACGTCTTCACCGACCCGCCCTTCGGCGAGAACATCTACTACGCCGATCTCAACTTCCTCGTGGAAGCCTGGCATCGCGTCTTCACCAACGCCGGGCCGGAGGCGATCATCGACCAGGCCAAGCGCAAGACGCTGGTGGAGTACCAGCGGCTCATGCAGCGCTGCTTTGGCGAGTACCACCGCGTGCTCAAGCCGGGGCGCTGGATGACCGTGGTCTTCCACAACTCCCGCGCCGGCGTCTGGAATGCTATCCAGGAGGGGATCCTGGCCGCCGGCTTCGTCGTGGCCGACGTGCGGACGCTGGACAAGGAGCAGCGCTCCTACCGGCAGGTCACCAGCAGTGCCGTCAAGCAGGACCTGGTGATCTCCGCCTACAAGCCGCGGCAGGCCTTCGAGGAGCGCTTCCAGCGGGAGGCCGGCAGGCCGGAGGGCGCCTGGGACTTCGTCCGCCAGCACCTGGCCCTGCTGAAGCCGGTGATCGAGGTTGCGGGCACGATCCTGACCAACGCCGAGCGCCAGCACTTCCTGCTCTACGACCGCATGGTGGCCTTCCACATCCAGCGCGGCGCCACCGTGCCGCTCAACGCCGCCGAGTTCTACGCCGGCCTGAAGCAGCGCTTCCCCGAGCGCGACGGCATGTTCTTCCTGCCGGACCAGGTCGCGGAATACGATCGCCGGCGGCTGGAGGCCCGCAACGTGGAGCAGGCGCCGCTCTTCGTGACCGACGAGAAGGGGGCGCGGCAATGGCTGCAGCGGGAACTGGAGCAGCGACCGCAGACCTATTCCGACCTGCTGCCCAAGTTCCTGCGCGAGCTGCACCAGGCGCAGCACGAGCAGATCCCCGAGCTGTCGGTCATCCTGGACCAGAGCTTCCTCAAGGACGAGCGCGAGCGCTGGTACGTGCCCGACCCGAACAAGCAGGCCGACCTGGAGAAGCTGCGGGAGAAGGCGCTGCTGCGCGAGTTCGACGCCTACGCGGCCGGCAAGGGGAAGCTGAAGGCATTTCGGTCGGAGGCGGTGCGCGCCGGCTTCAGCGCCGCCTGGCATCGACACGACTACGCCGCCATCGTGCGCGTGGCCCAGCGGCTGCCCGAGGCGGTGCTACAGGAGGATGCGCAACTGCTGATGTACTACGACAACGCGACGGCAAGGGTGGAGAGATGACCGATTGGAGGCGTCTCGCCTTAGACCCGCTCCCAGGTGAGGCTCGACGTGCCGAACCGGCCGTGGACCATCGCCCGCGTGCTCAGGGTGAGGCGGTTGCCGCGCAGCTCGACCTTGCGCTCCTGGGTAGTGCCCGCCCAGTTGGGAAACAGGCTCAGCTCGATGTGGTGGATCACGCGGTCGCCCTGGAGCTCGTAGGTACCGGCATAGCTCACAAAGGTCGCGGCGGCTCCTGCCTTCTCTTCGGCGCTCCCGCCCAGGAGGTCGTTGCCGCTGAAGCGCGGGCGATCGGCCTTGCCGATGATGACCGACAGGTGTCCGTCGTCGCTGTAGGTGATGTAGCCGCGGGCGTCCTGGCCGAGAGGATAGGTGGCCTCGCCATCGGCGGTCCGGGACTCCCAGCTGACTAATCGCCAGACCCCCACCAGGGGATTGCCCGCCATCTGCTCACGCCATCTCTCTGCTCACCGCTCGCGCCGGTCGCCGCCCCCGCACGACAGCACGAGTATAGCCGACGCCCCGACGACCGACCGGGGCACGCAGGCGTACTCCACCCCGGCAGGCACGTGCGGCCTCGGAGCCATCGGAGTGCGATGCAGTGTTGTGCAGCGACCGGGCGACAATCTCGGCGGAGCGCGGGCGTCCCGTCTCTGTTGGCGATAAAAAAGCCCCTGCGCTTCCTTGACGATGTGGTCATGACCCCGCGACAACGACGATTGGTGGATCGGATCATCCTCGAGTTTCGCGAATGGGAAGTCCTGGAGGCCAACGGTCTCACACCGGTGCGTCGCATCCTATTCTGTGGCCCTTCAGGATGCGGCAAGTCGGCGACGGCGGAGGCAATCGCAACCGAAATGAGCCTGCCGTTGCTGTACGTCCGCTTCGACGCCGTCATTTCGTCGCTCCTTGGCGAGACTGCCGCGAACCTGCGCAAGGTCTTTGACTACGCCAGGCGCGGTCAGTGGGTCATTCTGTTCGATGAGTTCGACGCGATCGGTAGATCAAGGGATGATCCGACAGAGCACGGAGAAATAAAGAGGGTTGTCAGTTCGTTTCTTCAAATCATGGACAATTTCGACGGGAGATCTTTAATCATTGCTGCTACCAATTTCGAACAGTCGTTGGATCCCGCAATTTGGCGGCGCTTCGATGATGTGGTGCGTTTCGACCTGCCAACCCCGGTCCAATTGCGCACCTTCATTCGGAAGCAGTTGAATACTGTCGCTGTGCAATCGGTGAGGCGCTTCTCGACCTCGATTTCGTTGCTCGCGTCGATCTTGCGCCGGTTCTCACAGGCTCTCAGTCTCGCATTATCGATCCGATCAGCCCGCCGGAAATCCCTTCTGCAGATGAACGCGCGCCCTTAGTTTGCGTCATAGATAGTGGCGTTGTGGCGGGACACCCAATGCTGCGCGGCTGGGTCGTCGAGGAGCGTGACTTCGAGAGCGGTGAGAACACGGCTGTGGATCGAAACGGCCACGGGACGGCCGTAGCCGGTCTGGTTGTCTACGGTGACATTGCCCGGTGCATCGACCGGGGCATTGGGATCCGAGCGTTCTCGTCTGTAGCGCGAAAGTGCTGAGGGATGAGCCGAACCCGTGCCATTTACTAGAACCGGTCCAGGCTATGGAATGGCGCTCGGCCAAGCCGCGATCAAGCCGGAGCTTGTCGCCTATGGTGGCAATCTCGCGCTACGAGACCTGGCGGGTGGCGGGGCCCGCTGGACCGATCAACACCTGTATCTGGGCGAGCCCGTGTTGCACGTCGACCACGGGGGACTGATAGGCAGCCGCCTCGTCGGCGCCAGAGTAGGAACATCCTTCGCCTGCCCGCACGTGACCCATGCGGCAGCATTGGCGACCGTCAGTCTCGGGGACGCCTTGGGGCGGCCGCCATCCGCTAAGGGCCCTGCGAAGAATAAGATTGACAATCGCCGAGAATCGTCTAGCATTCGTGTATGGAGTCAGAGGAGTCGGTGGCAGGCGAGCCGGACCAGCCTGCCGCACGGGGGAGGTCGTCAACATGGGCACAACGCGTTTCACGAAACTGGTCGGCTGCACTCTGCCGGTCCAGCTGGCGGCGATGGGCGGCGTGGGCACCACCGAGCTTGCGGCCGCCGTCGCCGCCGCGGGCGGCCTGGGCATGGTGCCGGCGGGAACCCAGCCCGTCGCGGGAGCCGGCGGCGTCAATTTCCTAATGCCGTTCGGCCCTTCACTCGATGACATCGCTGCCGCCGCCGGCCGATGCCGCGTGGTGGAGTTCTTCTATGCGGATCCGCGCGCCGATGTCGTGTCGGCCGCGCACGGTGCCGGGGCACTCGCCGGCTGGCAGGTGGGTTCGGCGCGTGAGGCTGTGGCAGCCGAGGAGGCCGGGTGCGACTACGTCGTCGCGCAGGGCACCGAGGCAGGTGGCCATGTGCGCGGGGGCCTCTGTCTCGACGATGTGCTGGCCCAGGTGCTTTCGTCGGTGCGCATCCCGGTGGTCGCGGCTGGCGGGATCGCGACGGCGGAGCGGACCGCCGCGGTGATTAAGTCGGGGGCGGATGCGGTAAGGGTCGGCACGCGCTTTGTTGCCTCGCCCGAGTCCGGAGCGCACCCCGACTACGTCCGCGCGCTGCTCGTGGCCACCGCCGCTGACACCGTACTCACCGAATGGTTCGGTGACGGTTGGCCGAATGCGCCCCACCGAGTGCTGCGATCCTGCGTGGCTGCAGCTCAACGGAGTGGGTGGAGGGAAACGACGCCTCCCTACCGGGGCATTGACCGGGACACCAGCGACATGGCGATGTATGCAGGCATGGGCATCGGCGACATCAACGTCAGCCAGCCGGCGGCAGAGGTCGTGGCAGATCTGGTGCGTCTACTCTGATCGGCACGCGGAGCGGCTACTGGACCAAACGCCCGGGTCACCCTGAATGTTCCCCGCGTCAAGGCTACGCGCTGGCCGTGGTCCTCTGGCACGACGATGAGCGGATTGAGCTGTATCAGCCCGTGCGAACCAGCATTCGGGTGCCACTGGTCAGAGTACGGGTAGGTCAGCGCCCATAATTGTGGACCAACGAGGCAAGCCGACCTCGTACCCTTAGTGACGGGAGCATTCTGTGGCTGCATGGTTCGTCGCCAAGCCGTGCCACACGTCCCTGCACTAATCGCTAATGCAACACGCGCGATGGACCATTTCGAGAGCGTAACGCTGAGGGCGATGAGGTACGCTTGGGGACGGGTGGCATCTACCTGCCTAGGCTGAATTTGGAGGGCGCGTCAACATGGAAGTCAGCGTTGCCAACTTCGGGCCGCTCACCAGCGCACGTATCCGGTTGCAGCCTCTGACCGTCTTCGTCGGACCAAACAACAGCGGTAAGTCGTATTTGGCCATGCTGCTGTACAGCTTGTACCAGGCTTACAGTGGTGAGGCGGCCTTCGGCTTACGGTCGCTCCGAGACGGCCCCGGCGGGTTCAGCGTGTCCATGGCCAAACGCGTTCTCCAGTGGGCGCATTCCGAAGACCAGGAGTTTGTGGACAGTCACGGCGACGCACTCCTGACGTGGCTGGACCAAGTGAGCGGCGACGACCCCGGGGTGAACCGCCTCCGCATCGGCGACTTGCCCGCCTTCCTTCAGATGCCCATGCGCGAGCTCGTACGAAGCGCCTGCCTCGACTTTGCCGATAGCACGCACGCGGCTGTGCAACGCTCCTTCGGCGCGAAGATGGCGGCCCTGATAGGCTGGGCAAACCCTTCGTCCCAGGTGTCCGTCCGTCTGCACCACGATGCGCCTGCATGGTCCCTCGACATGCAGCTCGGTGACGGAGAAGTGCGCGCACAGATGGCGGAGGAGGCCATCGCGGATCTCATCATTCCATTCACGCTCCCAGTCGCTCTGCCCCCACGACGGGGACGCCCGAATCCGCAGGCGAAGGCGTGGAAGGAGCTGAGGTGGTCAGCCGAACAAGCGCTCTTGATCGAGTGCTTCCGCGAGTTCCAGCGGAGCGTCCTGTACCTTCCTGCTGACCGGGGCGGCTATTTGCAGGCGAGTCGAGCCATAGCCAGCGGCATGGTGCAGCAATCGCTCATCTTTCGCTCACCTCCCGGTGATGGGTCTCTCCTCCCAGGCGTCGTCTCCGACTTCATCAGCATGATGATCAGCTTGCCCTACGCGCATGTGGGAGAACTCGCTAACGTCGCAGCGTCTATCGAGCGCGACATATTGAGCGGCGACCTGGCGGTTACACCATCCGACCACGCATTCCCGGATATCGCTTACCGTTCGCGGGGGGTATCCATCCCGATGCACCGATCGTCATCCATGGTGTCCGAGCTCGCACCGGTACTCCTTCTCTTGAGGCACGGGATTGCACCGGGGGACATGCTCATCATTGAGGAACCCGAGGCGCACTTGCACCCCGCCAATCAGCGGAAGTTTGCACTTGGCATCGCGCGCATGGTCCGCGCAGGGCTGCGGGTGCTGCTCAGCACGCACAGTGATTATTTCCTTGCGGAGCTCAGCAACGGCGTGCGACGTAGCGAGTTGGACGAGGCCGGCGGCGCCTTCCTGCGACCACAGGAGGTCGGTGCGTACCTCTTCAATCTCGACGCTACGACGGGGACAAGTTACGTGCAGGAGCTCCCGATTAGCGCCGTGGATGGCATCCCCGAAGATGGCTTCGTCCAGGCGGCGGATGAGCTCTACGAGGAGACGGCCTACTTACAAACGGCCAATGCGCTCTCACGCTGATGGCGGAACGGCCATGGGCAGCCGAAGCGCATCGGGCGAGCCGTGTTTCGTCCTGTCGCAGGCGAGGATGCACGCTCGACCTGCGCGGCCTGGTCGTGGACGACCTCACCATCATCGACTGTGACCTGGCAGACCACCTGTTTGTGGCGGCGCCACAACCGGAGCGAGTCTCGAAACGCCCGGACTATATTTTGTTTTTTGAACAGCACGGGCAGGTGGTCGTCGTCGTTGTCGAGATGAAATCGGGAGCCAACACCAAGGCCAAGGAGGTGCTGGAGCAGGTCACAGCGGGCTGTCGCGCCGTCGAGTTGATGATTGCGGGTAACGCGGTTCGCGCCGTGGTGCCGATGCTCGTGCATGGCGGCATGGACAGCTCGCGCGAGCTGAGCTACTTGCGAATGCACGGCGTGCGTTGTGTCGGGTCGGGGCGGCCAGTGGTCTCTGTGCGCTGCGGGGCTCGCCTGGAACCGGCGCTACGCCGGCTTCTCGCTAAGGTGTGGTAGCGTTCGACCGCCATCGCGCGCCGGGCTGCGCCGGTGGGAAAGAGGGTACACCGGGTCCATGGTCGTGATGGGTGGCACGGGCGATTGGGAGCACAGTTGGCACTGGTGCCTCGCGACGCGTTCGCCGGTCCGGGTCGTCGAGGTGCTTGACGGCCCGGGATCCGCTGCCATCCGCGTCTGGGACCCGTCCGACGATCAGGTTCGGCTGCTTCCGGCCGGCCGCACCCTACCCATTGAGCAGGCGCCACCGCTCAGCGCGGCGGGCCTCATCGTCGGCGCGACAGCGGCGCGCATCCACGACGCCATCGCGCGCAACGTGTTGCTGGCGCCGCTCGATGCGCCGGTGCTGCCGCTGCCGCACCAGATCGCGGCGCTCCAGCGGGCCCTGGAGCGCGATCCGGTGCGCATGCTGCTGGCCGACGAGGTCGGGCTGGGCAAGACCATCGAAGCGGGGCTGATCCTGCGCGAGCTGAAGCTGCGCGACCGCGTGCGACGGGTGCTGGTCGTGGCGCCCAAAGGCCTCACCGGGCAGTGGGTCGCGGAGATGCAAACGCATTTTGAAGAGCAGTTCGAGCTGGTGCTGCCCGCCGGCTTCGCGGCTCGGTCATCGGCGCGGGACGTCAATCCCTGGCAGCGGTTCGATCAGGTCGTCACATCGCTGGACGCCATCAAGCCGCTGGCGGCCCGCGAGGGCTGGACGGCGCAGCGGCTGGCCCGCTACAACCGCGACCGCTTCGAAGCGGTCGCGGCGGCCGGCTGGGTCCTGATCGTCGTGGACGAGGCGCACCGCATCGCCGGGGCGACCTCCGACGTCGCCCGCCACCAGCTCGGCCGGGCCCTGGCCGCCGCTGCCTCCCATGTGCTCCTACTGTCGGCCACGCCGCACAACGGCAGGAGCGAATCCTTCCACCGCCTCATGGCGCTGCTGGACGAGCGCGCCTTCCCCACGCCATCCTCGGTCGTGCGGGAGCGCGTGCTGCCCTACGTGGCGCGCACGGAGAAGCGCGCCGCGCTGGACGTGGAGGGCAGGCCGCTGTTTCTCCCGCGCAGCACACGGCTGCGGCCGGTGGCCTGGGATCGACGCCACCAGGCCGAAGAGCGCCTCTACGAGGCCGTCAGCGACTACGTGCGCGAGGGCTACAACCGGGCCATGCGCGAGCGGCGCTACGCCGTCGGCTTCCTGCTCATCCTGTTTCAGCGGCTGGTGACCAGCAGCACGCGCGCCATCCGCGTGGCCATGGAGCGGCGCCTGGCCGCGCTGGGCGGTGCGCTGCCGCTGGATGCCGAGTTGCCGGACGAAGAGGATAGCGACGCCATCGAGGAAGCGGCGCTGCGTGCGGCGCCGCTGTCGGCGGGCGAGCGGCGGGAAGTGCAAGGGCTGCTGGAGCTGGCGCGCCAGGCGGAGATGGCCGGCGTCGACGCCAAGGCCCAACAATTGCTCGACCTGCTGGTGGAGCTGGAGCGGGAGGAGCTCGATCCCCAACTGAAACTGCTGGTGTTCACGGAGTTCACGGCGACCCAGGACATGCTGGCGGAGTTCTTTGCAGCTCGTGGCTACGGCGTGACGACCCTCAATGGCGGCATGGATTTGGAGGAACGCCGCCGCGTGCAGCGGGACTATGCCGGCGACGCTCGCCTGCTCATCTCCACCGAGGCGGGCGGTGAGGGGCTGAATCTGCAGTTTTGCCACCTGGTGGTGAACTACGATCTGCCTTGGAACCCCATGCGCTTGGAGCAGCGCATCGGTCGGGTGGATCGCATCGGCCAGACCTTGCCCGTGCGCGCCTTCAACCTCACCATCGAGTCCAGCGTCGAGCACCGAATCCAGGAAGTGCTGGAAGAGAAGCTGCGCACGATTCTGAACGACCTCGGCGTGGATAAGCTGGGTGACGTGCTGGACTCCGGCGACGTCGAGGCCGACTTCGAGCGCCTCCACCGCGAGGCGCTGCTTCACCCGGACGCCGTGGACGCGGAGGTGGCTGAGCTGGCTGAGCGACTCCGCCAGCAGGGTACGGCGGCACACTCCGGCGCGGCCTTGCTGCGCGGGACGGCGGCTCCGGACCTGGCCGCTACACGGGCGACGGTCGAGCACCCGCTGCCGCGCTGGGTAGAAGCGCTCACGGTGAACGCGGTGCGCGACGCCGATGGCATCGTGACCAGGCAGCTCGGCGGCTACGACGTTGACTGGCCCGATGGCCAACGCTGGAGCAACGTCACCTTTGCCCGGTCGGGCCTGGACGCCGGCGCCGAGCGCCTGATCACGCTGTTCGATCCGCGACTGCAGACGGTCGCTGTCCTCGCCATCAGCGGGCTGGCTGCCGGCGTCAGCGGGGTCTGGTCGCTCTGGCAGCTTGCGGCAAGCGCCGGTGAGCGTCGCTACCAGCGCTACCTGCCACTATTCCTGCGCGACAACGGCCTGCTGCTGGCGCCGTCGGCCCGCCGCGTCTGGGAGGTGCTGACCGCGCCGGAGACACGGATAGCAGCGCGCGGCGTCCTGGAAACCGGCGAGGCGACACGCTGCTGGGACCGCCTCCAGCATGCCGCCTACGAGCAGGCGACGGCGCTCTACACCGAGCTGGCCAGCGCGCATCAGACCTGGCTGAAACAGGAGCAGGAGAGGATGCGGCTAGACGTGGCTGCCCGGCGGGAGCTGGCGCAGCGCAGCGGGCTCGCCGGCGTTCGCGAGCACCGCCTGGAGCGTCTCGACGCCGAGGAACGCCGCGCCCAAGCTGCCCTCGACACGCAAGCCGAGCTCCTGGCGGAAGTGACCGCTGTGGTCGTGTTCCACGTCGAGCCGTTCCGTGCCTGACTGGACCGATCGCATTGTCTCGTTGTTCAGCGCAGGTCCATCAGAGCTATGCTTCGTTGCCGATCCCGACAACCTGGTCAGCGCTCGGCACCTCCGGGAAGTGCTGGAACGCCTTGCCCTGGAGATCATCCGCTACGAGGATCCTGTGGCATTTCGCTATCGCTACGAGGCAGACCTACGGGCCAGACTTCGCCGGCCGGATACGCCGGGCGTGATCGTCAACGTGGGGGACCTACCGGAACGCCAGATCCCCTACGACATGCTCTGCCTCGGACGTTATGTCCGGATCGGCCTTCACCTGCTGTTCCCCATGCTGAACTCGGTCGCCCTGGCGGACCTATCGCGTGACGACCTTGATCGGGTGGCCAGCGCCTACGCGCTCTACGACGGCGACGTGCTGGGCGAGCGCGCCACACGGGAATTCCTGCTGCGCGACGTCTACGGGGTTGCTCCCACTGTCCTTACCCAGCGACCGGCGCTGATCGGTTATCTGGTCCAGCGTCATTACGCCGGAGAGGTGCTGCCGGAGTCGCTGGATGCCATCTTGGCCGAATGGCTCGGGCCGAGCATGCAACTTGGTATGGACGTGCTCACGCTGCTGCGGCAACCGGAGCAATTCTTCCGCTGGCTGCAGGCGCACTGGAACGATTATGTGCACGCGGGAAGCGGACATGCACTGCGGGAGAGCGCTGTGCCCTTCGCGGCGCCACCCATCCGAGCCTACCTGACGAATCTCTTCGCCGAGGGACAGCTCCAGCGCACGAGGCTCGATGGCGGAGCGGTACCAGGCTGGATGCGTCCGGGTGTGCTGCTGCCGGGCGACGAGCCGGAGCAAGAGTTCCGCGACGCTCTGCAAACTATCGACGGCTCCTGGCCGGCCGCCGTCGCCAGCTATCGCGACTGGCTGACCTTCGCCTGGCGCTGGGCCGGGGTCCGCGCGCGGCTGGCAGCGCTGCCGGCGGACCCGGGGCCGTTCCTCGACGAGCTGCACGAGGTTCAGACGCCACTGGAGGTGGCGTTTCGTACCTGGCTGCTGGCCCATTACCGCGGTCTGTCCTCCCTGGCCGTGACGACCACGCCCGTGCTGGTCCACCATATCGCCACGGTGTTGCGGAACGCGCACGGGCGTGGCGAGCGCGTCGCCCTGGTGGTCGTCGACGGGCTGGCGCTGGATCATTGGCTGACGCTCCGCGGCGACATCAAAGACGCATCCTGGGCAATGCAGGAGACTGCCTGCTTGGCCTGGGTCCCCACGCTCACCACCATCTCCCGGCAAGCCATCTTCGCTGGGCGAGCGCCGTACTACTTTCCTGAATCCTGGAACACCACCGAGCGCGAAGAGCAGCACTGGCGCCGGCTCGGCAACGATTGGGGGCTGACTCCCTCCGCCGTCCACTTCCACAAGTGCCCGCTGTCGCTCCCCGGCGGGACGGACGATCTGGCGGCTATCCCCCAGGCCGAGGACCCACGCCTCAGGCTGTTGGGTCTGGTGCTCAACGACGTCGACCAGCTCACGCACCACGCGACGCTCGGGCTCCCCGAGATGCAGCGCAACGTCCGCGCCTGGGCGGCGCGGGGGCGGCTGCGCCGGCTGGTTGCGGGCCTGCTGAGCCGCGGCTTCACCGTCTACCTCAGCGCCGATCACGGCAGCGTCGAGGCGGTCGGCGCAGGTCAGCCGAGGGAAGGCGCGCTGGTCGAGCAGCGCGGTGAGCGCGCGCGGGTCTATAGCGAGCCGGCGTTCGCGGAGATGGTGCTCGCTGCCTATCCCCAGGCCGAGCGCTGGCCGGGCGTCGACCTCCCCGCCGGCCTGGAGGTGGTCGTCGCCAAGGGTCACGCCGCCTTTGCCTCGATGGGGGAGGAGGTCGTCGCCCATGGTGGGATAGCAGTGGAGGAAGTCGTCGTGCCGTTTGTGCGGATTGGACAGCAGGCATGACCGCCGTAGGCGTGGGCTTCGATCGGTCGCTCCGTCTGGAATGGCTTGACCTCGTCGCCGGTATGGCCCAGGCGGGCGGACAGCGTAGGGAAGCGCAAGACCGGCTACGCCTATGGCTGCGTGATCGGATAGAAGGGGAAGCGGCGGCCAGGAAGACCGCCCTGGTGTTGGCACGCACGTGGTACCCCGTCGACCCCGGGCTCGCGCGGCTGCGCGAGGAGGCACTCGCGCTCATTTCATCCGTGGGTCCGAGCGAGCGCCTGGCCGTGCATTGGGGGCTGTTGCTGGCGGTCTACCCATTTTTTCGGGACACGGCAGCGCTGACCGGCCGCCTGCTCAATCTCCAGCAAACCTTTACCGCCTCCCAGTTGCGCCAGCGGCTGGTGGAACGCTACGGCGACCGGGCCTACGTGGAACGGGCGCGCCGGCATGTGGTCCTTTCGCTCGTTTACTGGGGCATCCTGGAAATGGTCCGGCGCGGGGGCGAGTACCGACGCCGCGCGCCTTTGCAGGTGAGTGAGCCCTCCGTGGAGCGCTTTCTGCTGCACGCGCTTTTGCTCGCCTCATCGTCGGACGTGGCCCTGCTGGAGGGTCTGTCCTCCTCTGCGGAGCTCTTCCCCTTCCACCTGGCCGACGATGCCGCGCGGGTGGTGCATGACCCGCGCTTCTCGGTCTCCACGGTCGCCGGCCAGCAGCGGCTGGTGTCGCTGGTCGGGTAGCGCGGCGCAGCCTCAGGAGCCGATCAGTAACAGAAGCCGAGCAGGCGCTACTGATCGCCGTCACTCATCGCAACCGTATACTGACACCTGTAGGCTGTACCCATGCCGGGAGGGGATTGCATTGCAGAGCGAGGCATCGCAACACGTGGAGACAGAGGGAGACACCGCGTCGGGAACCAACGGCGCGGCGCAAGCATCGACACCAGGCGCTACCAACACCAAGGATGCCGCCGCTGAAGCGCCGACCACCGTCGAGGAGGAGCTGGCCGCGGCTCACCGCGAGGCCGAGGAGTACCGTGGCTTGCTGCAGCGCGAGCGGGCCGACTTCATCAACTACCGCCGCCGCGTCGACGCGGAGCGATCAGGCCAGCTTGCCCAAGCGCGCGCCGACGCGCTCATGCCGATACTTTCCGTGCTGGACGACCTGGAGCGCGCCGCGCCCGACGTGCCGGAGGAGCTCCGCGAGCAGCCCTGGGTGAAGGGGATGCTGCTGATCCTGGACAAGCTCGCCGGAGCGGTCCAGGCCGCCGGACTGGAGCGGATCGAGGCGTTGGGGGAGCCGTTTGATCCCTACGCCCACGAAGCCTTCATGTACCAGCCGCACGAGGAGATTCCAGCCGGCAACGTCAGCAGCGTGATGCGCCCCGGCTATCGCGTCGGCGATCGCGTCGTGCGTCCCGCCCAGGTCGCCGTGTCGCAGGGGAAGCCGGAGGCCGAGGGCGACGGCAAAGTGCGAGAGGGCGATGGGGCGAGTTAGGCGCCGCGCCTCAGCGTCCCGGCGTAAACGGGTTGAGCAGCAGCACGCCGGTGCGGACAAAGTCGGCGGTGTTGCGGGTTACTAGCGTGAGCCCATGCACCCGCGCCGTTGCCGCCAGCAAGCCATCGATGGCCGGGAGCGGGTCAGGCGCATTGAGCCGGCCCCACTCCTGCGCGATCTCCGCAGTGATGGGGAGCACCCGATCGGCATAGTCCCGGAGCAGCGTCATCAGCCAGGCTTCATAGACGGCGGCCTGCGCCGGGTCGCGCCGCCGCAGCCGCTCGATCCCCTGCCGGATCTCGCCTACGACAAGAACGCTGAGGTAGAGATCCATCCCCGGAACGGATGCCAGCCACAGCTTCACGGCAACATCGCCAGCCGGCTTGCGCGCTTCAGAAAGGGCGTTGGTATCCAGGAGGTTGCTCACAGATCCACCACCCGCGCACGGTCGCCGGCACGCTCCAGGTCAAGCCGGCTGAAATCGGGGGCAGTCAGGAGAAAGGTCGCGAAGTCCGGGACCTCACCGGTCAGGCGGCGGTACTCTTGAGCCGAGAGGACGACGGCGACCTCCTCGCCGTGGCGGGTGACGATCTGCGGCCCTTCGTCGATCGCCCGACGGACGAGCGCGCTGAATTGCTGCTTGGCTTCTTGCAGCTGCCAGGCCATTGCTGTCTCCCAGTCTTATCCGGCGTTCTATCTAGACAGACTAGACTGTACCACACCCCACCTGGAAATCGGCTCGCACGCGGTGGGTCGAGGTAGTCGATGCGGCAGCCCTTGGCCTATGAGGTAGTGAGCCGCCCAACCTGGTGATTCCAGGCAACCCGCATGAATGCCGGTGCTTCCGGTGAAGCAAGGAGGTTTCGTATCGTACGATTGAATCGGTCGCGGCCGGACTTACCGATGGTGGCCAGCACCATGAGTATCCATCCCTCGATCTCCAGGAAGTTTACCTCGTGCCCCTGCGCAAAATACCGCTGTGCTTGGCTCCTGGCTTCTTCGCGGATGGCGCCGGGCCTGATAAAGAACAAGTAGTCATCGATATGAATGTGGCAACCACGAGCAGCAACGGGAACCTTCCACCACTGGGATTTCCCAGCAACCCTGACAGGAGGCTCCGGTACTGCTCCAAGCTAATCCTGCCGGGCTGCGCAATGGGAACGGTCGCCCTCTCTCGCAATTGGACAAACTCGTAGAGCAGATACCGAAGCAGCTGCTCCAGCTCGACTGAGGTAAGGCCTTCAACATAGAGCAACACCCGAAGCAGCGCATCATAGCCCGCCTTGTCCCTCAGGCTATCGCGCGTACTGGGAACAAACTGGACCGATCGGCGGAATACACTGAGGTATGGTCCGGCAGAGGACGGTATGCCCTCTTGCTTCAGAAACTTGTTCATGACTCGCTCGTCCAGGGTTCGCCCATTGAAAGCATGGTCTCCCTGGCTGACGTACGGCCTACGGACATCTATCTCCGGGCTGAGCAGCTTGGCGACGATGCAGCCAAGGAGCACCTCTCGGTACGCCTGGGTATTGGAGGCGACGACCTCGCGGCACGCATCGGAAACCATTCCGTCGGCGTCAGTGGGCGCTTCCGGCGCCAACCCCTCAGCGTATGCTTGCTCGACGCTCGAAAAGGCGCTGTTGAGCAGGTCCCATGCTCGTGTATAGTCGATGATTACCGGCATCGAAATTCATCCAGAGTGCTTCCCGGCGTTCCGTCTTCACCGAGTGGCACAGCTTCGCCGGCGCGTCCTCGCGCCGCCAGTCACGGTACAGGGTGTCCATGAGGTCACATCGGTAACCGGAGATGGCTACCCGCCCCCGGCACCCACACAGGGCCGCGGCAAGCTCGCGGTGCGCCGCGTCGTCCATCTCATATTGGTACGCCTTACTGTCACCGCGACTGCCGTGAGGATACGGCGGATCGCAATAAAAGAGCGTCTCGGGACTGTCATACAGCCTGATAACCTCTATCGCTGGGCGATTCTCGATCTGCACCCGCAGCAGACGCAAGGCCACCTCCGGCAGCTCCTCGAT
>CALBSQ010000124.1 GCA_937967325.1 uncultured Chloroflexota bacterium
TGTACGCAATAGTGTACTCAACCGAACGGATATTCATAGTGGCGCCCGCTGACGGCGCCGTGCGTCGGACCGCGGGTAGGAGATTGGGCGGTCATGCCAATGCTGGCCCGGTCACCACCCTGATGTTGCTCGATAGGTTGGGCCTTTGTCACCCGAGGAGTTGGCAGCACTAGAAGAGGGAGCTTCAATGTACAAGATTCGTCGATCCGTTCTCACCGGCTGGTTCGTCCTGCTGACCATGTTGTTCGGCATGATCGGCGTGCAGCCGGCGCTGGCCGCCGGCACCCCGGCGGCCGGCTTTGCCGCGAGCGACTTCGCTACGGGCTTCGCTACCACCAACCCCACGAATGGGGTAGGACCGATCGGCGTCGCCTTCGACGCCTCGGACCACCTGTACGTGATGGACGACCCGAGCGGCCTCCTCTACAAGTTCGGGCCTGGCGGCGGCGCCGCCTCGGCGGCCACCCAGGTGAATACGACCCCCATCGGGGGCGTGCCCACCGGCATCGCCTTCGACAAGTCCGGCAACCTGTACGCCGCCCTGCAAGCGGCCAACCAGGTGGTGCAGGTCGACCCGACGACGGGCGCCGTGCTCCGGGCAGTCGCGAGCGTCCCCTGCGTCACCGGCCTCGCCACCGATCCCCTCAGCGGCGACCTCTTCGCCACCACCGTCGGCTGCAGTAGCGTCTCGGTCGCGCGCATCTCCAACTTCCAGAGCGGGCCCGGCACGGTGACCACCTACGCCACAATCGGCGGAGCGGACGGCATCACCTTCGGCCCCGACGGCACCCTTTACGCGGCTGTGAGCAACAATAGCGTCTGGAAGGTCGCGAGGACGAACACGAGCCAGCCGGCCGCCGCGACCGCCCTCGCCTCCGTGCCCACGGCGGACGGCACCGCCGTAGCGGCGAGTAACGACCCGACCAAGCCGCCGTTCATCTTCGTCAACCAGAACAACGGCAGCATCACCAAGGTCGACCTCACCCAGTCGCCGCCGGCGCTCTCCCCCGTGGTCAGCGGCGGCACCCGCGGCGACTTCGTGACAGTAGGCCCGGACGGCTGTCTCTACGCCACCCAGTCGGCCACGGTGGAAAAGGTGACCAACGCCGACGGTAGCTGCAGCCTGGCGCCGGTCGGGCTGAGCATCAGCCTGGCCCCGGCCACGCAGAGCCATGGCGTGGGGGACACGGCGGCGCTGACCGCCACCCTGAATAACGTCACCAACCCGGCCGGAACCCAGGTCACCTTCACCGTGACCGGCCCCAATGGCCCGCCAACGCACGTCGTGGCCGCCAGTGCGGGCGGCACGGCCACGTTCACCTACACTGGCGCCAATGCGGGCACGGACACGGTGGTGGCGACGGCGACGGTGCATGGGGTCCCCTCACCTCCAACAGCGCCACAGTGGTCTGGGTACAGCCACAGACCCTGCGCTACTACCTGCACGTCACGGATATTCCGCGGACGGACGGCAACTTCACCATGAACTTGACGCCGCCGCCCCCGGCGCTCTTCCTGGGCATCAACCTGCTGGGCGCCGTGCCCTGGGACTCCGACCCGCCGATCAGCGGAACCTTCGGGTCGTCCAGCCAGTTCACCCTGGTGGCGCCCTGCGTGCTGGGGCTCACGGTGGCGCCGACCTACACCTTATCCGTGGTGAACGCCGATGGCAGTGCCGCGCACGTGGTCGGGCAGACCAGCGGGCTGCTGGGGCTGTGCTTGTTCCAGGCCCAGGTGCCCATCCCCGTCACGACCCCGCTCGCCCTGAGCAACCAGCGACTGCGCCTGACCATCGCGACCCTGGTCTCGCTGCACCTGCAGCTCGGGCCGGACACCTATCTGCAGGCAACCGACTTCGTGCCGGCCTCGGGCCACTGATCGTCCAGCAGCGCCGCCGACCGGGCGGCGACTGACCAGGCGCGGTCCGGCCGGGGCGCACGATCCCCCGCCGGACCGCGTAACCATCGTCGATCGCCCCGCTTCATCCAGGCTTGACGTCGGGACCGGCTGGCTTCGGCTGAACGCCGATCGCCAGCAGCCGCCTCGCTAGCGGACCGACCGTTCCTCCTTGCACGACCAGCGTGACCAGCACGATGCCCGCGACCAGGTCGACCAGCTCCGCGCGGTTGGGGAAGGTCATGGGCAGCGCGAGCGCCATCGCCAGGGATAGGGCGCCGCGCAAGCCGGCCCAGAAGATCAGGTGCCGCCAGCGCGCCGGCATGGTGGCGCGCCGCAGGAGTGGCCTCAGGCTGCCCAGGCCATACACGGCCAGCGCGCGACCAACCACGGTGGCGAGCAGGGCAATGGCGATGCCGTCCCATCGCGTGGCGAGGTGACGAACGTCCAAGGCTGCTCCGAGCAGCAGGAAGACCAGCGAGTTCAAGGCGAAGGCGGCGTACTCCCAAAGATCGTCGAGCGCCTCGCGGGTGCGGGCGCTCATGCCGATCGCGCGCCCGTAGTTGCCATGCAGAAGCCCGGCGGCTATGGCCGCCAATACGCCGGAGACGCCGACCGCCTCCGCCACCAGGTAGGAGCCGTAGGCCAGCGCCACCGAGATCGTCATCTCGATCAGGTGATCGTCCACGCGCGCGGTGAGTCGGGAGGCGACGAACCCGAGCAGACCGCCGAGCACCAGGCCGCCGACCACCGAGGTAAGGAAGAGCTGCGCTCCCTGGCCGGCACTGAATCCGTTCCCCCGCGCGGCGGCGAGCGCGATGGTGTAGGCGACCAACCCAACGCCGTCGTTGAACAGGCTCTCCCCTTCCACGACGCTAGCCAGCCGGCCGGGCACGCCAAGCCGCCGAAAGATGGCGAGTACCGCGATCGGGTCGGTCGGCGACACCATAGCCCCAAGCAGAAAGGCGCTATTCCAATCCAAACCAAGCCAGAAGTGCGTCAGCGACGCCACCACTCCCAGCGTAATCAGCACGCCGGGCAACGCCAACGTCAGCACCGCCCGCCAGGTATGCCGAAGCAAGTCGACGTGAAGGTGGAACGCCGCTTCGAACAAGAGCCCGGGGAGGAAGACGAACAGGACGAGATCAGGGGTCAGGCTATTGTCCCGAATGACCGGTATGGCGCCCAGTCCAAGCCCACAGACGACGAGCGCGACGGTGTAGGGCAAGTTGGCGCGACGCGCCAGGATGCCGACCAGCGAGGCGACCAGCGTCAGCAAGACCAGCGCCTCGGTCGTGCTTGCCATTGCTCCCCCGCTCATCGACCGTCAGCACCGCCACGGTTGGCTGGCCGGACCGCGCCTCAGCCTCCGCCGTCACGGCTCCCCGCTGCGTTGGCAGCATCGCCACCACAGGATGGTACCGTCGTCGGCGGCGACCACGAGCCATCGCCGTGCTATCCTCCCCCAGCAGCTGCGGGAGCTTGAGTCAGTGAGTGGCCGGTTCCGTCCGGCAGGAGCGTGGGAGGTACGATCGTTGACGCTGAATTTTGAGTATATCGCCGGCCCCTTTACACTGACCGAGGGGCCTGCATGGGACGGGGGCGGCCTGCTGTTTACGGACATTGGCAACAACCGCGTCCTGCGCTACGATCCGCCCAGCGGCGCCTGCGAAACGAGCCGAACCGGCACGAACGCCGCCAACGGCCTGATGCTGGATCGCTCCGGCCGCCTCTACGCCTGCGAGGGAAAGGGCCGTCGCATCGTCCGCTACGAGCCGGACGGGGGCGTTACCGTCATTGCCGATCGATTCGAGGGCAAGCGTCTCAACAGCCCCAACGATCTGGCCATCGACGAGCAGGGCCGTATCTGGTTCACCGATCCTCGCTACGGCGACGACCGTTCCGACATGGAGCTCGACCACGAGTCAGTATTCCGCCTCGATCCGCCACCCGACGGTGTGGGCCAGCGGTCAATCCGCCGCATGACCTACGACACGACCAAACCCAACGGACTGTTGATCTCCCCGGACCAGCGAACGCTCTACGTGGCGCAGAGCGACCACGGCGTCGAGCGTAAGCGAGAGCTGCGCGGTTATCTCATCAACGGCGACCAACTGGGACCCCATCAGGTGCTGCACGACTTCGGCGCGCATCGTGGCATCGACGGCATGTGTCTCGACACCGAGGGCAACATCCTCGCCGCTACCGGTTGGCGCCAGAGCGGCCCCGGCCCGATGATCCACGTCTTTGCACCGGACGGCCGCGTGCTCGAGCAGCACCCGTTTCCGCAAGACCGGCCCACCAACTGCACCTTCGGCGATGCCGACTTGCAGACCCTCTACGTCACCAGCATCGAGGGTTGGCTCTACCGTGCGCGCACCAACCGCCGCGGCCGCCTCTGGTGGCCGGCGAGCTAGGCGGCGGACCTGGCCCCCTCTCTGCCTTCGGCATCTCTCCCCCAATCCTTGGGGGAGAGCGGTGGCGGGGACAACAACTCCAATTCTGACCTACCCCGCGCTGGCATCGGCTACCCGTGTCGCGGGTCACGTGGCCGTGGCGGCTCTCCTCCAAGGATTGGGGGAGAGATGCCGAAGGCAGAGAGGGGGCCAGGCCCTAACCACACCAGACGTGCGCCCCACCGCGGCGGCATCCAGCTTCCGTCCGCTAGGCAGAATGGGGTGAGCCTCCGACTGAACCGGGAAGCCGAAGATAGAGT
Organism: uncultured Chloroflexota bacterium; assembly: GCA_937967325.1. GTDB lineage: Bacteria > Chloroflexota > UBA4733 > UBA4733 > UBA4733 > UBA4733. The sequence continues at coordinate 4,613 of CALBSQ010000124.1, forward strand.
CCTCGTCCGTCTTCCTCACCCACCAAGCCCGTGCAGCGCCCGGACCTTCGCCAGCACCTCCGAGCAATCACGCTCGGCAACGGGGGGCGGCCCGAACGGATCGGAGAGAGCCGGCTCGCCGCCCAAGACACGAGCCGTGTTGAGGACACCCCAGGCCAGGGCGTCGAGGTGGTAGCCGCCCTCCAGCACCCCCGCGATGCGACCGCCGCAGCACTCCGCCGCTAGCGAGCGCAGGCCATCCACCAATGCGCTGTACCCTACCCCGGTGACCTGAAGACCGGCGCCCGCCACCGCCTCCTCCAGCCAGTGGGCGTCGTAGCCGCAGGAACAGAGCAGCAGCTCAGGCTGGAAACGATGCGCCAGCGGCGCTATGATCTGCTCCAGCGCGGCCAAGAAGGCGCGATCCCCGGCGCCAGCGGGCAGCGGTACGTTGACGTTGAAGCCGCGACCTCCGCCGTCGCCAACCTCCTCCGCTCTGCCGGTGCCGGGATAGATCGGGTACTGGTGCAGCGACACGAAGAGTACGCGCGGATCGGCGTAGAAGGCGTCCTGGGTCCCGTTGCCGTGGTGCAGGTCAAAGTCGACGATCATCACCCTACGAATCGAGCGTACGGCGATCATGTAGGCCGCGGCGATGGCGACGTTGTTGAAGAGACAGAAACCCATCGAACGGGTTGGCGTGGCGTGGTGTCCAGGTGGACGGACCAGGGCAAACGCCGGCCTTCCGCCAAGCGCGGAGTCCGCGGCGTTGATGGCCGCCCCAGCCGCCAACAGCGCGACGTCGAAGCTTTCCGGGGAGACAACGGTCGGCGCCATGTCGACGAGCCCTCCGCCGGACCGACAGATGTCTTCCAGGCGCTTGAGCACCTCTGGACGGTGGACGCGCAGTACGTCCGTACGGGTGGCCACGACGGGACGCTCGAACGCGTACTCACCCGCGGTGCGATGCCGTTCCAACAGGACCGCCGCATGGGAAACCCGCTCCGGACCTTCCGACAGCCCTCGGGTGTCGTGCCGGAGGAATTGTTCGTCGTAATAAACAACCGCCAATCGCTTCTCCTACCCCGCTGGTATGATACTTCCTGGAGATCGCTCGACGACGGGCGGCGCTCCGCTGGTGGCGTCGCGGCCGCGACGCCCATCCAATTGAGGAAATGCCAGTATGCCGAACTTCATAGGCCGTCTGTTCGGCGACCCGAACGAGCGGGAGCGGCGCAAGCTCCAACCGACGGTTGAGCGCATCAACCGCCTGGAGTCCCAGTTTCAAACGCTGAGCGACACGGAGCTGCGCGCCACGACCGACGAGCTGAAGCGCCGGCTCGAGGGCGGCGCCACACTCGACCAAATGCTCCCTGACGCCTTCGCTGCAGTGCGAGAAGCAACCAGACGCACGCTCAATAAGCGTCACTACGACGTCCAGATCGTGGCGGGGATCGTCCTGCACCAGGGCAGGATTGCCGAGATGAAGACCGGTGAGGGCAAAACACAAGTTGCCGCGCTGCCACTCTATCTCAACGCTCTGGAGGGCAAGGGATGCCATCTCGTCACGCCGAACGACTATCTCGCCCGCCTGGGTGGTGGCTGGATCGGACCGATCTATCATCTGCTGGGCGTCTCGGTGGCGGTGATCTATCAGGAAGCTGCCGCAATCTACGACCCCGACTTTGAGGATCCGTCGCCCCACGGGGACGACCGGTTGAATCACTGGCGGCCGTGCGCGCGGCGCGACGCCTATCTCGCCGACATCACCTATGGCCTGAACAGCGAGTTTGGCTTCGACTACCTGCGCGACAACATGCAGGTCAGCCTGGAAGGCAAGGTGCAGCGGCCGCTGCACTATGCCATCGTCGATGAGGTCGACAATATCCTGATCGACGAGGCCCGAACGCCGTTGATCATCTCGGCCCCGGCTGAAGAGTCCGCCGACGTCTATTATCAGCTCGCCAAGGTCCTCCGACAGCTCCGGCCCGACGAGGACTTCACGATCGAAGACCGGACCCAAGCCGTCACTTTTACCGACGACGGCGTCAACAAGGTCGAGCACTTGCTAGGCGTCGAAAACCTCTACGACGAGCGCAATTTCTGGCTGGCGCGAACGGCTGACGCGGCGCTCAAGGCGCTGGTGCTGAAACGCCGCGATCGTGATTACGTCGTCCGCAACGGCGAGATTGTCATTGTCGACGAATTCACCGGCCGCATGATGCCCGGCCGGCGCTGGAGCGAGGGACTGCACCAGGCTATCGAGGCCAAGGAAGGTCTCGCCGTGCAGCGTGAGAACCGCACGTGGGCCACGATCACGCTGCAGAACTATTTCCGCATGTATCACAAGCTGGCGGGCATGACCGGCACCGCCGCGACGGAATCGGAAGAGTTCTCCCGGATCTACAACCTTGACGTCATCACCATTCCGACGCACCGACCGATGGTCCGCCAAGACGCCACCGATCTCGTCTTCAAGACCGAGGACGCCAAATTCAACGCGGTCGTCGGTGAGATCGAGCAATTGCACGCGCAAAGCCGGCCGGTGCTGGTTGGCACCGTTTCCATCGAGAAGTCAGAGCAGTTGTCCCGTCTGCTGCAAGCGAAGGGCATCGCGCACCAGGTCCTCAACGCCAAGTTCCACGAGCAGGAAGCCGCCATTATTGCAGACGCGGGTCAACCCAGCGCGACGACCATCGCGACCAACATGGCTGGCCGCGGCACCGACATCGTGCTCGGTCCGGGAGTCACAGAGGTGGGCGGGCTCCACATTATCGGTACCGAGCGGCACGAGTCGCGCCGAATCGACAACCAGTTGCGCGGTCGCGCCGGCCGTCAGGGCGACCCCGGCTCGTCCCGCTTCTACGTGTCGCTGGAAGACGAGCTGATGCGACGATTCGGCTCGGACCGCATCGCCGGCATCATGAACTGGCTCAAGATGCCGGAGGATGAGGCCATCGAGCACTCCACGGTGACGCGCGCGATCGAGAGCGCCCAAAGCAAGGTTGAGGGCTACAACTTCGACATCCGCAAACACATCCTGGAATACGACAACGTGATGAACGAGCAGCGCACGTTCATCTACGCCGATCGCGACAAGGTGCTTCGTGGTGAGAACCTCCGCGATCACGTCGTGTCGTTGGTCGACGCGCACATCAATCAGCTTGTGGAAAAGCGCCTCCATGGTACCTATGCCGAGGAGTGGGATCTGGAAGGCTTGATCGACGAGCTCGGTCATGTCTTTCCACTCCCGGCGACGCTGACGGTTCAGGAGCTGGCGCGACACAGTCGGGAAAACGTCAACGAGCTCCTCATCACGGTCGCGCACGACGAATATCGCCGGACAGAAGAGCGGGTGGGCGAGGCGCTCATGCGGGAGGTCGAGCGCCGCGTCATGCTCTGGAGCGTTGATACCCTGTGGGTCGACCACCTCACCACCATCGACGATCTTCGCGAAGGCATCGGACTGCGCGCCTTCGGCCAGCGTGATCCGCTGGTGGAATACAAGCGGGAAGCGCACGACCATTGGGAGCGGCTCGTGGCGGCGATCAACTCCCAAGTGGTCCACACGATCTACCATCTGGAAGTTACCGTGCCGGCTCCCCAACAGCCAACCGAGTTACGTACCAATCGCGACGCAACGCCGGCGACGACGACGCGCCCGCGTCCGACCGCGAGCCGGTCCCCTGCGAAGGTAGGCCGCAATGACCTGTGTCCCTGTGGGAGTGGCAAGAAGTACAAGTATTGTCACGGCGCCGGCGCCGAAGCGGGTCCGGTCGCGACGATGGCCAACGGCATGGCGACGAACCGGTCCGCGACCCCGCGCTCGCCGGTCGCGAGCGGGGCCGCGCGTTCCGCCGCGCAAGGCGCACGCCCCGAGGGCCGCGCTCGGCCCGCCGAGACGACTCGCCGATCCGGTGCGAGCCGCCGGCGCAGCTCCTAACCGCGTCGCGGCCGTGGCCGGATCGACAAGACAACAACACGTGGAGAGGAAAGCATTGGCAACGCAGTATGACGCGCCACCGCGGATGGCCATCGACCCTTCCAAGGGGTACGTGGCCACGATTCGGACCAAATACGGCGACATCGTCGCCGACCTGTTCGCCGACAAAGCTCCGGTCACGGTGAACAACTTTGTCTTCCTGGCGCGCGAGCACTTTTACGACGGCGTGACCTTTCATCGCGTCATCCCTGACTTCATGGCGCAAACAGGAGATCCCACAGGCACCGGACGCGGCGGTCCCGGCTATCGCTTCAACGACGAGCCAGGCGCGCTGGCGCTACGCCACGATGGGCCGGGCATCCTGTCCATGGCCAACGCCGGTCCCAATACCAACGGCAGCCAGATCTTCATTACCTACGCCGCGACACCACATCTGGACGGCAAGCACGGTGTCTTCGGTCGCGTAACCGAAGGCATGGATGTGCTGTGGGCCCTTACGGCGCGCGATCCGCAGCGGGCAACCAGCCCCGGCGATGCCATCGAATCCATCTCCATCGCGGAGAGCTGAGCAAGACGAGCCGAGGGGCCGCTGGCGGTGATATGAACTTCTTTTCGGCGGGCAAACCCTGGGGGTATCCTGCGCGACGGCGCCTGCTGCTGAACCAGCAGGCTAACAGTTAAAACTCGCCTGAAGGCGGCTTGGGTTGTCCCCCTCCGCAACGGAGATCGTCGCCACCGGACATTCGCCAGCAGTGACAGTATCGCATCCACCCGTCGCACACCCGACGCGTTGAACGGCGCCTGACGAATACCGTACATGCGGTACGATTGCGGTGGCGAATGGTCAGCACGACGAAAGGAGCGTTGCGGTGGCGACGAATCTGGCAGATCGCAAGTGTGTGCCGTGTCATGGCGGCGTGCCGTCGCTCACCCCAGAAGAGTCCGCGCCATTATTGCGGCAACTCGACAACTGGCAGATCGAAGACAATAAGAAACTCACCAAGCCCTACCGGTTTGGCAACTTTGTGGAGGCGGTGGACTTCGTCAATCGCATCACCCCAGTCGCCGAAAGCGAGGGCCATCACCCTGACCTCTACGTGCGCTGGGGAGAGGTGCGCGCGTACCTCTGGACCCACGCCATTGACGGGCTTACCGAGAGCGACTTCTTCATGGCCGCTAAGATCGATCGCGTCTACGCGGAGCGCACCAAGGGAACGTAGGCCGCCATGGCTACCGGCCAGCCTTGCTACGCCCGCTATCTCGCATTAGTGGCCTTCCGCCTTCGTCGCAAGCCGTAGCCCAAAAAGGCGCGCAAGATCCTGAAGCACCTGCTGCGCCTCGCGGACATCGGCATCTTCCGGCGCAGCGCGTATCGTCGTGGCGAGGGCAACCAAGGCTTGCAGCGCGCGAGGTGTATTGAAGTCGTCGTCCAGCGCCTCGCGGATCTGGTCACGCAACAGGTGAGCTGGGATCGCGCTCCGTTCTGTTCCACGAACTGGCCGGTCAAGCGCCTGTTGCAACAGTCCAGACCACTCGGCCATCCTTTCTAACTCTGCTTGCTCCCAGTCCCACTCCTCGCGGTAGTGGTGATTCGCGAGCGCCAGGCGAATCGCGTTGCCCGGCCAGGTGCGGAGCAAATCCCGCGCCAGCACGAGGTTGCCGAGCGACTTGGACATCTTCTCGCCGCCAAGCCGCACCATCCCGACGTGCAGCCAGAAGCGCACGAAGGGCCGAACACCGGTAAACCGCTCGCTTTGCACACGCTCGCAGGCGTGGTGGGGGAATACCAGGTCGAAACCGCCGCCGTGGATATCGACGGTCGCCCCCAAGTAGCGATAGGTCATTGCGCTGCACTCGATGTGCCAGCCCGGCCGGCCACCTCCCCAGGGACTGTCCCAAGATGGCTCGTCCGGAGCGGCGGCCTGCCAGAGCACGAAGTCCAGCGGATCGCGCTTGTTGGCATCGTCCGGCGTATTCCCGCGCTCATTGGCGATGCGCAGCATCTCGTCGTAGCCCGACAGGTGCGCCGGGGCGCCAAAGTCGGCATCGTCCCGCACGTCGTAGTAGACGTTCCCGTTGGCGACGTAGGCGCGCCCCAGGCGGAGGAGCTCCGTCACCATGGACTGAATCATGGGGATCTGGTCGCTGGCTTTGGGAAATTGGTCGGGCATGGCGATGTTGAGGTCGGTCATATCGTCGACAAGCTGCTTCACCTGTTCATCCGCCAGGGCGTCCCATGTAGTGCCAAGCTCCCGCGCCTTGCGGAACATGTCGTCGTCCACATCCGTGATATTCTGCACATACGTCACGGCGTAACCAAGGTAGCGCAGGTAACGCACCAGCACGTCGAAGGTGGCGAACGTAAACAGGTGTCCGACGTGCGTGGTGTCGTAGGGAGTCACACCGCAAACGTAGATCGTCACTCGATTGTCGACCGGCTGGAGAGGCCGGCGAGTCCCGGTGTCTGTGCTGACTAGCTCCATCTGAACCTATCGTTCATCCCGGTGGGAGGCGTTCCACACCGTCGCCAGTATACACGCGGCACGGTGGCCCTTCCGTGGGCAACCGTGCTAACCAAGCGCCGCGCGGCATTGGGAGCTTCCGCGAACTTGCCGGATGCACCAATCAAGGTCTTGACAAAAGGGCACAACAATTGGAAAATGCGTTCCAGCGTTCGTGTTCGATGTCCTTACTTTCGTGCTGGTCCTGGGCCAGCACGGCGGCCAGGAAGCAACGGCGCGCATCGCCGCCACTGCTCTCACCTAACGTCGATTGAAAGGGATACGAATCGTGGCCAATCCAGTCGTGCATTTTGAAATCACGAGCAAGAACGGCAAGCAGCTCCAGGAGTTCTACGGCAAGCTGTTCGACTGGCAGATCGACGGCAACAACCCCATGAACTACGGGATGGTTCAAAAGGGGTCGGATGAAGGGATTGGCGGCGGCATTGGGCCATCGGAAGGCCACAATCAGGTCACGTTCTACGTTGCGGTGAGCGATCCCCAGGCGACGCTCAACAAGGTCGAAGCGATGGGCGGGAAGACCGTGATGCCCGTCGCCGAGGTGCCCGGCGGACTCATCATTGCCCAGTTTGCCGACCCCGATGGCAATGTGATCGGCATCCTGAAGGGGTAAACCTCACCCCCGGCCCCTCCCCTACGAAGGGAGGGGAGCCTCAACGGGAGTGGTCTTCGCTCAGACTGGCGGCGCCAAAGGCGTTTGCCTCCATGGGCAACGATCGTCCCAGTCCAAGCTCCCCTCCCTTCGTAGGGGAGGGGCCGGGGGTGAGGTTTCCTTACGACCGGTAACTCAAGCATGTAGCCGACGTGCCGGTCGTCTGGTTGAGCGATTCCAGGCGGCCGGCCACATCGCCCCACGCCGCCCACATGGCCGCTTGATCGGGGGTTCCGGTGATGCCGCCGGTGGTGTCGGTATCGAGGCTGGCCCACGCGTCCGGCGCGGGTGAGCCCCAGGGCGCCGCGCCGGCGAGCGTACCGGAGGTAAGTAGGTCGGCCAGTCCCGGACGCTTCGCGTGGAGGGCGCCCTCAAGGTCAGTCCAGGTCTTGGCAAAGCCATCGAGCAACGCCGCGGCCCTGTCTCCGCCGAAGCGCGCCTGCATCACGTCCGGCGTCGCCCGCGAGAAACTGTATTCGGTCGCCAGCACGGGCACGCCGGCCTGGGCGAAGCTCGCAGCATCATCGAGCGGGTAGGGGTTGAAGTCGTCGGCGGTGACGCTCCACACGTTCCAACAGGCAGCGCCGCAGGCGGCGAGCATCTGGCTCATCAGGTGGCGATACTCCGGCACACGGTCCGGTTGCAGCGTGTCGTGCGGGCGATACTCCCAATCCGTCAGCTCGGCAATGTATTGCGCCCCCATGACGATCAGGTGGTTGCGGTCTATCGAGCGAATGGTGTCCACCATGTCGCGGGTGAAGTCGAGATACCAGGAATACGCTTGCGCGGAGTTGATGAGGTTGCGAGGGCTGCCGCGCGCCTTCAGCTCGTTGCCGAGCTGCCAGCCCAACAACGCCGGGCTCTGCGAGGCGCCAGCCACGACCTGTTGCACCCAGGGCTTGTAATTTACCTCGTAGTTCGGCAGACCGGTCAGGAAGCCGAAGTTGTGCTCCTGGTCGAAATCGAATTGGCGCACGCCGGCACGGAACCATGGCGCGGCTAGCACCGGGCTCTGCGCGAACGTCGGATGGTCGAAGGCGTAGCGATCGCCCGGAACACCGGGTGGGTAGTAGTCGGTCAGGCTCACGAGCACGTAGATGGCCTCGCTCGGATCGTGCGCGGCGTTGAACGCCTCCACCTGGTGGAGCAGCCCATGCAGCGCCGAGATTGCCGTGGCCGCGCTCGCCGGAGCCAGGTTCGCCCCCAGGGTATGTCCGGTCATGAAGACACGGAACCAGCGCATGTGGTGCTGCCGCATCCACTCCAGATTGTCGGCCAGGCCCTCCTGGTAGAGCAGGTTCGGCACGTTACTGCCGGCGGACTGCAAGGGAACGCACCGCGGGTCAAACAGCTCCCCACCAACCGCGGCGACGAACCCGGGCGAGCGCCAGTTGTGTGATCGATCGCCGGCAGCCCCCGATTCCCTCGCCCCTGCCGCACCTGGCTGACCCGCGTCCTCCGGAAGCAGCGCGCCGGCGGGGAAGAGTCCCGCCTCCTTCGCCAGGTCACCGGCATTCACGATGGTCACGTCCCCTTGCTTTGCCCATGGCACGTTCACCTTCCAGTACTGGAACGCGGCGCGTTGCGCGCGAATGACCACGCTGCTCCCTTCGTCGGCCGAGCTGACCGGCAGCCCGAAGTGATCGAGCGGATCGGAATCGTGCCTATACACCGCTTTGATGGCCGGGCTGACGTCGAGCATCTGCCAGTGTCGTTGCTCGACGGCCTGCCAGCTCAGGCCGATGTCGGCAGAGGAATCAAGAGGCGGCGGAATCTGCCGAAAGGCCTGGAGCCAGCCGTCCTTGCCCAGATCGTGCAGCCGGTCCAACACGTTCACGTAGGCCACCTGGCTCGTGTCCGGGCGCCACTGCAGCACCGCCTTCTGCGTAACTTGCACGGTAAAGCCGTCCCAGATGAAGCGCTGGCTGGCTGGATAGCCCAGCGCCGCCGGTCCGCCGAGCCGGCGGTAGGCGTCCCAAAAGGCGATGCCCTGGTCATCGGTGATCGCGTAGCCGGTGTTCCCCTGCCCGCCCTGACCATTGGCCTGGCGGTAGAAGTGGCCGCTTCCGCCAGGCAGGTCGAAGTCGAGCGGATCGGCGAGGGCCGGCGTCGGGGCCAACATCCCGAACGTGGCGATGAGGAGCAGCGCAGTCGTGAACACGCGTTGGCGGGAGTAATGATACACCGTCTTGTCCCTTTTGTACTACTCCTGACGAACGAAGAACGGCGCCGTTACGGGACAGTTCCGGACAATGC
>CALBSQ010000125.1 GCA_937967325.1 uncultured Chloroflexota bacterium
AGGCGTATGACGTCGCCGTGGAGCCGGAGGATCCCTCCGTGGAGACCTTCCCGGTGAGCGTGGAACAGGGGGTGCTCGTGCTGTATGCGTGAACGGCGGCGGGTACGGACGCCCTCGCGGTCGGATTTCTCTTAGACCCCTCAATGCATCTGTGAGAGACCTCCTGTTCGGTGCGTCGTCGGTTCATTTCGGATGCAATAGCTCTATATCATTCTATAGTATATACCCGAACCCCCCCTGCTACCAGGAGAAGTCGTTTGAGGCTCAGGGCGAGGTGATCGTATCCCCTGGTTCAGCGGCGGCCAAAGGTGCTCATGCGAAGCGGCGGCGCGCCAGCGCCTGAGCTTTGCGAGCTTCCTCGTCTCGGTTTCGTGGCGGCGCACTGGTGCTGAGTGAGCGGATCAGTCGATCGGCTGCCGCCGTCACTTCGTCCACCGCCCGGTCGAACGCCGGTTCATTGGCGCGCGACGGACGGTTCACGCCACTCAGTTTCCGAACGAACTGGAAGGCAGCCGCGCGGATCTCCTCGTCGCTCGCCGGCGGCTCGAAGTTCGCGAGGGTCCTGATATTCCGACACATTCCAATACTCCTTGGGCACCATATTGCCCGGATGATGCAGGCCGTCTGTCGGCTGCCCCAGGCTGACGAAACAGCGGGCGCCCGGCGATAAGGCCATCCAGCGACATGGAGGTATCAAGAATGACCTTGCTCATGTCAATCAATCTTCTTTTCATCTGTTGCTGATGGCTGGTAGGAGAGTACAACGATTCATCCGGTCGGCGAATCCCGCCTCATCAGTCATAGCTGGCCAGGCTTTTGCGAAACCTTGATACGCCACGCGCCCCAACAACATCGCGTCCGATGCAAATAGCTCATCACACTTAAACTTCGCCGACTCTTCGCTCCAGAATTGAAATCTCCAACGGCCCGGCTCTTCCATGACGCCGTCCAGCGTCACGTACTCGGAACCCCTACTCCTCTCATACCTTCTCCTTAGCGTTGTCCCAAGTGCGAGCATTCCGGTATTCGTCCTCAGTCGTCGATCGACTGATAGGCCGAGGTCCAGAAGTCGAGAAAGACGCCGGCAGGATCGGGGGAGTCGGTGAGGCGCTGGGTCATCAGGATCCCGACCAGCTCCTCCTTCGGGTCCGAATAGCCGGACGTGCCCAGGCCGCCATCCCAGCCGAACCGTCCGGGCACCGCGGCCAGATCGTCGCGCCGGGTGAAGACGGCCATACCGAAACCCCAGCCCCGGTTCTCCCCGAGGAAGATTTCCGCACCCTCCTTCTGCGCCGGCGTCAGATGATCCATGGTCATGAGCTCGACCGAAGGCCGCGACAGGATGCGGTCGCGTCCGTGTCGCCCCTTGTTCAGCAGCATCTGGCAGAAGGCCAGATAGTCGTCGACGGTCGAGACAAGCCCCCCGGCGCCGGACGCGAAGGCCGGCGGGCGACCCCACTGACTGTGCTCGATACCGTCATAGAGCTCGAGCGTGCCGGTCTCGGGGTTGGCTCCGTAACAGCCCGCCAGCCGGTCGAGCTTCGCCGTGGGCACGCTGAAGCCGGTGTCCCGCATGCCCAGGGGATCGAAGAGGCGTTCGCGCAAGAACGACTCCAGCGGCCGGCCCGAGGCGCGGGCGATCAAGACGCCCAGCACGTCGGATCCCGTGTTATACAGCCACCGCTCGCCCGGCTGCTGCATGAGCGGCAGCGTGCCCAAGCGGCGGATCCACTCATCGGGTGGCGGAGTCGTCGACGGGGTCGGCGGGCCGTCGCCGCCGATCTGGAACTCGCGCATGGCCCGCTGGATGGGATAGGCGTCCGGCGGCGCCATGACGCTGCCGAAGCCCAATCGGAATGTCAGCAGGTCGCGCACGGTGATCGGCCGCTGCGCCGGCACGGTCTCATCGAGCGGCCCGTCGAGCCGCCTCAGAATCCGGCGGTCGGCCAGCTCGGGCAACAGCCGGTCCACCGCCTGGTCCAGCCGCAGCGTGCAGTCCTCCACCAGGATCATTGTTGCCGCGCCGATGATCGGCTTGGTCATCGAGGCGATGCGGAAGATGGTGTCGCGCCGCATCGGCTCGTTGCTGCCGGCCGCCTTCGCGCCAATCGCGTCGACGTGTACCTCACCCCGCCGGCTGACCAGGGTGACGAGGCCGGGCATCTCACCGCGCTCGACGTAGCCGGCCATGATGTCGTGCATGCGGCCGAGCCGCGCCTCGGACAATCCTCCGGTGCTCATTTGACCAGAACCTCCTTCACTTGCTCGCCGGCATGGGCGCGTCGAGGAACGGCGTGACGACGGCCGCCAGCGCCGGGGACGAGAAGATGGTGTAATGGGTCGTGGCTGGCAGGATGGCGAGCCGGGCATTGGAGATTCCGGACCCATCCCAACCGCCGTCGACCTGGCCGCCGCCGAGCAGCTCGAAGAACTCTACGACATGCGCGGTGCGGACGCCGTCGGCATCTCCCGCCACAATCAACGTGGGCGCCGTGATCGCGGCCACGTCCTTGGACCAGTCATAGTCCTGCCGGAGCAGCTCGCCGAGCTTGGTGAACAGCACCGGCCAATCTTCCGGCCTGGGCGCGATGCCGGCATAGAGCTGGTACATCGGGGTCTGCTTCATCGCCTCCGCGACCTGAGGACCCATCTGCCCCATTCCCGTGCGCATTTCTGGGTACCAGCCATCCCGCTTGAAGGGGGTCGAGACGAGTACGAGCTTTCTCACCATGTCCGGGCGCTGGATCGCCGTCCTGAGGGCGACGCCGCCGCCGAGGGAGTTGCCCATGACGTCGGCCTGTTCGATCCCCAGCTGCTTGATCAGGGCTGCGATGTCACCGGCCATCAGCTCAAAGCGCAATGGGCGATCGATGTCGGCCGTGCGCCCATGGGCCTGCTGCTCGATGGCGATGACCTGCCGGGTTTCAGCAAGGGGCGGCAGAATTGTTCCGAACGAGGTGTCGATTGCCGACAACGCGCCGTGCAGCAGCACCAGCGGTCGGCCGGCGCCGTGGACCTCGTAGTACATGTTGAGACCGTTTACGGCTGCGTAATGGTGTTGGGCGTCTCTGTCCATTTCCTTCTCCTTGTCCACTCGCGCCTCATCGGCGCTCTCATCGGTCGGGCCGGCGCGCGTCCGGCAAGTTCGTCGCCCGGACCGCATTCCACGTCGAGCGCACCCCTGCTTGGTACTCTGCAAACGGTTCGTCCGCAACGGGCGCCGATTCAGCCGGCGAAGAACTCCCCCAACACAGGAGCAAGGGCTTCCGGGGCGACTCCATGCGTCTGGCCTTCCAGGGTGCGACGCCGCGCGTTGAGAAGGACATCCACAAGCGCTTGCACCGCGTTGCGCGCCCACGCCGGGCTCGCCCCGCCGTCCATGACAAGCGTGGGAACGGTGACGGCAGCCCAGCGCTTGAGCGGCGCCGGGCTGCCGCTCATGGCGCCTTCCATCACGGCGCCATCATAGGCCAGCGTGTGCGCCAGTGCCTGGAGCGCCGGCCACATTGGCGCCTGTCGCATCTGGGCAACCATCTCGGGAGGAACGCTTACCGCCTCCGTCATGAAGAGCTCGACCGCGTCGCCGCGACGACCCGACGCGACCAGGTCGGTGAGCCGCGTCGCGTAGCCCCCCGGCACGGGGGGACGACTGTCGTCGACGATGAACGGCGGCTCGTACAACGCCAGCTTCGTGATCTTGGTGGGCAGCAGGCGCGCGGCCTCCAAGGCAAGGACCGCGCCGGAAGAGTGGCCAACCAGCAGTGCCGATCCGCCAGCACCCTTTATGAGGGCTTCAATATCCTCGACCTCCCGCTCGACCGCGTACGGGGCCGTGTCACCGCTGTCGCCGCGACCTCGACGATCGTAGGTAAGCACAGTGAAGCGCGGCGCCAGGAGCGCAGTCAGTGGCGCGCCTGCCGATCGATCGCTTAGCGCGCCGCCTACCAAGATGACCGCCGGTCCCTCACCCGACCGATCGAACGCGATGGCGGTGCCGTCTCTCGAAGTAGCTTTGTTCACGGGATCTCCTTATTATTTGACAACACTTCAGTCCTTCGCCAGACGTACGGGGAGACGATCCAGGCTTTGGCTCCGGCTCTTCTCCCAAATTAAAGGGTTCGGCAGCAGGCGCCTCACCGGAACGCCGGGGGCCACCCACGCTCCACTCCCACGACCAGTATCGCTTGCTGTGCGTCAGAAAACTACTTCTATCTTGCGCATTTCGAACGAATGTTCGGGACAAGTGCGCGTCCTTGAAGCGGCCGCCGCCGCCGCGATAGGCGCGGGCGTGCAACCCAGCCAGCGTGACTGTGACGAGCCGGCGGACCGCGGCCTTGGACGGCAGGCTGCCGGCCGCGGTCAGGGCGTGGAGGCAGTAGCTCGCGAGCTCGTCGGGCGGGACATCATACCGGAGGTCGCCGGTCGCCGCGCCCTCGGTCAGCAGGTCTCGGATGAGATCGGCGAGCTGTTCGAGGTGGCCGGCGACCTGACGTTCGTGCCAGGCGACCAGGATCGCTTCGACGTCTGGGAAGTACTTGTACAGCGTCGCCCGTCCGATGCCGGTCTCCGGCTACGATGCACCACAGCTCTTCAATCTGGACGACGATCCGGAGGAGCGGCACGACCGGGCGGCTGTTCCGGCCAATCGGGAGCAGCAAGAAGCGCTCCTGGCGCTGGCGACAGCCGACTGGGATGGCACGGCGATCCTCACCACGCTAGAGCGTCGCCGGCAGGGACGCCCGCTGCCCAGCCCGGCCGCCGGAGTAGGGATGCCCCGAGCATCCGAATTCTGGGTGGCGCCAGCAGGGTGCAATGTCTTTCCGGAAGACCCGCCTGAGGCATGGGAGGAGGGACTTCGTCGTCCGCCACGCGCTATCAAATGAGCCAGTAACCAAGACGGCGTGCCAGGTGACTGAGCGGTGCATGGATCGCTGGAGGCTCCGGGAACTTGGCCACCGGTGCTACAAGTCACCGGCAATCGCGGCGACGGTATCGGCAGACCGACCGCTTCGGAGCCAGTCGCGCGGGCTTACCGGCGTGTCGTCGACGAGCAGGTCGGGATCCGGCATCGTGAACCAGTTGTAGATCGCCACGAGATGCAGCTCGTGATTGAGGCGTGGCAGCACCGTCTCCACGCCCGGCAACAGGCCGGCACGGTCGAATAGGATTGCGCCGGAGGATGGGCGACGCTCCGCACACCATTTGTGCCACGCTTCGGCGCTTGGCCAATGATGCCAACCGGCAGGCGTTGTCCGCACGGGAACGTCGTTTGCCTTCGCGATCGTGCCCAAAACGTGTAGAATCGTGCTGCAAAGGAAGATGCGCATGACCGCCCTACCAACCGCCGGCCCGAGCGAGCGAGCGCAGCGCTACGCGCTGATCGACTGCGACGTCCACGTCATACCGCCATCGGTCGAAGCGCTGCTCCCTTACCTGGCGGACAACTGGCGGGAGTACGTCACGCACACGGCCTTCAAGGGGGCGGGCGAAACGTCCTATCCCAAGAACGTGGCGACATCGGCGCGACCGGGAACGGCGCCGCCGAACGGCGTGCCGGGATCGGACCTGGCGATGTTACGTGAGCAGGTGCTCGATGCGGATGGCCTGGAGCGCGCCATCCTGACCTGCACCTACGCCGTGGAGAGCATCCACAACCCCGATGCCGCGGCGGCGATGGCCGCGGCCGTCAACGACTGGCAAATCGCCGAGTGGCTGGACAAGGAGCCGCGGCTGCGCGCCTCACTGGTGGTACCGAGCACGCAGCCGGAGCTGGCGGCGCGGGAGATCGAGCGGGTGGGCGGCCACCCCGGCTTCGTGCAGGTCTTCCTGCCGGTCCGCTCCGAAGCGCCCTACGGCAACCGCCGCTACCACCCCACATTGGAGGCGGCGGCTCGACATAACCTGGCGGCCGGCATCCACTTCGGCGGCTCACCGGGCAACCCGCCGACCCCGAGCGGCTGGCCCTCCTACTACCTGGAAGAGTACGTCGACATGGCGTCCATCTTCCAGTCGCAGGTGTTGAGCCTGATCGCCGAAGGCGTGTTCGAGCGATTCCCGACGCTGCGGGTGACGCTGATTGAGGGCGGCTTCACCTGGCTGCCGGCCTGGATGTGGCGGATCGACAAGGAGTGGAAGGGGCTGCGTCGCGAGATTCCCTGGTCGCGCCGGCTGCCCTCGGAGACCATCCGCGAGCACATGCGCCTGACCATCCAGCCCGTCGACGCACCGGCGGATCCGCGTCACCTGCAGCAGATCATCGCCTCGCTCGGCTCCGACGACCTGCTGCTGTACGCCAGCGACTATCCGCACCAGCACGCGGCGCCTGCTGGAGGAACGCCGAGCGGTCAACCAGCGGTCGATGATTCGCTGGGGCTGATCTTGCCGGAGACGCTTGGCCGCAAGATCAGTGCTGAGAATGCGCGGGCGTGGTACCGCAATCTTTAGAGACGAAGACGATAGGAGGCGAACCGATGGTCCTGGCTCAGGAAGCGCCGCGCGTGGCGCAGCGGACGGCGGTCGCGGCGATCGACTGCGACATCCACATCACGACGCCCAAGCACGAGACGCTGAGTAAGTACATGCCGGCGCGCTGGCGGCGGCACCACGAGACGTTCGGCCTGCGCGGCCATTCCGGCGCGGGCTACCCGCGCATGAA
>CALBSQ010000126.1 GCA_937967325.1 uncultured Chloroflexota bacterium
GAGCGCGTTCACCTTGACACGACCGGTCGTCTGAAATACGATGCAGGGTAGACCCTATGACGTTTCCTCGATTGTGAAGGAGTGGTCCGCCTTGTCCAACACCTGTTCACCCGTGTCACGTCGGGGCGTCCTGACGCTCCTCGTCGCTGGTGGAAGCGCAGCCCTGCTCGCCGCCTGCGGCGGCGCCGCGAGCGCTACCACATCGTCCGCGTCGTCGGCTCAGCCCGCCGGGACATCGGCATCGCGAGCGGCCACCTCGGCAGCAGCCTCGTCCGCGGCCGCCGCCTCTTCCCCGGCATCGCAGGCGGCCGCGCCAGCGGGCTCGGCCGTGGAGATTCATCTCAACTTCCGTACCGGTAGTGACGCGGAATGGCAGCAGAAGTTCATCCCGCAGTACCAGGCGGCCAATCCCGGAGTGAAACTGACGCTCGACGTGTTGCCGGGCGAGCCGGACTATTGGGCCAAGATCCAGGCGCTCTTCGCCACGGGTCAGGTAGGCGACTTCATCTGGGCCAGCGTGGGCAACTACAAAGGCTTTGCCCTCAAGAACATCTTCTCCCCGCTTGACCCGATCATCGCCAAAGACAAATACGACATGAGCGACTACTCCACGCCCGGAACCAGCAATATGACGGTGAATGGCAAGCTGTACGGCCTGCCCTGGGGGGCACACCTGCAATCCTGCGCCGTCATGTACAACCAGGACCTCTTGGACAAAGACGGCGTGAAGATCGAGGATGCCACGAAGAGCTTCGACGACCTGTACGCTGCCGCGGTCAAGTTGACCAAGAGCAGTGGCGGCAAGCGCACCCAGTTCGGCTTTGTCCCGTCCAGCGGGCAAACCGGCATGCTCCCCGTAGTCCGCTCCTACGGGGGTGAGTTCTACGATCAGGCTGGGCAGAAGCTGGCGCTCGATTCGCCCCAGGCAATGGCTGGCATTTCGTGGATGCTAAAAATGTGGAAGGACGCCTCGATCACCTTTGGCGGCGGCCTGAACAGCAGCGAGCTCTTCGCCAACGGCCAGATAGCCATGGTCCACGCCTGGTACGGCAACCAGTTCGATCCGGGCGAGAAGGCCATCAATGGCAAGTTCAAGTGGGATATCGCCCTGATGCCGAAGGGGCCGGCCAACGTCATCGGCACGATGTTCACGATCAACGGCATCGCGATGTCGTCTATTACCAAGCACCCCGACGAGACGTGGGGCTACATGAAGTACATGATGGATCCCGTCAATCAGGTGCAGATCGTCGAGAATGGCGGCGGCCGGCCGGCGGCGCGGCATTCTGTGCTCAACAACACGGAGCTGATGACCAAGATGAAGGCGCACAAGGTATTCGTTCCGCTCTACGACACCGCCCAGCCCTGGCCGGAGCCGGGCAACCACCGCTGGCCGGAGTTCAACACCGCGGTGGATCAGGTGTTCGGTCCGATCTGGACGGGACAAGCGACCATCGATGCCGGGATGAAGGACGTGACCTCCAAGTTGCAGGAGATCCTGGACAAGCCCACGGCCTAGGCCGGGCGAACGGGAGGTCAAAGGGGGCGGTTACCGGTGGCACATCAGGCAGTCGCCATGCAGGCGGGGACGCGCGCGCAGCACAAGTCTCGCCGCGCCCGTGCCGAGAATATCGCCGGCTGGCTGTGGTCCTCGCCCTGGATTCTGGGGTTTTTCATCTGGACCCTGGGGCCCATGATCTACTCGCTCTATCTGTCGTTCACCAAGTACAGCATTTCCAGCGCGCCCAGTTGGATCGGCTGGTCCAACTTTCAGCACGCGCTGAGCGGCGCCGACTCGTTGTTCTGGCCCTCGCTCATCCGCACCTTTACCTGGGCCGTCATCGTCGTGCCGCTCAGCCTCAGCGGCTCCTTGCTGACGGCCATCCTGCTCAACCAGCGCCTGAAGGGAACGCCGATCTTCCGAACGCTGTTCTTCCTGCCGTCGCTGACGCCTTCGGTGGCGCTGGCCCTGCTCTGGCAGTGGCTTTTCCAGCCAGACTTCGGGCCGATCAACTACCTGCTGAGCAAGGCGGGGATGGTCCACACGCCGCTCTGGCTCAGCTCGCAGTACACGGCCATGCCCAGTCTGATGATTATGACGTTGTGGGGCGCCATTGGCGGCGGCACGATGATCATCTTCCTGGCCGGGCTGCAAGGCGTTCCGTCCGAATTGTACGAGGCCGCCAACATGGACGGCGCCGGCTCGCTCTCTCGCTTCTTCCATGTGACCTTGCCCATGATCACCCCGACGATCTTCTTCAACCTGGTGATCGGCATTATCGGCGCGCTGCGCACCTTCGCCACCGCCTTCGTCGCCACCAATGGCGG
This sequence comes from uncultured Chloroflexota bacterium, assembly GCA_937967325.1. Taxonomy (GTDB): domain Bacteria; phylum Chloroflexota; class UBA4733; order UBA4733; family UBA4733; genus UBA4733. The sequence continues at coordinate 2,329 of CALBSQ010000126.1, forward strand.
ACCGCACTACGCCACCTGGTTCTACATCCTGCATCTGTACAACACCGCCTTCCAGAGCTTCGACATGGGCTACGCGTCGGCGCTGGCCTGGATCTTCTTCGTGATCGTGATCTTCTTCACGACGATCAACGTCCGCCTGTCTCGCCACTGGGTCTACTACGAAGGCGAGGCCCGCTAGATGGCCACCACCGCTACGGCGACGCCGTTGCGCAGCCGAGCTGCCACGCAGCGCGGGGCCGTGCCGACGCGCCTGTTCGGACGAACGGCGCTCTACGTACTGGCGATTGCCGGCGCCTGCCTGTTCATGGGGCCGTTTGTCTTCACTGTCGGCAGCTCACTCAAGACCGTGGCCGAGATCCATGCCTTTCCGCCGACACTCTTCCCGGCCGTGCCGCAATGGCAGAACTACGTGAGCATCTTCACCATCCCGGGCGTGCCCTACGCCATTTTCTACCGCAACACCATCATCATCGCCGTGCTGGTGCTGACCGGGGCCGTCACCACGGCCGCGGCCTCCGCCTACGGCTTCGCTCGCTTCCGCTGGAAGGGGCGAAACCTCTTCTTTCTGGTGCTGCTCAGCACGCTCGTGCTGCCCGAGGAGATCGTGCTTATCCCCAAGTTCCTGATGTTCAACAACCTCCCGCGGCTGCTGATTCACCGCACGCTGATCGACACCTGGTGGCCGCTGATCCTGCCTTCCTGGTTCGGCGGCGGCGCCTTCAACGTCTTCCTACTTCGCCAGTTCTTCATGCAGATCCCTCGCGAGCTCGATGAAGCGGCAGTGCTTGACGGCGCCAACTCGTTCCAGATCTTCTACCGTATCCTCCTCCCCCTCTCCCGGCCGGCGCTGGCCACGGTGGGCATCTTCTCCTTTCTGGGCACCTGGAACGATTTTTTCCACCCGTTGATCTACCTGAATACCAACACCAAGTTCCCGCTCTCGCTGGGGCTGCGCTACTTCCAGCAGCAGCCGGCCGACGCGACACAGCCGCGCGA
>CALBSQ010000127.1 GCA_937967325.1 uncultured Chloroflexota bacterium
TGCCGGGGCGGGGACTGCGGTCCGCCGCCAGAGCACGCGACTGCCGTCGGGACAGGTTGGTACGTCGTCCTCCTGTGCTGGAGGCGCGGGCTCCTTTGGAATCGATCGGCGCACCGCAGTGCCGTGCTCTGGCGGCGGACCGCAGTCCCCGCCCCAGCACACCCGCTACTCGCTGGGGTAACGATGAGGCCCTAGAGAGCCACGTTTGAGAGGATTCACCGAATGACCACTTCAGCAAAACGCACGCGGCGAGAACTGCTCCGTATCACGGTACAAGCCACCGCACTGGTCGCGACGGCGTCGCTCGCCGCCTGCGGAGGCGGCGCGGCTGCCATCACAACATCATCCAGCCAGGCGGCCCCGGCAAGCAGTGCCGCCAGTGCTGCAACTGCGACCACAGTCACAAGCGGCAGTTCCGCCGCCGCTTCGAGCGCCGCCAATGCGACTCCCGCCAGCGCGGCGACATCGACGAGCGCGGCGGCCTCCAGCAGCGCGGCAACTGCTGGTAGCGCCGCCACCTCAGCCAGCGCCTCGGCGACCAGGGCAGCGACGAAGGTCACAGTACTCACACATTGGGACCCGGCGACGACACTGAAGGCGTTCCTGCCATACGTGAACGAGTATCAACAGACGCATCCCGGCGTGACAGTCGAGGTGAGCACGGTCGCGTTCGACCAGTTGCTCAACAAGATCACCGTGGCGCAGGCATCCGGCTCGATCTACGACGTCTATCATATCTACGACCTGTGGCTGGCTGAGCTGGTGAAGAATCGCGCGGTCGCCTCGGCGCCGCAAGATGTCGATGGCGTGATCAGGGGAGCCTACCCCTCGGGCGCCGTCGACGCGGTGAGCAGCCAGGGCCACCTGTACGGTTTCCCGACTGAGATCGACACCTACGCGCTGAACTACAACAGGCGGCTATTCCAGGAGGCCGGCGTGGCCGACCCACCGAAGACCTGGGCGGAGCTGACGGCAGCCGCGCAAAAGCTCACCAAGGTCGACGGCTCAGGCGCGATAACCCAGGAGGGATTCGGGTTGATCACCGGCTGGGATGCCGGCGTCCTCCACCCGTGGCTGTCACTCCTCTGGTCCAACGGCGGCGAATTCGTTACCGGCGACTTCAAGAAGGCGCAGTTCAATAGCAATCAGGGGCTAGAGACGCTCGATCTGTATCAACAGTCCATCGGCCAGAAGGTCACCGACCCGAAGATGGCGAAGGGGTACACGGCGAACTTCATCGGCGGCAAGACGGCCATGCTTATCATGGCCAACTGGTGGCAGTCGGCCTTGCAGTCCAAGATGAAGGACAGCTACGCGGACGTGGCGACCGCTCCCATCCCGACGGGCCCGTCGGGGACCAAATCGACCGCCGTAGCCTATGCCTGGCTATTCGCCGTCGATCCGACCAGCAAGGTCCAGCCCGACGCCTGGCAATTCCTGCAGTGGGTCAACGGTCCGGCCGCTGGCGGCAAGTCCTCCCGAATGGGCGACTGGCTGCTTGGTCAGGGCATCCTGCCCAGCCGTAACAGCGACCTGACGGCCCACCAGACGGAGCTGGGCACCCCGTTCCTCAAGCCGTACGTGGATGCCTTGCAGACCGCGCGACCCTTCCCCATCGTCTTGGCCGGCACGGAGATCACCACAGATATGCAAAAGCAGATCGAGGGAGTGGTGCTCAACAATGCCGCGCCGAAGGACGCGCTCATCGCCGCCGAAACGCAGATCAACGCGCTGCTGCAGAAGAACTACGGGTAGGTCAGGCAGCGCTAGCCCCGCTCCACCGCCGCGGCGCCGCCCACAATCTCGGCCAGCTCGCGGGTGATGCCGGCCTGGCGCGCCTTGTTGAGGCTGAGGGTATACGACGCGACGAGATCTCGGGCGTTGTCGGTGGCGTTCTGCATCGCCACCATGCGGGCGCTCTGCTCGCTGGCCTTCGACTCAAGCAACGCCTGGAAGATCTGCATCTCCACGTAGCGGGGCATGAGCGAGGAGAGCACGACAGCAGGCTCCGGCTCGAACTCGTACAGGGCACGAGGGCCCCGCCCGCCAGGCCCGCCATCAGATCGCGAAGCGGGAACCTCCTCCCCCGCCCATCCCCTTGAAAGGGAGGGGGGAGCGTCGGCACTGCCTGATGTCACGTCTTGCCGCGCGGGAGCTACCGGCAACAACGGCACTAACGTCGGCTCCTGGCGCAGCGTGCTGATCAGGCGGGTGTAGGTGAGGTACACGGCGTCGACGCGTCCCTCTCGGAACTCGGTGATCGCGGCGCGGGCGATCCCAACGGCGTCCTCAGCGCGAGGGGTATCCCCCAGTCCCGAGAAGTCTGCGACCATGTGCCGCCCCGTTCGCAAGACGAAGTCACGTCCTTTGCGGCCGACAGCGACTACGCTGACAGGCGCCTGCTGGTCGAGAATGAAGCGCGCCAGCCGCCTGTTGATGTTGCCGGGTAGGGAACCGCAGAGCCCACGATCCGGTGTGATGTGGACGACCAGAATGTTCTGGACCGTCCGCTGCTCCTGCAGCACATCACGGTCGCTGCCGGACACGGCAGGCAGGGTGCGCAACACGTCGCGCATGGCCTCGGCGTAAGGACGCGAGCGCAATGTGCGTTCCTGGGCGATACGCAGCCGGCTGAAGGCCACCCGCTGCATTGCGCGCGTGATCTGCTGGATATTCCGAACGCTCCGGATACGCCGCCGGATGTCTCGTGCGCTCGCCACCGCTCCTCCTACGCCAGCTTCTTGTAATTGGCGATCGCCTCGTCGAGCATCTTCGCCACATCCGGAGTGACCGCCTTGTTCGTGCGGATCGCCTCCATCACAGCGCTCCCCTGCGTGTCCATGTACTGGTGGAAGCCCGTCTCCCAGGCATCGACTTTATCCAACGGCACCTCGTTGAGGTAGCCCTTGACGCCGACATAGAGGATGGCGACTTGGTGCTCCACGGCCATCGGCTGGTACTGAGGCTGGCGCAGGATGTAGGTCATGTGCTGGCCCTGGTCGATGCGAGCGCGCGTCGCCGCGTCGAGGTCGGAGCCGAACTGGGCGAAGGCGGCCAGCTCGCGGAAAGCGGCCAGGTCCGTGCGCAGGGTGCCGGCAACGTCGCGCATCGCCTTGATCTGCGCCTTGCCGCCGACTCGGGACACGGAAAGACCGACGTTGACGGCGGGACGCTGCCCCTGATAGAAGAGGTCGGACTCCAAGTAGATCTGGCCGTCCGTAATCGAGATCACGTTGGTCGGAATGTAGGCGGAGACGTCGCCCAACTGCGTCTCGATGATTGGCAGCGCCGTCAAGGTGCCGCCGCCGTAGTCCTGATTGAGACAGGCGGCGCGCTCCAACAACCGCGAGTGCAAGTAGAAGACGTCGCCGGGAAAGGCTTCGCGGCCGGGAGGGCGGCGCAACAGCAGAGAAACCTGGCGATAGGCGGCGGCATGCTTGGTCAGGTCGTCGTAGACGATGCAGGCATCCTGCCCGTTGTCGCGGAAATACTCGCCGATCGAGCAGCCGGCGTAGGGCGCGATGTACTGGAGCGACGCAGGCTCGGCCGCCGTGGCGGTGACCACGATGGTGTGCTCCATGGCGCCGTGGCGATCCAGGGTGGCCACGATCTCGGCAACCTTGGAGGTCTTCTGCCCGATCGCCACGTAGATGCAGATGACACCGGTACCCTTCTGGTTGACGATGGTGTCCAGCGCCACGGCCGTCTTGCCCGTCTGACGGTCGCCGATGATCAGCTCGCGCTGGCCACGCCCGATTGGCGTCATCGCATCGATGGCCTTGAGACCGGTCTGCAGCGGAACGTTGACAGCCTTGCGGGTGATGACACCCGGGGCCACCTTCTCGATCGGCGCTGTCTGGCTGCTCTCGACCGGCCCTTTGCCGTCCAGCGGTCGCCCCAGCGGGTCGACCACGCGGCCAACCAGCGCCGGCCCGACCGGCACCTCGACGATGCGCCCGGTGGTCCTGACCTCGTCCCCCTCACGCAGCTCGCTGTCGTCACCGAGGATGATGGCGCCGACCGTATCTTCGGAGAGGTTGAGGGCCAACCCACGCACGCCGTGGGGGAACTCCAGCAGCTCGCTCGCCATGGCTCCCGACAGCCCATAGATCTGGGCAATGCCATCGCCCACCTGGACAATGGTACCGACGCTAGTTTGCTGCACGGGCAGGTCGAAGCCCTCGATGTCCCGCTTGATAATGGAGGTAATGTCTTGGGCACTGAGCGCCATGTGGTTCTCCTTCTTTACTCCCCGTTCGCGTCACCGCTCCCTGAGGAGCAAATGCCGCAGCGTCGTCAGTCGCGCATCGACGCTGCCGTCCAACAAGGTATCGCCGATGCGGATGATGAGTCCGCCCAGCATGGCCGGATCGACGCGCTGATCAAGGATCACGGAGCTCGCTTGCAGGCGCTCGGCGAGCCGGACTTGCAGGTTGTCGAGCTCCTCGCGAGACAGCGGAACCGCGGACTGCACGATGGCCGTCTCGATGTGCCGCTCGCGATTCACCAGCTCGCGATAGCGCTCCGCAATGCGCGGCAGCAATAGCAACTGCTGCCGCCGAACCAGCAGGAAGAGCAGGTTCAGGACCTCCGGAGCGACCTCCTTGGCCAGTACCGCTTCCAAGGCGGCACGAACCTGCTCGAACTTCAGGTCCGGATTGCCGAGCCGGTGCAGCGTCTGATCGCTGCCCAACCGGCTGACGGCGGTGTTGAGATCGTTGCCCCAGCGATCCAAGGTATCCCGCTCCCTGGCGAGCTGGAACAGCGCTTCGGCGTAACGCCGCGGACGGGCAGCACCGGCCATGCGCTACTTCCCAGGTGTCGCGAAGATCAAGACGATGGCAAACACCAGGCCGATAATCGGCAACGCCTCGATCAGGCCAACGCCGATGAACATGGTGGTCAACAATGTGGCGCGTGCCTCCGGCTGACGGGCAATGCCCTCGACCGTGCGCGAGGTAACCAGACCATCGCCAATGCCGGCGCCACCAGCGCCGATGCCCAGCATGAGGCCGGCCCCGATGAACGCTCCCGCCAGCAAGATCGCGTGCTGCATATCCACGGACAGCTACCCCCTCCAATAACCCTTTGCTCTTCGTTTCACGGTCGCGCCCAGCGAGCCGACCGTGGCGAGTCCCAGCCACCCGAGGCGGGAACCATCACGCCCACTTTCATGATATCGGCGCACCTGACAGCATCGGCACGCCATTCCTCTCAGGAGTGATCGGCCGTCGCCACGACGGTACCGGTCGGGCGATGCGTCTCCTCCTCCGGCTCGTGTTCAATGGCCAGGCCGACGTAGGCCAGGAACAGCATGAAGAAGATGAAGGCCTGGATGAGGCCGACGAACATGCTGAAGCCAAGCCAGATCGGCATGGGCAACAACAACAGCCATGGAACATTGTACAGAAGCGCCTGCAGGATCAAGATCATGATCTCGCCGGCCACGATGTTGCCGAATAACCGGAACGACAGCGTCAACGGCCTCGATAGCTCGTCGATCACGTTGATGATGAAAAAGATCGGGGAGGGCCGCATGAGGTGCCGGACATGGCCGCCGACGCCTCGCTCCCGGATGGCTAGCCCCTGGACCAGAATGAAGGTGAAGATGCCAAGCGCCAGCGTGGTATTGAGATCGCTGGTAGGCGACTTCAGGTACGGAATGGGGATCAGGCCGATATAGTTGGAGATCAGGATAAAGACGAACACCGTGAGGGCGAGCGGCATGATCGCCGCGGCGCGCGTCCCCAGGCTGGACTCCGCTTGTGTGTTGACGAACTCCACGACGTATTCGTAGAGATTCTGGAAACCACGAGGCACGCCGCTGGTGAAGTTACGCGACAGCAGCGCGAGCGGGACCACGATGATGGCGATCACGACCCAGGTGAGTATGATCGTGTCGGCATTGATGGTGAGCAGACCGCTGCCGAACGGCGTGAGCTGCAGCCAGTGCTCACCGATCGGGATCGGCGACTGTGCGCTCCCGGTGCTGTTTGCGGCCAGGCCAGCTCGCCAGAGGCCGTCAAGCGCTTGCACGCGCCGCTTCTCCTTCCGCTGCCGCACCGTTGCGCACCGCGATAACCTCATCGACGGTGCGCGAAATGAGCTGATGCTGCTGGCCGGTATCCAGCGATACGCCGATAACACGTCGCGCCGCCTCGATGGTGAGGTCCACCACGTAGGAGCGCAGCTCCTGCTTGGTCTGCTCGCGCTCCTGATTGATCGCGCTGCGTGCCTGCTCGACCAGGCGGGCCGCATCGGCGCGGGCCTGAGCGATCTGCTCCTCGCGCAACTGGTCGGCCGCCTGGCGGGCGCTGGCGATGAGCGCCTGCCCCTCCGCGCGCGCCTTCTGCAGCTCCAGGAGCTGCTCGTCCTGCCGCGCCGCGGCTTCCTCGCGCGCGCGATCGGCCGCGGCCAGCGCCTCGCGTATCCGCTCCTGCCGCGCCGTCATCACCTTGGTCACCGGCTTGGCCAACCAGCGATTGAGGAAGTACAGCACGATGAGAAATGAGGCAACCTGGAAGAGCAGGGTGATATTGAGGGTCACCGGGTTCACGGCAATCGCGTCCTTTCTGGAACGGCGGTGAGGCTCACGGCGCTCCGGGCGCCAGCGATCGGGTGTTCAGCATCGGCAAGGGAGTCGAGTGAGTCTTCCAATGTATCGCCGCGCCTCCCGCTGTCATCCTGAGCGCAGCGAAGGACCCCCGGCATTTCCTCACGCGCTGCGCGGAGTTGTTGGGGGGCCAGTCTGTCGCGCCGGGGGTCCTTCGCTGCGCTCAGGATGACAGCGGGAGGCGCTCCATGCCACCTGGCAGACCCTACGCGGCTGTCAGACGTTTGGCGCGCCAAGAGGGGAATCGGGCGCGCCTTCGGACGAGTGGTCCACCGAGGCGCGGCAGTCGGAGAGTCGGGGCATGTTCGATAGACCGCCCGCGCGGCTGTCGCGATGGCAAGGACCATCATGGCGAGCAAGCCGAGTACGAAGCTGGGAATCGAGGCGGGATCGAGCTTGATTATCACCACGGTCGCCAGGAGCACCATGCTGAACCGAAGCGTCTGCCCCTGCGACATGATCGTCGTTGCCCTCTCGCGTGGAGCTTCGGCGGCGCGGTCGATGCGGCGCACCAGCATGCTGGCGTTGAGCAACGCGACCAGGCCGCCGCAACAGAGGCCCAACGCCACATTGCGCCAACCGGCGGACAATAGTAGCGCCCCGGCGGGCAACATGATTGCCACTGCCAGGGCGTAGACCTGCCGAACAACGGCAGAAAGGTCCGGTTTACTCAACTTATCCTGCGCCGCAAACTGAACCGGATGAGTTGCACACCGCTCACCGTGCCAACTATCAACCCGGCAAAAATGCACACCAAGATGAAGAGCGGTGCGGAATGAAATCGCGCGTCAAGCGATAGGCCAAGAAAGACGCCCAACCCCACACATACACCGAGCGTGACGCCAAACTGTGCAGCGAGCGCGAAGGCACGCCAAACTGTGAACTGGTCGTCCACCCGGTCCTTTCACGCACAAGTAACCCGCCTCTTTTCCGCACAGGATGGTACCACACCGCCGGTCAGCCAACAACCGGGTCCCGCCCCCGGTCCATCACACCGCCGCACCTTCCGCCCGGCGCGCGATCAACTGCGCAACTTGCTGTCGAATCGGCTCCAGCGTGATGCGTTGCAGCACCGGCTCGAAGAAGCCATCCACGATCAGGCTGACGGCCGTTGCACGGGGAAGGCCGCGCGCCATGAGGTAGAACACCTGCTCCGGGTCGACCGGCCCCGCCGTGGCGCCGTGGGTGCAGCGCACCTCGTTGGCCCCGATCTCCAGACCAGGGATCGAGTCGGCGCGGCAGTTGCCGGAGAGCAACAAGTTGCGGTTGGCCTGGTAGGCGTCGGTTCGCTGCGCATTGGGATGGACACGGATCATGCCGGTCCACAGCGTCCGAGATCGGTCCCGCAGCGCACCCTTGAACAGCAAGTCGCTCCTGGCGCCCGGCTTCACATGATCCTGGAAGGTGTGATGATCGACAAACTGTGTGCCGACAGCAAAGCAGATGCCGAGCATCTCCGTTTCGGCGCCTTCGCCATTCAGGACCACGTCGACGTTGGACTTATGCCAGCGACTGCCCAGGGACACCGTCAGCGAATTGAGACGAGCGGCGGCATCGAGCACGGCCCGCTGCATGCCGACGTTCGCGGCCCCGGAGCCAAGCTGCTGCAAGTTGATGTAGCGCAGCCGTGCCCCCCGCCCGAGGTACAACTCGGTGGCCGGGTTCGCAAACAGGTCGATGCCGTCGGCAGAAGCCAACTGCTCGACCAAGGTGACTTCGGCGCCATCCTCGACAACCACCAGCGTGCGCGGCGTCAGGGCCAGACCTGCCGTGTCCGCCCAGTGCAGCGCCTGCAACGGCAGCTTGACCTCGGCGAATCGCGGCACGTAGAGGAAAGTTCCGCCCTGCCAAAAGGCGGCGTTCATCGCGGCGAACTTGCTGAAGGTGGACGGCACGGCCTGGGTACCCAGGTAGCGCTGCACCAACTCGGGATGCTCCTGCGCCGCGCGGCTGAGTGTCGTGAAGACGACACCATCAGGCAGCGACGATCCAGACCCCTCCGCCGCGGTCGCGCCGTCACGAGTGACTAGCAGCGCGCCGCGCTCTTCGACTGTACCGCCGATGCCCAGTTCCTCGGGCAGGCCGGACAGCCCCGGCGACTGCGCGCTCCACTCCGGAACGGGATGGTAGCGGTCGAAGTGGATCGCCCCCATCACGTTGGTGCGGCGCCACTCCTCGTCCGTCCGGCTATTCGGCCAGGGTGTCTCCTCGAAGACATGCCAGGCTTGCAACCGCCAATCGCGTAGCCAGGCCGGCTCTTGCGCCTGCGTGCTCAGCCACTCGATGGCCTGACGGGAATAGCCGGTCGAGGCTTCTACGGACGCACTCATCTAGCCGACAGAACCTTCCATCTCCAACTGGATCAACCGGTTGAGCTCGAGGGCATACTCCAGCGGCAGCTCCTTGGCGATCGGCTCGATGAAGCCGCGCACGATCAGGCCGGCGGCCTCCGCCTCGCTGAGCCCGCGGCTCATCAGGTAGAACAACTGCTCCTCGCCGACTTTGGACACCGTCGCCTCGTGGGCGACCTGGACATCGTCCTCCTCGAACTCCATGTAAGGATAGGTATCGGTGCGCGAATGCTCATCCAGCAGCAGGGCATCGCAGACGACTTTCGATTTCACACCATGGGCGCCGCGCAGCACCTTGATCTCGCCGCGATAGCTGGCGCGACCGGTGCCCTTGCTGATGGACTTGGAAGTGATAGTCGAGGTCGTATTGGGGGCAAAGTGGTAGATCTTGCCTCCGGCATCCTGGTGCTGGCCGTCGCCGGCGAAGGCGATGGAGAGCACTTCGCCCTTGGCGCCCGGCTCCATCAGCCAGACGGCGGGGTACTTCATCGTGAGCTTCGAGCCCAGGTTGCCGTCGACCCACTCCATCGTCGCGTCGGCGAACGCCTTGGCCCGCTTGGTCACCAGGTTATAGACGTTGTGCGACCAGTTCTGGATGGTGGTGTAGCGGCAGCGCGCGCCGCGCTTGACGATGATCTCGACGACCGCGGAGTGCAGGGAGTCGCTGGCGTAGGTCGGCGCCGTACAGCCCTCCACGTAGTGGACGTAGGCGCCCTCGTCCACGATGATCATCGTCCGCTCGAACTGCCCCATGTTCTGGGCGTTGATGCGGAAGTAGGCTTGCAGCGGCAGCTCGACCTTGACCCCCTTGGGCACGTAGATGAAAGAGCCGCCCGACCAGACCGCGCTGTTCAGCGCCGCGAACTTGTTGTCGCTGTAGGGGATAACGGTACCCCAGTACTCCCGGAACAGCTCAGGGTACTCCTTCAGGGCGGTATCGGTGTCGACGAAGATGACACCCTGCTTCTGCAAATCCTCTTTCAGGTTGTGGTAGACCACCTCGGACTCGTACTGGGCGCCGACCCCAGCCAGGTATTTGCGCTCAGCCTGGGGAATGCCGAGCTTGTCGAAGGTGCGCTTGATGTACTCGGGCACCTCTTCCCAGGTGCGGCCCTGGCGCTCGGAGGGACGGACGTAGTAGTAGATGTCGTCGAAATTGATGTCGTGCAGGGATGGGCCGCCCCAGTTCGGCATTGGCCGTGCCAGGAAGTGCTTGAGCGACTTCAGGCGATAGTCCAGCATCCACGCCGGCTCGCCCTTCATGGCCGAGATTTGCTCGACCATCTCCTTCGACAGCCCCTTTTCCGACTTATAGACGGGAGCCTCTTCGTCGCGGAAGCCATACTTGTAATCGGTACCAAACTCCTGATCAAGCGCCATGGTGATCTCCTATATTCCCCTTGAACGGGCGTACGGTGTGCGCCCAAGGGCGCATGCCATGCGCCCCTACGCCGCGGCCCCGCCGCGTACCTCCTTGACGATGGTTTCGTACCCTTTGCTGTCCACGTCCAGCGCCAGCTCCGGTCCGCCGTTCAATACGACACGGCCGTCGACCAGCACGTGGACGAAGTCCGGCTTGATGTAGTTCAGGATGCGCTGGTAGTGGGTGATGATGAGCACGCCCAGCTCCGGGCCGCGCAAGGAGTTGACCCCTTCCGACACGATGCGGACGGCGTCCACGTCAAGGCCGGAGTCGATCTCGTCGAGGATAGCGACCTGGGGCTTCAGCAGCGCCAGCTGCAGCACCTCGGCGCGCTTCTTCTCACCGCCGGAGAAGCCGTCGTTGAGATAG
>CALBSQ010000128.1 GCA_937967325.1 uncultured Chloroflexota bacterium
TCCCATGTGGTCGCGCGTTCGCCGCCTGATCGCCGTGGCCCTCTGCGTCGCGGCGCTCGCTCCGGTCGGGGCCGCCGCCACCCCGGCGCTCGCCCAGGCGTTCCCCCCCTCGAGCCCGTGCAGCGTGGCGCCGACGACCGGCGCGGTGCAAGGCCCGAGCGTAGAGTCCCCTGGCGGTCCGTGCGACGTCAAATACGACCTCGGGCAGGGGGCCGTGGCCAACGTCACCGTCGCCGCCTTTGTGGAAGTGCAAGCCAACCTCGACCCGGCGACGGCTTGGCCCAACTGCAACAACTTTAGCGCGACGCAGCCCATCGATTGGAAGGCCGTGGCCAGCGTCGGTGCGCCGGGATACCGCGGTCAGTGCCCCGCTCCCAAGGTCGACACCGGCGCCACGTTCGCCAATGGGCTCGCGCCCACCCCCAATCCCAACGCCGTCGTAGTGGTGTACCTCTTCCAGCGCGGGATGTGCCTGGTCAGCAGCTACGCGCCGTCCCCGGGCGAGCAGAAGCTGGTGGCGATCCTCAAGCAGATCGACCAGGCCATCCAGGCGGCGCCGGCCGGCAACGTCTGCGCGGGGCCGACCCCGACCCGCGCCGAGGTGCGGGTCTTCTCCACGCCGAAGCAGCGGGCCGACTACCGCTTCGAGGTCGCGATCCCGGCCATGGTCCCCGACCGCCAGGGCGCCCCCACCTTCGACCAGCTGTACGACCAGAAGCTGGGCAAGCTCGAGCTCCGCCTGACCTACCAGGCCGGCAAGGACGGGCCGACCAAGCAGGTCTCGTTCTCCTGGCCCATGGCCGCGCTCGTGGCCACGAGCGACCAGGACCGCGAGCGCCTGGCCCAGGACGGGCAGACGTACTTCGTGGACCGCGCGCGGCTGCTCGTGCTCTACCGCACGCTCGACCAGTTGGAGCCCCTCGCGAGCGACCCCGCCAACGCGCTCGACACCCCCGCGCCGGGCGAGGCGCGCTTCCGCGGCGGCGAGCTGCTGTTCAAGCGGGAGCTGTACCTGAGCGACGACAAGGGGCCGGTGGCGCATTCCGACCCCAACAATAGCCTCTTCCTGCGCTACGTCGTGCGCTACCCCGTCGTCTTCCTGCCGGGGACGGCGGGGTCGGTGCTCACGGTCAACGGGAGCCGGGTCTGGCCCGCCAATGGCCTCGGCTCGATCTCGCCGGATGAGCGGCAGTTCTGGGGCCAACTCGCGCTCGACGCGCAGGGGAACGCCCTGCCGGGGCTCGCCGTGGCGGCCACCGACGTCTTCCGGTCCTACGGCACGATGCTCGCCTGCAACGACAAGGTCCGGAAGGGCTGCGTCTACCAGCGCTGGCTCGCCCACATGGCCCAGCAGGGCTACGCCGAGGGCCGCAACCTGCTCCTGTTCCCCTACGACTGGCGTCTGCGCATCGACGGCCACTCCGACGCGCTGGACCAGGTCGTCCAGCGCGCGCGCGACCTCAACTACGACCGGGGCGCCATCGACTGGCCCCAGTCGGGCGCGCCGCGACCCAACCAGGCCTTGCCGCGCGACCAGGTGATCCTGGTGGGCCACAGCCAGGGGGGCCTGGTGATCCGCGCCTACGTCGCCCGCGACGACCGCGCCGCCAAGGTGGCGCAAGCGATCATGCTGGGCGTGCCCAACCTCGGCACGCTCAAGCCGTTCCGCCTGCTCGGCGCCTACGGCTACAGCTTCGAGGCCCCCTTCCTCGACCCGGAAATGGGCAAGTGGATGGGGCGCAATCTGCCCGCCGCCTACTACCAGCTGGAGGTCACCCCCACCGGCGCCATCCAGTCGTTCCTCTTCGACGCCCAGGGCAACCCGGTCCCCGACGTCCGCGCGGCACTCGCCGCGCTGCGGACCCACGTCTTCTGCCAAGCCGTGCAGTCGCACATCCTTTCGCCGCCGACCACGTGGGGCTGCCAGGAGGCGACGCTGAACATGGACCTGCTCGACGCGGGGACGCGGTTCCACGCGGGCCTGCCCAGCCCGGCCGACAAGGGGATCCCGACATTCTCGATCAACAGCGTCGACCGCATGACGCCCATCGCCTACCGCCAGGCAACCCGCGATGTTGAGGCGCGCTCGCCGCACGTGGGATCGGACTTCAGCGGCACGATCCCCCACGACGTCCTGGCGACCTACGGCTTCCTGCCGGCCGACGTCTTCGCGCAGGACGCCTATCCGATCGTGACGGGCAACCCGCTCGGCTCCATCGTGCGCCTGCCCTACTACCAGGAGGTCCAGGCGGCGTGCGGCGACAACCTGGTGCCCCTCTACAGCCTGGAGGGGCTGCCCGGGGCGCAGAACATCTACGTGGCCGGCGTGGAGCACGGCGGGTACCTGGATGACGACAGCGTGCAGGCCCTTATCGACCGCCTGCTCCAGGGGGTGCGGCCCGCGAGCCCCCGGGGGAAGCCCACCTGCAACAGCCTGCCCGTGCCCTCCACCAACGGGACTATCGTCAGCGTGACCAGCCCCGCCGACCTGCACGTGTACGACGCCCAGGGCCGCCACACCGGCCTCACCCCCCAGGCTAGCGTCGAGGAGGGCATCCCCGGCAGCACCTTCGAGCAGGACGGCCCCACCCAGCGGGTCGCCCTCCCGCCGTCGGCGGGCGCCTTCCGCGTCGAGCTGCGGGGCACGCAGGACGGCTCGGCGAGCCTCACCGTCGTCGCGGGCGACGGCCGCTCGGAGCGGCGGGCCGACTACCTGGGCATCCCCGAGACCAAGGCGATGCGCGCCAGCCTCCAGCTCGCGCCCGGCGCGCTCGGCCCCGGCACGACCCTTTCCGTCGACCCGCAAGGCGACGGCAAGAACGTGCAGACACTCAAGCCGGAATCCGCGGGCGGCGGGCTCGGAGCGAGCGCGCCGCCAGCCGCCCCGACGACGCCGTCGGGCTCGACGTCGGTCTCTGCGAGCGTGGCGCCCCCCGCGGGCAACGGCGCACCCGGCGCCCAGTCGCCACCCCCTCCGCCGGCTCTCGGCGCGCCGGCGTCGACATCGGACGAGCCCTCGGTGGGCCTGCCGCGCGACGCTGCGCCCGCGCCGACGCAGACGTCGCCCGGGACCGGAGGGGCTGGACGGTTGTCCTTCCCTCGGCCCAACATTGTTGCTTGGGTTTTGGTGAGGACCTTCTTGCGTCGCTTCGGCGCCATCGCCATCGCCATCGTGGCCGGCGCGCTGCTCGTGATCCCGCTCGTGGCCCTGCGCGCGTCGCATCGGGGCCCACGCCCTGGATCGGGACCTGTCCATCCAAACCCTGGGGGAGGGGCGAGCGCAACCCAACGACGAGGACACTTCTGCACCAGGTGCGGCGCCAGCGCGCCGGATAACGCGAGGTTCTGCACTCGCTGTGGTCACGCGCTCTGACGCTGACCAGGGCGAACTGTAAAGGATGCCGGCGTCGCGCCAACGCCACAGCTGTAGAGACCGCGCGCAATTGGGACTTCGACCCCGCCTATCGCGTGGTCAGCATGTAGGCTCGATAGACGAGCGTCAGCTGCTTGCCGTTCAACGGTCCGTCGCTGTTACCAAAGGTGACGACGTATTGGCCTGCCTCGGGTGCGGTGTAGTGAAAAGGGTAGCGCCCACTGACGCTCGGCAAGTTGACGAGGTCGACGCCGTCCGGCTGCTGGACGCGGAAGCCGACGTGGTCCGCCGCGGGGAGGAGGTAGCCCTCGAAGACCGTCCCGGCCTGCCATCGGCCAAAGGTCAGGCTATAGCTGCCACCGGCGGGGACGTCGATGGAAATCTGCTCGTAGTTGGGCAGCACTGGTGTCGGCGTCGCTAGCGGGAGCGATGACGCCGGCTGGCTTGCTGAGCTCATCGAGGACGGCATGCCCACCGCCCCGCCGGGCCTGAAGCGGTTCACCGCCAGGGCCACAGTGAGGACGGCCAAACCGATGATTACCAGACCTTGCAGCCATCCTCCGGCATTCGTGGCGGTGCGATCTGTCTCCGGGAGGGGGTAGTTGGCTGGTAGGATGGATGGTCCAGGCTGAGCCGGAACGGCTACGGGCTTGCCACACATGGCGCAGTAGCGCGCACGCTCCTGCAGTGGGGCATCGCAGTTGCTGCACAAGGACATCGCCCTGTCCTCTCACAACCCCGGCCGCGTATGACCCTGCACAGTATATGAGCCTGTTGGCGATCCCGGTGGAAACCTGCAGCCCCGCTGTGAGCGACATCGCAGCAACGCCCTACCCATGATCCTGTAGGCAATCGGCGTCATTCGGTTGGTACGGGGATCAGGGCGTATAGCAATACGCCCCTACCAGGGACCGCCGATGCCGGTAGGGGCGTATTGCTATACGCCCTGATCGTACCGTCGCAGCTATCCTAACGGATGGCCAATGGCGCCACCATAGCAGGCGTGTACGATTAGGTGTGGGCGACGCGCCGGCGATCCGGGCGCGGTGACGCGAGTGGGAGGCGCCGTGGAGGTAGTCCGCTGGCAATTGACCTTCCGAATCAGGGCGCGTTCCGCGGCGCCGCTGAGTGCGCGTGCGCTGCGACCGTGGTGGACGGTATTCCCTGACCAGCCTGGATCCCTTTTGACCGATGGAAGCCTGCTACTCGTCACCGTGGTGGACGCCCCGACGCCGCAGCTCGCGCTCATCCTCGGTCGGCATCGGGTGACGGAGTTCTTCTCGGGGCGGCAGCATAGCGTGGAGCATCTCACCCTATACCCGGAGGACTGGTGACCGCACTCCTGGACCGACCACGAACTTCGGCGCGGTTGGTTTCACAAACTCTTGATCCTCTCCTGATATAAAGAGCGCGGGAAAGCCCGAAGATGCGCCAGTAACCGCTGCTTCGCTCGTTTGGTCGGTGTCCGAGCGTGGCGCCGCCTTAGTCCGCTAGGAAAGGATGCCGCTGCCCATGGCGTCTCGCACGATCCCCCGCCTGGGTGCTATTGTCGGAGCCCTGCTCGTTCTGGCCGGCTGCGGCACCTCAACGGCCAGCAATGCCGCACCGAGCGCGCCGCCAGCGGCGGCGGTCGCCGTCACGCCGGCGGCTCAGCAGGAGCTCAAGGCGACGCTCACGTACCCCGGAGCCATCTCGGCCATCACCCAGGTCAACCTGGTGGCTCGAACCTCCGGTGTCATCACCAAGTTACCGGTTCAGCCGGGGCAGGCGGTGAAGGCGGGAGACCTCATCGCCCAGCTCGATGACAGCACGCAACAGGCGACGTTGCAGCAAGCGCAAGCCGCTCTGGCCGTCGCCCAGGCAAACCTGCAGAAGGTGGAGCAGGGGGCGACCCCGGGCCAGATCGGTATCGCCAAGGCAGGCATTGGCGGGGCCGGGACATCCGTCAGCAACGCCCAGCACAACTTGGATGCCACGAAACAGAGTTCCGCTGCTGACGCGGCGGCCGCGCAGCAGGCCGTTGCCAACGCTCAGGCCGGCCTGGCCGCGGCGCAAAGCCAGTTGGCCGTGGCGGAAGGGGGCCAGGGTACCTTTCAGGCTGCCATCGCCGGCGCCCAGCAGTCGCTGGCCAATGCCACGAAGAATCAGGCGACGGTGCGGCAGCAGGTCGCGACCGCGTTAGCGGCCGACCAGACGGCGGCTGCCAACGCCCAGCAGACGCTGGAAAACGCCAAGAACAGTCTCTCCGCGGTGCAGCAGCAGGTGGCTGCGGCGCTGGCCGCGGATCAAACGGCGGTGACGAATGCGCAGAACAGCTTGCAGTCGGCGCAGACGACGGTCGCCAGCGGGACGCCGGTGCAGCAGCAACAACTGGCGCAAGCGAAGAATGCCCTCTACGCCGCTCAGGTTGCACGCGATGCCGCCTGTGACCTGGCGAACTTCCGCAATTCCCAGTCTTCCTGTAACGCGGCAAACGCCACGGTGAATACCCAGGAGACGGCATTGCAGGCGGTGCAGGCGCAGATCCAGCAGACCCAGGCGCAGGCGCAGCAGACGCTGACGACGGCACAAGGCGCGCTGACGACGGCGCGGGACGCGGCCAACGCCGACCGCACCAAGCAGCAAGCGACGCTGCTGGCGGCGCAGCAGGCGGTGTCCAACGCGCAGGCAGCGCTCAAGACAGCGCAAGACGCCGTTGCTACCGACGCGGCCAAGCAGCAAGGGAATGTCGTGACCGCGCAGGCGGCAGTCGACCAGGCTGCCGCCGGCATCAAGTCGGCCCAGGCAGCGTATGGCCAGGCCGTCGTCCAGGGCCAGGCCGGCGTGGTGACCGCCCAGAACCAGTTCCAAGTCGCGCAGGCCGCCTTGCCCGACACGGTGCAGAAGGACGCGGCGAGTGTGGCTCAGGCCCAGGGCGCCGTGCAGGCGGCCATGGCCCAGGTGAGCAGCGCCCAGGCGAACTTTGACAACGTGACAGCGCCGGCGACCACGACTGATCTCGCCACCGCCCGAGCGCAGATCAAGCAGGCGGAGGCGCAGGTAACCGTGGCGCAGACTGCCGTCAACCAGATGAAGATCGCCGCGCCATTCGATGGTATCGTGGCCTCGCAGTTGCTGCAGGTAGGGGCGTTGGCGAGCCCGACGACCCCTGTCGCGACGCTGGTCAGCGATGGGGTGCAGGCGCAGGTCAATGTCGAGCAAGCAAACTTGCCCAAGATCACCGTTGGAGAGCCGGTCGCGATAACAGTCACCGCGTATCCCGACGTCACCTTCCCGGCGAAGATCACGCTGGTCGCGCCCGTCGCGGACGCGACCAGCCACGTCTTCCAGACCACCGTTTCTCCCAGTCCCGCGGATCCCCGGCTCAAGCCGGGCATGTTCGCCAACGTCGTCATTACCACCCAGGATGTGCCCGATGCCATCGTCGTGCCCTCCGGTGCGCTGTTGCAGCAGAACGGGCAGAACATGCTGTACGTGGTCAAGGACCAGAAGGCCGAGCAGGTCCCCGTGAAGATCGGCATAACCACGGACGTCCTAACCCAGATCCTCAGCGGTGTCGCTCCGGGCGATCCTGTCGTAACCGTTGGTCAGAACGCCTTGCGGCCGGGATCAACGGTACGCATCGTCCCGTCCGGCGGCGGAGCGACCGGTGGGCCGGCAGGCGCCCGGCCACAGGGCACGCCACGAGCCGGTGGGACGCCGCAGGCGGGTGGCACACCGCAGGCCGGCGGGACGCCGGGCGGACGTGGCAACGGCACGCGGGCGCGGCCCACTCCGACGCCGTAAGGGGCTAGCGGCCTGGTAGGGGAGGCGAGCTACCGGGCCGCTGGGTCACTCCAGCTCGCCGTATACCCAAACGGAGGTTGCCGGTGAGTCCGACCCGCTTAGCCATTCGACGCCCCGTCAGCATCATCATGCTCATCCTCGCCCTGGTGTTGATGGGGATCATCTCCTACCAGTTCTTGCCGGTGCAGCAGTTGCCGACCATTACTGCCACGTTCGTCGCCATCAGCGTCAGCTATCCGGGCGCGAGCCCGGACGAGGTTGAGAATCAGGTCACGCTGCCCGTCGAGAACGCGGTATCCGGGGTCTCGGGCGTCCAGCAGATGAGCGGGCTGTCGGCCACCGGCATATCGCGCGTGGCGCTGCAGTTCGTCCAGGGCACCGACGTCAACACGGCCGCCAACGACGTCGCCTCGGTGGTCAACCGCATCGTTGGCCGTCTGCCCACCGGCACCGGCACGCCGACGATCTTCAAGGCGGATCCCAATTCGTCGCCGATCATGAGCCTGGCCCTGACGGGCGGGAATCAGGCCCAACTCTATGACGCCGCCAGCAACCAGCTCCAGCCGTCATTGCAGCAGGTGGCCGGCGTGGCGGCGGTGCAAGTGCAAGGCGGCCTGGCCCCGCAAGTGAATGTGGTGGTAAATCCAGGGGCGCTCACCGCGTACGGAGTCTCTCTCAACCAGATCACCCAGGCGATGAATCAGCAGAACGTGAGCGTGCCCGGCGGCATCACCACCGAGGGTGGCCAGACGCGCGACGTCCGCACCGATGCCTATTTCCGGTCGGCCGGCGAGCTGAAGGGGCTCGTCGTGGCCAACCAGAATGGCGCCCCGGTGACCCTGGGCCAGGTCGCCAACGTCTCGCAAGGGTACGCGCCCATCGATCAGGTCACACACCTGAATGGGAGCGATACCGTCGGGCTGTCCGTCACCGCGCAGAGCGGCGCCAACATCGTCCAGGTGGACAAAGCAGTCAAGGCCAAGCTGAGGCAGCTCGCTTCGACGCTGCCACCGGGGACCAAGACCAGCATTATCAACGATCAGACAGTCTATATCGACCAGTCCATCTCGGCCGTAGAGCACGACCTGGCCCTCGCCGTCTTGTTGCCGGCTATAGTCTTGCTGCTCTTCCTCCATCGTATCCGCAACATGTTCATCGTCGTCCTCGCTATCCCGACATCGTTGATCTCGACCTTCATCGTCATGTTTTTCCTCGGCTTCAGTCTGGATTTGATCTCGCTGCTGGCCCTCTCGCTCCTGACAGGCATCCTGGTCGACGACTCGGTGGTGGTGCTGGAAAACATCAACCGGCATATGGCGATGGGCAAGCATCCGATACGGGCGGCGATCGACGGCCGCATGGAGATCGGCCTGGCCGCCGTCACCATCACGCTGACCGACGTCGTGGTGTACTTGCCGGTGGCTTTTACCAAGGGCCTCGTCGGGAGCGTCTTCCGTGAGTTCGGCCTCACCATCGTCGCGGCCACGCTGTTCTCGCTCTTCATCGGCTTTACCCTGACCCCGCTCCTGGCCTCGCGTTGGCTCAAGGATCCGATGGACGACGAGAAGCTCGCGGCCGGCCACGGCGGCGGCCCGCTCACGCGGTTCGGCCGGGTTTGGGAGCGTGGGTACATCAGGCTTCGCGCCGGCTATGGCCGGTTGATCCACGGCTCGCTGCGTCGCCGTCCACTTGTCCTCCTCATCGGCGTTGCCGCGCTCGCCATGAGCGTCGCCTTCATTCCGTTGGGGTGGCTCGGCACCGAGTTCACGCCCCAGGAGGACAACTCGCAATTTCAGGTGAGCGTCCAGTTCCCCAATGGGACCCCGCTCGCGCGCACGCAGTCGGTGGTGAACCAGCTCGATCAAGAGATTCGGACGATACCGGGCGTCCAGCAGACCTTCGCCAGCAGCGGCTCGCGCGGGGGCTTCGGCGGCGGCGGCAATACGAGCAGCGGCGAGGTTTCCGTGGACCTGCTGCCGGTCGGGCAGCGACCGCCTATTGAGAGCTACCTCGGCCGGGTGCGGGCTTTGTCCCGCCAGTTCCCCGATGCCTCGATCGTCACCCAGCTCCCCAGCGCCCTGCGCATCGGCGGCGGCCAGAACGTGAGCGTGGTGTTGCAGGGGCCGGACATCAAGACCTTGGATCAACTGGGCGGCCAGGTCTCGCAGATCATGCGGACCGTCCCGGGTGTGGTCGAGGTCCGCAATAACTCGACCCAGACGACGCCGGAGCTCGGCGTGCAGATCGACCGCGCCGCGGCGGCGAATTTGAACGTCAGTCCGCAGACGATCGGCAACACGGTGCAGACGGCCTTGGCGGGCGCCACCGTCGGAAATCTGCAGCCTTCCGGGAGTACGGTGGAAATTCCGATCGTGGTCAGCCTGCCGGGTGGGACGACCATGACCCCGCAGGACCTCGGCCAGCTCACCATCTCCGGCCCTGCGGGGTCAGCCGTCCGGCTGGATCAAGTGGCTCAGATCGTGGCAACCCAGGAGCCGGCGCAGCTGAACGACCAGAACCGCGAGCTGCAAGTGTCAGTCAGCGCGAACACCTCGGGTGTGCCGTTGGGCCAGGTGTCAGCCGAGATTCAACAGGCGATCCGCCAGCAGTTGGCGCTGCCCGATGGCTACTCCTATAGCTTCGGCGGCGCCGTGCAGCAACAAGCGCAGGTGTTCGCACCGCTGGAGGCGGCCTTTGCGCTGTCCGTCTTGTTGGTGTACATGCTGTCCGCGGCGCTCTATGAGTCCCTCCTCTACCCGCTCGCCGTGCTGCTGAGCCTGCCGTTGGCCACTGTGGGCGGCTTGGCAGCGCTGACGATCACGGGCAACACGCTCAACCTCTACTCCTTCATGGGCTTGATCATGCTGATGGGGTTGGTCGCCAAGAACGCCATCTTGCTGGTCGACTACACGAACACCCTGCGCCGGCGCGGGCTGGAGCGGAACGAGGCCCTGATAGAGGCCGGCCGGACGCGGCTCCGCCCGATCCTCATGACGACCTGCACGATGGTCTTCGCGATGCTGCCGCTGGCGATCAAGATAGGGGCTGGGTCGGAGGACCGGTCGCCGATGGCCACCGTTCTCATCGGCGGCCTGCTCACGTCGACCTTGCTCACCCTCATTGTCTGCCCGGTCATGTACAGCATACTGGACGACTTCGGCGCGATCCTGGCTCGCCGTGGCTGGGTACGGCTCCCGACCGCCGCCTCCGCGGCCGCGCTCGACGCGGCGATGGCCGGCGCGGCCGGCGATGCCGTGGCAGCGGCAGCCTCCCAGGTCAACGGTGAGCCGGCGGCTGCCGCCGGCGTTTCCGCTATTGCCCGCGAGTCACTGCCATCAGGGGATTGAGGCGGACGTTCTGAAAGTAGGCTGTAGCGGGGGTGACGGGGAGGCCAGGGCCGCGATTGCAGGGCCCGCAAGCGGGCGCCCCCGGCTAACCGACCGGGGGGACTGCGGTCCCTTTCCTTCGGCGAGGGCCGTTCGCGGAGCAGCCGATTCAGTGGTCGGGCGAATGGCTGATGCTGGCCCGGTACCTTGCCCGCCTGACACAGCTTGCCCGTGTGATGGGCCACGCCGGGCAGTTTCCGAGCGACCGCAGTCGCCCCGTCCGGTTAGCCGGGGGCGCCCGCTTGCGGGCCCTGCAATCGCGGCCCTGGCCTCGCCCGAGTATCGAAAAGGCCCGATACTCGGCCGTCCCTGCTGGTCGCGGCACGCCGGTAGGCTATACTGGCGGCGCGGCCGCGGTTGGGGCTGCGGGTCATCACGTCCGCCCGAACGCCTCGCCTGTTCGCACCGCCCAGATCCGAGGATACGGGCATGTACCCCGCCGAGCGTTTGGAATTCGCCGCGCTGCTGCGGCGATATCGCCGGTCGGCCGGATTGACCCAGGAGACGCTGGCGGAGCGGGCGGGATTGGGCACGCGGACGATCCAGGATCTGGAGCGGGGCACGGTCAGGCCTCGCGGCGACACCATGCGGCAGCTGGGCCAGGCGCTGGCGCTCTCGCCCGCTCAGTGTACTGAACTGGAGGAAGCGGCAGCGGCTCCTCGGTTCCTCCCGCGGGCGGTGGAGCAGCTCGCTCCCCATCTATCCAGCGCCCCGTTGCGCCTCATTGGGCCGCCAAGCCGCCAGGAGCAGGAGTCTGCGTCCGCGCGCAGCAACCTGCCGGCGCCGCCTACCCAGCTCATCGGCCGCGAGCGCGAGCTGGAGGCGCTGCTGGCGATGCTCATGGACGAGGCCCCGCGCCTCGTCACCCTCACCGGTACCGGTGGTGTTGGCAAGACCCGCCTCGCCCTGGCCGTCGCGGCGGCGCTCACCGACCACTTCCGCGACGGCGCCTGGCTGGCGGAGCTGGCTCCCCTGACCGACCCCGCCTTGGCGCCGGCGACGATCGCCGCCGCGCTGGCCGTGTCCGAGCGGGCGGGAGAAGCATGGCAAGCGACGCTGCTCCGCTCCCTGCGCGGCCGGCGCTTGCTCCTGCTGCTCGACAACTGCGAGCACCTCATCGACGCTTGCGCCCGACTGGTCGATGCGCTCCTAGGGCACTGTCCGGAGCTCCGCATCCTGGCCACGAGCCGCGAGGCGCTGACGATCGCCGGGGAGGCAGTCTATCCGCTCGCCCCGCTAGAGGCCCCTCCCCCGGACCTGGCGCCAACGGTCGAGGAGCTGCCGCGCTACCCAGCCGTCCGGCTGTTCACCGAGCGCGCGGTCGCCGCCCACCCCGCCTTTTCCCTCACCGCCGGCAACGCGGCGGCGGTGGCGCAGGTCTGCCGCCGGCTCGACGGCATCCCGCTCGCCCTGGAGCTGGCGGCGACCCGTACGCGACTGCTCACCGTCGAGCAAGTGGCGGCGCGGCTGAACCAGCGCTTTCATCTGCTGACGGGCGGCAGCCGCGTGGATCTCCCCCGGCAGCAGACCCTGCGCGCCACGATCGACTGGAGCTACGACCTGCTCAGTGAGCAGGAACGATCCGTGTTCGCCCGGTTGGCGATCTTCGCCGGCGGCTTTACGCTGGAGGCGGCGGAGGCGGTGCTCGCTCCGCTCGCGGGGGTCGGGAGCCAGGGGCCTGGGGCCTGGGGCCCGGGGTCGGGCGAGGACGCGCGGTACATGTTG
>CALBSQ010000129.1 GCA_937967325.1 uncultured Chloroflexota bacterium
GAGTCGGCGATGAGGCGGCTGACGCAGTAGTAGCGGCCCTGCACGGAGGCGTCCCCGCTCACCAGGATTCCGCCGCCGTTCAGGTGCAGCAGCGCCTCGGGGCTGTCGGTGCCCAGGCCGACGTAGCCGTTGCCCTGGATCACCACGCGGTCGACGCCGTTGGCCTCGTCGCGGAAGATCCAGCCCTGGGTCGGACTGCCCCAGCCGTTGGCGAACACCTGCGCCCCCCAGCCCGTTGGAGCGGATGACGTGGTTGTCGTCGTCCACCAGCCCCACTACGCCGGAGCTGTTGGACTTGTAGCTGATCGTGCCGGCCACCGATAGCGCCTGCGTGGGGTTGGCGGCGCCAATGCCCACGTTCCCCGCCGTCGTGATGCGCATGCGCTCGGCGCCGCCCGCCTGCAGCGCCAGCGGCATGGCCACGCCGCCGCCGGCGGCGTCGGCGATCAGGTAGGCGGTGCTGCCGTCCACGGTGAGGCGCAGCCGGCTGTAGCTGGCCAGGGTGGGGCCGTCGGTGCTGAAGGCCTCGACGCTGCTGGTGGCGCCGCCCTGTGGGAACAGACGCAGCGAGGCCGTGGCCCCGCCAAGGATGACCAACTGCGGGGCCGTGGTGTTGCTGATCGTCACATCGCTCGTGAAAGTGTCACAATTGCACGGGGTTGCCATTCGGTTTTCTCCTACTGCTCTGCTGATTCCTGCCCCGGGCCGGCGCCCGCCAATACCGGCAGGAAACGATCGCCGTCCTGGGGCTGGATGCTGGGCCAGACCACCGGATCGGTCACCGCGAGCGGTGGGGTGGCCGGCCCGTTTCCTCAGTGGGAGGGACCATACCTCGGCCCTCCCGTCTTCCCGTCGCTCCTCCCTGGGAGCCGCCACCCATTGGCGAAACCTCCTTGGCTTCTGGAACCGGACGCCAGCTCGCCTCAATGGAACTTTTGTTCCACATCTACAGCGTAGCAACCAATAGTTAGAAATGCATCGGGAGATGGTTAGAAGCTTCCAACCAGCCGGGGAGAGGGGGCGGGGGCCCGGCCCCCCGCGCCTCAGCGCCGGTGGCGGATCGACCGACGGCGGGTTGCATCTCCGACGCCAGGCAACCCGCACCCTACCAAGGGAGGAGAGCCGCTGGCGGTGGAGGCGAGTCGGAAGTTATCACCACAACGGTATGGCCTCTCCCCTCGCAGGGGAGAGGTTGGAGAGAGGTTCCCCCTCGCCCGCGGCGACTATCAGCCCTGCGCGGCCAGAGCGGCGAAGGCGGCGGCGAAGTCGTCAACGGTGTGAACCGTCGCGGTGCGGGGGACCCCGGCGGCAGCGGCGATGGCGGCGAGGTCGCTGCCCGTGGCGGTCGCCGTCGGGAAGCCGCCGACGGAGAGTAGGCTTTCGTCGTCGAAGACGACGTGGAGGAGGTTGGGCAGGCGATAACGGGCCAGCGTGGTGAGGCTGCCCAGGTTCATCAATAGGAAGCCGTCGCCATCCAGCACGACCACCGGTAGCTCCGGCCGAGCCAGGGCGATGCCGAGGCCCATGGAGGAGGCCAGCCCCATGGCGTGCTGCAAATAGAAGAAGTTGGGCCGGTGGCCGAGCGACTGCAGCTCGGCGCTCACAGCGCCCATGATCGTGACGACGACGCACGTCTCCAAACGGGGGTAGATAGCGCGAAGCGCGTCGAGGCGCAGCATCGGCGGATCACTCCTCCCACATGCGGTGGATCACCGTCCGAGATCCCCAACGAAGTGGGCCCCGGAATATCGCGCTACCCGGTCTACCGGACCAGACATCGCGCGGCGCGCGACACGAAGCCGATCCCGGTGCTGTTCCGTGGTAACGCCTTTCCTGATCTCGGACGAGCCTCGCCATCGGGCAGCCCCGAAGGGGCTTCGTCCGGTGAGCCGGACGCTTGAGCGTCCGGCGGGTTTCGCGGCACGCCGGCCACGCGCCTGGGCAAGCCGGCGCCGAACGCCGAGGGTGGTACGGTACGTGCTGGACGATTCGGGAGGAGGGCAAGGCAATGGCGGGTGGGCAGTTACTCCCGCACGTCGTCGACCTGGCCTTGCCTGAGGGCCGCACCTTCCGGCTCGGCGTGCTCTCCGACACCCACCGGTATAGCCGGCCGGCGGCGGCGCCGATGTCCGCCATCGAGCGCCTCGGCGCCTGCGACGCCTACCTGCACTGCGGCGACTTCCTCGACACGGACCTGCTGGGTCCGTTGCGAGAGCGGGCGCCTTTGTACGCGATCATCGGCAACGTCGATCCGGCCGAGCTGGCGGACACGACCCCGACCGCCGTCTTGTTGCGCATCGGTCCATGGCGCGTCGGCGCGATCCACAGCGCGGGCGGCTATCCCGCCGCGTGGCGGCGCACCGCCGAGCGATTCGGTGAGCCGCTGGACCTGCTGTGCTTTGGCCATTCGCACCGCCCGGTCGCTGAACAGCACGGCGGGCGGGTCTACCTGAATCCCGGCAGCGCGGTGGATCCGCGCGGCCTCCCCGCTTGCAGCGTCGCCACGGTGGAGCTTGGCGCCGGCCTCCACGTTCACCTCCTGAAGCTGCCCGCGTGACCAGCAGAGGAGCAGGGGCGATCTCGGGCGGGTCGGACGAATGGCCAAACGGAGCCATCCTGTCCCACGGCCGGCCATGCTTCCCGGCTCCACCTCCCCTCTGCCCCCCGACGTCCCGCCAGTTGACAAGCAGCCTTGCGGCTGTAACACTGCTGCACATTCGAGCGTGACAGGATGGACCGCCAACCGGCTAGGCACTGGAGAGTTCGTGGAGAGAACCTGGGTATCGTCACTCGTCGAAGGGCAGGAGGTCTCCGCGGCGTTCCAGGTGAGATCGCGCCAGCTTCGCACCCATCGCAGCCGCACCGGCAGCTATCTGACGCTGGTGCTCGGGGACCGCACCGGCGACATGCCCGCGGTGGCCTGGGAAGATGCCGATCGCTGGCACCAGGTGGCGCGCGAGGGCGCTGTCCTCTTCACCCATGGCCACTGCCAGACCTACAATGGCGAGGTCCAGCTCGTCATCGAGCACCTGGCTCCGGCCATCGACGGCGAGTTCGATCCGGCCGATTTCCTGCCTTCCAGCACCCGCGACTCCGCGGCGATGGCACGCGAGTTCCGCGCCGAGGTCAACAGCGTCCGCCACCGCGGACTGCGGATGCTCCTCGAGCTGATCTTCGATCGCGAGGGCTTTGCCACTTTCGCACTCGCCCCCGCCGCCCAGAACATCCACCATGCCTACCTGGGCGGTCTGCTGGAACATACCCTGGAAGTGGCCAGGCTCTGCCGCGCCCAAGTCGCCATCCACCCCGAGCTGGACGCCGACTTGGTCGTCACCGGCGCGTTGTTGCACGACATCGGTAAGACGCGCGAGTACAGCTACATCACCTCCCTGGATGTGACCGACGAGGGCGGCCTGTTGGGCCACATCGCCATCGCCGACGCCCTAATCGTCCAAAACGCGGCGCGAATCTCCGCCTTGACTCCCGAGCTGCTGCTCCAATTGCGCCACATGCTGCTCAGCCATCACGGCCGGCACGAGTGGCAATCGCCGCAGGAGCCTAAGACGCTGGAAGCAGTCGCCTTGCACCTGGCCGATTACACCAGCACCCAGCTCGCCATCTTCACCGTCGGTCTGCGGCAGGTGGAGCGACCCGGCAACTGGACCCCCTACCACCGGCAGTTAGAGCGCCGCCTGTACGCTGGGCCGCGCACTCTCACCCCATTCGCCGGGCAGCGCGTCCGTGAATCGACCAATTTCGACTACGACCCGGGCGACGCCGACCCGCCAGCCCTAGAGGTTTCGCAACCGCAACAATGATCTGGCGAGTCCACACTGCCAGTTGTTGCCGTTGCCATCGCCACTCCTCCCGCACCGAGAGGGGCGTCGTACGGCGCCTATGCAATCGCCGGCCGCGCGTGGTAGTGTAGCCGTTCAGGAATCCGCAGCGACGATTTCGGGCTGGGGCCGATGCCTGAGCGCCCTGCCCGCGTTGAAGAAGGGCCGTGCTATGACCCCGCTGGTCGTGCGCAAAGCGGTGATACCCGTGGCCGGTCTCGGCACGCGCCTGCTCCCGGTCACCAAGTCGCAGCCTAAGGAGATGCTGCCGGTCGGACGCAAGCCGGCCGTGCAGTACGTCGTCGAGGAGCTGGAGCAGGCAGGTATTCGCGAGGTCTTGCTGGTGACCGGGCGCAAGAAGACCTCCATCGAAGATCATTTCGACCGCGACCCCGATCTGGTGCAGCGCCTGGCCTCCTCTGGTAGCCAGGACCTCGCGGAGGTGCTCAGCTTCGCGGAGACCGAGACCGCGTTCTTCTACACGCGCCAGAGCGTCCAGGCCGGCAACGGCGACGCCGTGCGCCTCGGACGGCGCTTTGTGGGCGATGAAGTGTTTGTCGTCGCCTTCGGCGACAGCATCATCCGCGGCGAGAGCCGCCGCGGTGTGATCGAGCGAATGATCGAAGCGCACGCTCGGCGACAGGCGAGCTGCACCATCGCGGTCGAGGAGGTGTCCGAAGACGACGCCTACAAGTACGGCATCGTCAAGCCCAAGGACGGTGTAGGCGACGACTTCGAGATCATCGACCTGATCGAGAAACCGACCCGCGGCTCGGCGCCGAGCAACCTGGCCATCGCCGCGCGCTACGTGTTCAGTCCCGAGGTCTTCGATGCGCTGGACCTCACCATGCCTGGCAAAGGCGGAGAGATCTGGCTGGCCGACGCCATCCGCATCCTGCTGAAGCAAGGTCGCACCGTCTGTTGTGTCAAGCTCCGAGACGGCGAGCAGCGCTACGACATCGGCAACTTCGAGAGTTACTACCGCGCCTTCGTGGATTTCGCGCTGGCGGACGAGCGCTACGGGTACCTCTTGCGGCAGCATCTGGCGCGAAAGCTCGGCTGACCATGTTCGACCCGATCCGGACCTCCGCGCCCGGCCGCTGCGGCATCATCGGCAACCCCACGGACATGTACGGCGGCTCTGTGTTGAGCTGCTCCATCGAGCCGCGCGCCTACGCCCTGGTCGAATCCTCAGAGCGGCTGACGCTGGTGGCCCAGGAGCGCCCGCTTCTGGTCGGCGGACGCGACGACCTGACGATACGCGGCGATGTCTACGACATCTCCAAGGCCTGCCTCTCCGAGTTGCATCTCTACGACGCGCCGATCCGGCTGACGGTCTGGAGCGATATCCCCTTTGCGTCCGGGCTCTCCTCCTCTTCGGCGCTCGTCTGCGCGACCTTGAAGGCGCTCAGCATGTACGCCGGCCGATCCTGGAATCGCTACCAGTTTGCCGAGGTCGCCCGCTCCATCGAGCTCAACCGCATGGGCGTGATCTGCGGCTACCAAGACTTCTACATGACCTCGTTCGGTGGGCTCAATTACATGGACTTCCGCGACAAGGAGTTCTACCGTGAGGTCGGCCAGGAGCCGTATGCCGCCATTGAGTGCCTCAACGCGGATGCGACCGACCTGGACAGCCTGCCGTTTGTCCTGGCCCACACCGGCATCGTCCACTCCTCCGGAGCGGTCCACAAGCCGATCCGTGAGCGCTGGCTGGAGGGTGACCGCGAGGTGCGCGACGCCTACGTGCGCATCGGCCAGCTCGCCCGCGAGGGCAAGAAGGCCTTCCTGCAGCGCGATTGGTCCCTCCTGGGCGCTCTGATGACGGAAAACCACACGATCCAGCGCGACCTTGGCGGCTCCGGCCCGGCCAACGAAGCGCTGATCGCGGCGGCGGTGGGGCACGGCGCCCTCGGCGCCAAGCTCGCCGGCGCCGGCGGAGGCGGCACCATCATCGCCCTCCACCACGATCCGGTCTGGCTGGGCCGCAAGCTGGCCAAGACTGGCGCGGACCGTATCTTGTTCCCCAAGGTCGTGGAAGGCGTGCGCGTCGAGTCGGTCGAGGTGCTGGTGCAGCGGACGACCTCGCCCTCGGAGGTTTCTCTGCCTACCGTGCGCGGCTCGTAGGCACGGAAACCAATGCCGGTGGCGATTCGCAATCCTTTGCCGGTCGGCAAGGCCAGGGCGTATAGCATTACGCCCCTACGAAATGCCGGCGTCCCTTGTAGGGGCGTATTGCTATACGCCCTGGCCACCGAACCAGCCCAGTCTGGCCGACCACTCGGAATCAGGCCCCGCCCCAGGTGAGGAGGAGATCGGTGCCGTAGCCGGCAAAGAAGCCCAGGAACAGCCCCCACATCCCGAGCTCCGGAAGCGCGAGACGCCGGCCGGCGTGCAGGAGCTCGGTGATCACGTAGAGGATCGTTCCGGCGGCCAGGGCAAGGAAGAGCACGAACAACGGCTCGGATTGTACGCTATAGCCGAGCGCAGTACCCACGAAGGTCGGCCCGCCGCCGATTAGCCCAGCCAGGCCCAAGAAGGGCCAGGAAGGTGGCGTACCTCCGGCCAGGGGGGCGGCGATGCCGAACCCCTCCGTCGTATTGTGCAGCCCGAAGCCGACAATCAACACCACAGCCAGCGCCATTGCCCCGGCACGGGACGCTTGCCCAATCGCCAGCCCTTCGGAGAAGTTGTGAAGCCCGATGCCCGCGGCGATCAGGAGGGACAGTTGCACCGGGGAAGGCGGGCCTACCTTGCCCCGGCGGATGACGGTCCGCGCGAAGTAGACCAGCCCAAGCAGCCCGACGGCAAAACCGACGACGAAGAGCCCCAGCAAGGTGACGAACTCGCCGGGAGATCCCATTTTGGCGGCCTCCACGGCGCCTTGGATCGGATCGCTCACCTTGCTGAGGATGTCCCACAGGAGGAAGACGAGGATACCTGTCGCCAACGCGTTGAGGAACGCCTGCCAGGAACGGCGGGGCTGACGCAGTCGCGCGATCGGCAGACCGAGACAGATGGTGAAGCCGGCGATCGCGCCGAGCGCCAGGGTCGTCGGTAGGTTCACGAGCGCATTGACTCCTTCGTTCGTATCCGGCCGCGACCTCACTGGCGGGCAAGAGTTAGGGTACCCTAATATCGAGGTGTGAGTCAACGCCAGTCGCGCAGCCGCGGGGATGCAGCGATACAATGCGATAGCGAACGACGGTGCGGAAAGTGGAGGACGCCATGACCGAACGGCTACGGCAGGTGGTAGCTCAAGTCGAGCAGCTTTCACCGGAGGTACAGGATGCGCTCGCAGAAATCCTGGAACAAGAGATCGAAGAACAAGAATGGGACGCCATCGTGCGTACGCCCGGATCGCAGCGGTTTCTTGAGCACCTGGCCCAGGAAGCGCGCAGGGAGGACGCTGCAAACGAAACCCGGGACTTGGACGAGCTCTTGTGAGGTCAAAGACTACCAGGAGGTTCCGGACGATGCTCACCGAGCTTCCCGAGGCGGTCCAACGTCAGGCACGGGAAGCATACCGACTGTTCAAGATAGATCCGTTTCAGCCGAGCCTGCACTTCAAGCCGATAGGCTCAAGGGATCCGACAATCTACTCCGCGCGCATCGGCTTACGGTATCGCGCCGTTGGAATACGTCAACATGACTACAGCATCTGGGAATGGATTGGGACGCATGCGGACTACGACAAGCTGGCTGATCGATAACGGGTACATCGACACCCACACCGTTATACCAGCCGCCGCTGCCGCGCCAGGTTGGCCGCCTCGGTGCGGTTGGCGGCGTGCAGCTTGGACAGGATGTTGGAGACGTGGTTTTTCACCGTCCCCTCAGTGATGACCAGCACCTGGGCGATCTCGCGGTTTGATCTGCCCTGCGCGAGCAGGCGTAGCACTTCCACCTCGCGCTCGCTCAGCGCATCCAGCTCGCTCGGTCCAGTCTTGCGATCTCGTCCGCTCATCTCCATCAGCAGCCGCGCTGCCAGACCGGGCTGGATGAAGCGCTCTCCCGCGTAGACGTGGCGGATCGTCTCCACCAGCTCGCTGGCCGGGGCGCTCTTCAGCAGGTAGCCGCGCGCACCGGCGCGGATACCATCCAGGATGTAGGCGTCGTAGTCGAAGGTAGTGAGCAGGATCACGCGTGCGCCCGGCTGCAGGCGTAGCAGCTCACGGGTCGCGGCGATACCATCCAGCCTTGGCATCTCGATGTCCATCAGCACAATATCCGGCGACAACTCCAGCGCCCGCTCGATAGCGGCCACGCCATCCGCCGCCTCACCGGCAACGGTCATGCCCTCCTCCAGATCGAGGATTGTGCGCAGGCCCTCGCGCATGAGCGTCTGATCCTCACACAGCAGCAAGCGTATCGGCACCTGCCCCCTCCGCTTCCGTAGCGGCATTTCGCAGCGGCAGCTCCAGCGTGACTGTCGTGCCGCGGCCGTGGTCCGAGGCGATACTCAGGCCGCCCCCGAGCGCGGACGCGCGCTCGTGCATGCCGCGCAGCCCGTAATGACCCTCGGGCGTCGGGGCCGCCGGCAGGCCAATGCCATCGTCCTGCACCGACAGTCGCACCAGGGAGGACAAGGCCGTCAGCCGCACCACGACGTGGGCAGCTTGGGCGTGTTTGAGCACGTTGGTCAAGGCTTCCTGAGCGGTGCGCCAGATGGTCTCCTCAACATCTGCCGGCAAGGGGAGATGCGTCGCCAGGTCGAGGGTGAGCTGCCACCCGGCTTGCCGGGCCAGATCGCCGGCATACTGGTCTAGTGCCTCGGAAAGCGATCCTTGGTCGAGGATCGGCGAGCGCAACGAGGCCACGGAGCGTTTCAGATCCTGCATGCTGTCTCGCGCGACCTCTTTGATCTGCTCGAGCTGCGCCCTGGCCCGCTCCGGATTCACCTGCTGCAGTCGCTGCGCCGCCTCCGCCTTCACCGCGATCAGGGTCAGGGCGTGCCCGAGGCCATCGTGCATGTCGCGGGCCAGGCGTGTTCGCTCACGGAGGACGGCGTTCTCACGGTCGGTGTCGGCGCGACGTCGCAAATCGTCCTGTGCCTCGTTGAGCTGTTTGATGAGCCGCGTGTTGTCGTACCAGGTGCTGATGAGCCGGTGCATGGTCACGCCCATCGCCACCCACAACGCCAGCACCAGCAGCCCGGTGACAAGCTGGTAGACGTCCTGACCGCCGCGGATGGATTGGGGAAACATGCCCGAGAAGAATCCAGCGAGACCAAATGTGATAGCCGCGGAAGGGATGGCGAGCTGCAGCTTGAGCAGGGCGAAGCTCATCCCCATCACCATCCACATCAGCGAGACGAAAAAGCCGCTCTGGTGGATGAGCGCCAGGGTAATCGCCACCAGTCCGCCCAGGATGAGCAATCCTCGCCAGCCCGCGGGTTCCACCGGCTGCGCATGGGGGCTCGGATGGAGCAGGCGCGGCATGCCTCGCCACCATGCGACGAACGCCGCCACCAACGCGATGGTGGCGGCGCCGCCGGCGGAATCGAGCCGCTCGTGTCCTACGGTGAAGGTGCTGCCGACACTGAGGACCAGCCACAGCCAGGCCACTGCATCCATCACCCGGATAAAGCGCTTGATGAACCGGCGTGGTGGGCTATCATTCATGCGGCCTGCTCCCAGCGGAAGCTGCGCGCCGAGAGGGCGAACAGCACCACAAAGTATACGGCAAGCCCGATAGCGTCGAGCGCGACCACTCCCGACACAGCGCCGAGCAACAGCGACGGGCGCATCACGTCCAGCGCCAGTGTCGTCGGCAATACGCGTAGCGCTTGCTGAACGACCTGAGGGAAGACCTCCACCGGAAGGAAGATGCCGCCCAGGAAGATCAAGAAAAAGTAGATCACCTGCGACACCGCGTTCACGGTATCGGTCTTTTTGGCCAGCGCGAACGTGAGCTGCCCGATGCCGAGATAGACCAGGATCGCCAGCAGAAAGACGGCGAAGCCGATGCCCGCGCCGGCGATGCTAAAGCGGACGCCGAACAGCACGGCCGACACCGCCATCACCAGGGCGGCATTGAGTAGGATGAGGACGAGCTGTCCCGCCAGCAAAGCCAGGAGGAATTCCCAGCTCGGCAACGGCGTCACCGCCAACCGTCGCAGCACTCCCTGGTCGCGCCAGGCCGTGATGTTGCGGCCGTAGCCCATGATCGCCACACTCATCGCCTGCATGATGAGGACGCCGATGGTGAGGTAGGCGACGTAGCCGACCTTCCCCGACTGGCCCGCGCCCGCCACCACGCTATTGTTGCCGCCGCCAATGTTGATGAAGCCGAAGAAGAGCAAATAGGCGACGGGGAAGAGGATGGTCCAGAACATGGCCATCCGATTGCGCAACGTCATCTGCAGGTGCGCGACGAAGATTGTCCAGAAGCGATACATGCCGCGTTTCCTTTCTGTTTCGAGTGCATCAGCAGGAGTCCTGTTGGTCCATGCTTGAACAGTGACAAGAGGGATTCATGCTGGGGACATCCCAGACCCCGCCCTGACGGGCTAGCTGTCCGCGCCGGCGCGGATAGTGCGGCCGGTGCGGGCGATGAAGACATCCTCGAGGTTGGGCTGGCGCACGGTCAGGTCGCGCAGCATGCGGCCCTGCTCCA
>CALBSQ010000130.1 GCA_937967325.1 uncultured Chloroflexota bacterium
TCCGCTGCGTCACGATCTGGCCGCGCATCTTGTGGTAGACCGCCGCGATGGTCTTGTTCTGCATCTCGGCGAAGCTTCGCAGCATGATCTCGTCGAAGTCTTGTTGTGGTAAGTCAAGTGTCACGTTTTTCATAGGTATAGGACGATACTATACCTTCTGCAGAGAGGTGTCAATAACACGTTCTATATCAGACTATAGCAACTTGCGGGAATAACAGGGTTTTGCTATACTCTCCCTACCATATTAGTGACACCATTGATATGGTTCTCACCTATGCCATTCAAGGAAGGATTTCGACCACCACCACCCCAAGGACAGGAACGCAAGCCGTTCAACGAGTACCAGTCCGACGTCTATGCCCGCTTAGAAGCCGCTGTCGAGCACATCCAGGACTCCGACACGTTCCGGGAGTTCCTGCTGATGCAAAGCAGGTTCCACCAATACTCGTGGAAAAATACGCTGCTGATCATGGCGCAGCGCCCCGACGCCACCAGGGTCGCCCGCTTCGATAACTGGAAAGCCATGGGACGCAGCGTCAAGAAGGGCGAGAAGGGGATCAAGGTCTTCTACCCGATGCTCCGCAAGCAGCGCAATCAAGATGGCAAGGAGGAGGAAGTGCTCACCGGCTTCGGCATCGGCAACACTTTTGATGTCTTGCAGACCGACGGCAAACCGTTACCGGATGTCCACATTCCCGTCCTAGAGGGCGACGAGGGCGGCGTGCTCTTCGGCAAGCTGGAAGGCCTGGCGCGGCAACAAGGCGTCCATGTCCGCCACCTGCCTCCACCTGAACCGGGCAGCCACACCATGGGCAGCTACGACCCCCTCACGAGGATGATTGACCTGCACGCCGCGAGCCAGCTCCAGGTCACCAAGACCTTAGCCCACGAGCTCGCCCACCATTTCGCCGGGCACAAGCCGGACCAGCAACGCCAGCCGGAACAGGAGACCGTCGCCGAGGCCAGCGCCTACGTCGTCTGTAGTCATTTCGGTCTGGACACGGGAGCCCGCTCCTTCCCCTACGTCGCCGTCTGGGCGAAAGAGAAGCAGGTCCTCAAGAACGCCCTGGGCGCCATCCAAAAAATCGCAAGCACAATGATCCGCGGGCTGGAAGGTGACAACAAACACCCCGACGAGCTGGCCGCCACGTCCCCGTCCTGATACACTGGTCCTATGTCTCCCGTGTGACTGAGGAGTCTCCCCATGCCCTATGTTGACCGTTCCAAAGAGAAAAGCATCGTCAAAGGCATGCTACTGGATATCACTAGGTCGGGTGGTGCATTGATTATCTATTTCGATGAAGATCAGCTCGGTACGACAGTCACACTTGCCGAGCGCTATACAATCAGCACCGGCAGCATAGAAGGAGGAACCACTAACTACATTACAGAGAAGGTTTCACAGTATACTATTCGCGGAACGCCATGCACCGCAGCAGTATTCCGTCGTCTCTCCTCTACCGCTGAACACGAGGAAAAAATGACCGGCTACAGCTACTCTGTGTCCAGCTACAGCTACTGTGTGTCCAGTCCAGAATGGGCCAGTGGAATAGATATCTCCATCAGGACCGGTGAAGTCACCGAGGAAGATTGGCGTTTCAACACGCCATCGACCACTGTTGACGGGCAATACCGCGTGGTCGAAGATCGACTGGTTCGCCGCTCCCAGCCCAGCACCGACCTGGATACGGTGTCCCGCCCGCAACCGCCGCGCGGACAGCTCCCGCCGGATCGCCGCCTGCGCCCCTAGTAGCTGCCGTTGCGGATCTTCCGCAGCAGCTCCGCCGGCGAGAGGTTGTGGTAGCGCGCCAGGAAGCTGAAGACATTCTCCCCGATTCGATCCTCAGCCATTGACCAAATACCGGACGATTGCTATAATAGAGCTACCTTGATGGTACCGAGGCGCACAAGCGCTTGTTCCAAGGAACATCCGAGCCGGCTCAGTACCATTGAGTCGGCTTTTCTTTATGCGGAGAATTGCACTCTCTCGGGGAAAATATGCCCTGGTCGATGATGCCGACTATCCCTGGTTGAACCGGTGGAAGTGGTCATGGGCACCGAGGGAAGGAACCGAAGGATACGCGATCCGATCCCAGGGTCCGCGGCGCAATCGGGGACAGATCAAGATGCATCGCCTCATCACTGGAGCACCTGCCAATCGGATAGTGCGACATCTCAACCACAATGGTCTCGATAATCAACGAAACAATCTGCTCATCTTCTACCCTCCACCAATCAGGCGCCTCAGCCCGGAGGAACGAAGGGCTATCAACCTTGCCCACCTTGCCCTAGCCCAGAAACATCTCACCCATGAGAACCTCAGCAATTGGGCAAAAAAACGAAACGCGATGGAGACGCCGGAGCAGCAGGCAGAGCGCATCCGTCGTTCGAAGGAAGCAACATCGATCGGACAGCAGCGAGCATGGGGACGGGTGGGAGGAAAACGTACCGCCGCTCGGCTGGCAAAGCTCCCCCCGCAACAAATCCACGCCCAGATGTCCAGGGTATCGAAGGCAATGCCCTACGAGCGAAAAAGAGCGATGATGCTGCGTGCCCGAGCAATGGCGGAGCTCAAGCCGAACAAGATAGAGCTCGCCATCGCTCACATGCTCGGGCAGCACAATCTCTACGCGGACTATTCGCGCACCGCCCTACCGGGTCAGGTCTATTATGCCGACGCCATCGAGAACAGGATCTATATCCGCCTGGCCAATGGCGCACATAAGGTCCCTGATTTCAAGGTGAAGTCACAGAAGAAGGTACTCGAGGTCTACGGGGACTATTTCCATAGCAGGCCATTTAGTGAGCGCAATGGCGCCCCCGACTACAGCTGGAATGCCGACCGCATGGTCGAGGAGTACGCCAAGGTTGGCTATCGATGCCTCGTACTCTGGGAGCACGAGATCAAGGAGCAATCGCGCCGCCAGGAACTAGTCGAGCGACTGTTGGCATTCATCTCGGAGCGTGCTTACGGACGAACTCCCGCGCCGTCAGGTTCTCGAGCCGCATGACGAAGTCCGCGCTATTCCCGCCCACCCTTTCCGCATAACACCACCAGCGACCGGTCTTCTCGAACACCTGAAATGAACTGTGTCTATCCTTGTCCTTGTGGTGCTCCGGCCACGGGCAGTGGCCCACCCCCGCCTTGTTCAGCCGTACATACCGCTCCACGACGTCGCGGATCGGGTGCTCCTCCACCCACTGCCGGATCGGGGACTGCTCACTATTTTTTCGCTCGGAGACAGGATGCTCCCCTGCCGGGGGAAGGATGGGGAGTTGCTCGGCATGGGGAGCCGGGTCAACTCTCCGCACATTCCGGGCCAGCCAGTCGATCTGGCCCCGGACCTTGCCCGTTGACACCGGCTCGCCATCGGGATGGACGAAGGGGTAGCGGCTCCCGCTGTAGCGATGGATGCCCAGGGGCGCTCGCAGCAGCAAGCCGTAGCCGTCCTCATCGGGGATGTCGCCGGCGGGGAAGACCTCCAATCCCGGCGCTGAGGGCTCGATGATCCGCCTGGCGATCGTCGGGCTGATCGGTTTCTCCCAGAAGACCCAACAGTGTCCTCCCGCCCGCGAGGCTTCCAGGTAGGACGGGATGTCCCGCCCGGCAAGGGACTCCTGTGCCGCCACAATCGGCTCCAGTCCCTGGTCCGAGTCCAGGACCGTCCAGCGGGTCATTCCCGAGGGATCGAGGCTGTAGAGGCCTATGGTGAGCTCACCACGCAGGTGTTTCGTGAGCACCTCGTCCGTCAGCGGCGAGCGAACGCGGTAGTACAACCGGGACCAGTCCCGTTGCCTGCCAAACGCGTCGCCGCGCTGGACGAATAGACTTCGGTAGCGGGTGAGCGAGCGGTCAGGTTCCTTCCCAACGTCCTGCTCGTCTCTTCCTGGTCTTGGTGGTCGTTCCATCCTCAGGCGGCTCGCTCACCCGCCCTTCGATAGCCGCTCGCCCGTGGCAACAGCTCCGGCTCTTCCACCTCCCGTTGCTTACGCAGTTGCGCCTCGATCTCGTGTCGTGGCCGGAAGTAGCGGCGCAAGTATTCCGCCTCCACCTGCTCCAGGAGCTTGGGGTCGAGTTTGGGGTCGGGCACGGACAGGGTCTTCACGTCGTAGATGCCGAACACCGGCCGATGCC
>CALBSQ010000131.1 GCA_937967325.1 uncultured Chloroflexota bacterium
GCCGGATAGAGGTTACCCCGGCACGACCGTGGCGTCCGACACGGCGCTGACCTGCAGGCGGTCCTGCCAGCGGGCGTCGGGGTCGGGCGTGGGCAGCGAGGAGAGTAGCATCTGCGTGTAGGGATGCCGCGGATGGACCAGCACGTCGTCGACGGCTCCCCGCTCCAGGATCTTCCCCTTGGAGATCACCATCACGTCGCCGCCCAGGTAGTAAGCCGTGGACAGATCGTGCGTGATGAACAGCGTGGTCATGCCGTACTTCTGCTTGAAATCGAGCAGGATGTTCAAGAAGAGCACGCGCACTGCCGCGTCGAGCATGGACACCGGCTCGTCGGCGATGATGAAGGCCGGCCTGAGCATCGAGACCCGCGCCAGCATGATGCGCTGCCGCTGCCCCCCGCTGATCTGGTGGGGGTAGCGGCCCAGCACATCCGCCGGACGCAGCCCCACGGCAAGCAGCGACTCATCGATGAGGGTCTGGCCCTGCCCTCGTGACTTCGCGAGCTTGAACTGCTTGATCGCGGTCCAGAAGACCCGATCGACCCGGTAGAACGGGTTGAAGATGCCGTACGGATCCTGGAACACCGCCTGCACGTCTTTGCGATAGCGGTTGAACTCGTCACCCGCTAGGCTGTAGATGTCCTTGCCGTAGTAGGTGACCTGCCCGCTCGATGGGCGCTGCAGCCCGAGGATGATCCGCGCGATCGTGCTCTTGCCGCTGCCGCTCTCCCCGACCAGGCTCACGATTTGGGGCGGGTCGGCCGTGAGCGTAAACGACGCGTGGTCGACCGCTGTCAGCTCGCCGCCGATCTGGCGAAAGGCGGCGCCGCGAAACACCTGCGTGACCTCGTTCAGCTCGATCTGCTTGCTGCTACTGGTCACCGCGGACTCCCATCTCCTTAGGGTGATGGTACAGATGGCAGGCCACTCGAGGCGTCGTGCCGGTGTTCCCAGACTTCGCCTCCGCAAACGGCAGCAATTCCGGATGATTGGCCCGGCAGTACTCCGTCGCATAGGGACAGCGCGCGTGGAAGCGGCACCCCGACGGCCAGTCGCTCGGGTTGGGCGCATTGCCGGAGATTCCTTCCAGTCGCCGGCGAGCGCCGCCCACGTGCGGAATGGCTTGGATCAGCCCCTGGGTGTAGGGATGCAGCGGCCGCTTGAAAATCTGATGGACGTCGCCGACCTCGACCACCTCGCCGGCATAGATGATCGCGACACGATCGACCAGCTCGGCGTGGACCGCCATATCGTGGCTGACGATGATGAGCGACATGCCGAAGCGATCGCGCAGGTCGCCGAGGGTCTGGATGATCATGCGCTGGACGTTGACGTCCAGCGCCGTGGTCGGCTCGTCGGCAATCACCAGATCCGGCTGCAGCGCGATGGCCATGGCGATGATCACGCGCTGCTTCATGCCACCGGAGAGCTCGTGCGGGTACATGCGTGCCACGTGCGGCGCCAGGCTCACCTGGCCGAGCAGGTCGGGGACCTTCTGCCGAGCTTCGTGGGCGCTGGACGTGCCGTGCTCCTGCATCACGTCGACGAACTGGTCGACGATGCGCATGACCGGGTTGAGCGAGTTCATCGACCCCTGGGGGATGTAGGCAAGATTGCGCCAGCGGATGTCGCGCAGCGTCGCCTCGTCCACCTGGAGCAGATCCACCGGCTTGCCGTTGCCAGGACGGAAGCGGATGCTCCCGCTGGCGATGAAGCCCGGCGGGCGGACCAGGCGCAGCATGGCGTTGGCGACGGTGCTCTTGCCGGAGCCGGACTCGCCGGCGATGCCCAGAATCTCCCCGTGCCCGATCTCCAAAGAGATGCCGTCGACGGCCTTGCTCACACCGCCAACGGTGTTGTAATACACGCCGAGATCGACAATCTCGACCAGGTCGCCCGTTGACCGGGGCGCGACGGCGACCCGTGAATGGTCGATCATCCTGGCTACGTCCTCCCCAGCCGGCAACTGTTCTCCATCGCGCCCTATGCCCCTGCCGTGCCACGCAGCCGCGGATTGTACATCTCTTCCAAGCCAACGTTCACCAGGTTGACGCCGATGAACAGCAGCGAGAGGAAGACGACCGGCGCCACGAAGATCGGCCAGGCGCCCAGACTCATGGCGCCCCAACTGATTGCCCAGTTGATCATCAAGCCCAGATCGATGATGTTCGACGGTCCGAGGCCGATGACCTCCAGACCAACCAGCGCAAAGATCGCCCCGAGCGCCGCGTTGGCGAAGCCGACGCCGATGTACGGCAGCATGTTGGGCACCAGCTCTTGAAAGATGATCTGAAAGTCGTTCAAGTTGGTCACACGCGCCAGCTCCACGTAGGGACGGCTGCGCAAGCTGAGCACGTAGGACCGAATCGTGCGTGCCGCGAAGGGCCAGCTAAAGATGGTGAGCATCAACGCCACCGTGAGCAGCGACACATGCTTCAGGTACGCCGACAGCGTCAGCAGCAGGGGGAAGCTGGGCACCACCAGGAACATGTCCGTGGTCGTGTTCAGCACGCTGTCCAGCTTGCCACCCTTGTAGCCGGCGACGAAGGCCACGACGACGCCGATCACCGTGGAAAGAATCCCGGCGATAGCGGCAACCTCTAGGGAAATGGCCAGCCCGTCCAGCGTCATCGCCATCAGGTCGCGCCCGTAGCGGTCGGTACCCAGCCAGTGATCGACGTTAGGTACTTCCCAAGGATCATACCCGCCGATGGCGAGGGGATCCTGTGTTCCGCCGATGATCCAGGAGAACAGCGGATGGAGGATAGCCAGTACGATCAGCACGCCGACGATGCTGATGCCGGTACGGAACTTGCCGCTGGACCCCCACAGCCGGCGTATTGCTTTGAACATGAGCCTGCTCCTCCGAGTCCTATCGCCAGTACTTCACGCGTGGATCAAACAATGGGAGGATCAGATCGATGACCAGATTGGCGGTGAGCACGGCGAAGATAGCCAGGAAGACAATACCCTGAATGGTGTCGTAGTCCAGCACGCCCAGTGCCTGCACGAACAGGTTGCCGACGCCGGGATAGTTGAACAGGGTTTCCACCAGCACGTTGCCGTTGAAGATGAAGCCGAGCGAGATGCCGAAACCGGTGATCTGCGGCAGATAGGCATTGCGCAGGGCATAGCTCAACAAGATACGCCGGGGATTTAGCCCCTTGGCGTCGGCGAACGTGAGATAGTCCTCCCCTAGGGTCGAAACGATAAGCATGCGTGTCGAGATAAGCCAGTTGCACGCGCCGATAAAAGCAATGGAAAGAGCAGGAAGCAGCCCGTGATGCACGACGCTACCGATGAACGACAGAT
This sequence comes from uncultured Chloroflexota bacterium, assembly GCA_937967325.1. Classification (GTDB taxonomy): domain Bacteria; phylum Chloroflexota; class UBA4733; order UBA4733; family UBA4733; genus UBA4733. The sequence continues at coordinate 3,313 of CALBSQ010000131.1, forward strand.
TGAGCGCCGGCGCGATACTGGAGTCATAGGCCGCCACCGACGGGAACCAGTTGAGCCGGTAGGCGAAAAAGAACAAGAGCATCAAGGCGACAAAATAATAAGGCACATGCGAGAAGGCCAGCGCGACGTTCGTGATCGACCGCGACGAGAGCGCATTCCGACGCCAGCCGACCAAGGCGCCCAGCAGCAAGCCAATGACCCAGGCAATGACGGCGGACAGCCCCAGCAAGCCCATCGTCCAGGGCAGTGCTCGGAAGATGATGACCTGGGAATGGGTCGGGTAATCGATCAGCGCCGGACCCAGGTCATGATTGACGAAGACCTGATACATGTAGTTGACGTACTGCTGGAACAGGTTCCCCTGCAGCCCGAATACCTGCCGGTAATGGGCAAGCACCTCGGCGCTGGCCTGGACGTTGTAGACCTGGTTCGTCTGGAGTGTGTTAATAAAGGCGCCGATCGGATCGCCAGGAATGAGCCGAAAGAACAGGAAGGTGACGGTAAAGGCGCCCCACAGCGTGACCAGGTACAAGGCGAAGCGCCGCAGCATGTAGGCAACGGCCGGATGGAGGGCCCGGCGGCGCGCCGGATTGGCCGCCGCGGCCGCCGGCAACTGCGCCGTTGGCGACGTTGGGATGCTCGCCATCCTAACCTCCTCCTTTGTAGGGAACCTCTCCCCCCGCCCCTCCCCTGGAAAGGGAGGGGAGCGTCCACGGGAGGGCCGGTTGCTTCTCTTGTCCGCACGAGCGATGACTGCAGCGAAGAGCAACGGTAGTCCCCGCCCAAGCTCCCCTCCCTTTCCAGGGGAGGGGCGGGGGGAGAGGTTACGACTTCCCCGTTGGCTTGATGCTGCCGATGGTGAAGAGGAACTGTCCCCACCAGTTGGCAGGCACATTGTACAGGTTGTCGTCGGT